>SPQI01000046.1 GCA_004570315.1 Oxalobacteraceae bacterium OM1 | reverse complement strand
GGCTCGTCGAGCAGCAGCAGCTTCGGCTCCAGTACCTTCGCGCGCGCCAGCGCGATGCGCTGTTTCTCGCCGCCGGACAGCGTGCGCGGCTTGCTGTCGCGCAGGTGCTCGACGCCGGCCCAGGCGAGCGCGGCATCCACACGCTGCACGATCTCGCCGCGCGGCAGCCCGCGCGCCTTCAGCCCGTAGGCGATGTTGTCGAAGACCGAAGTGGCGAACATGACCGGATGCTGGTGCACGTAGACGATGGCCTCGCGCATCGCCTGCGGATAGGGCGACAGCGCGGCAAGCTGGCCAACGAAGCGCAACTCGCCGCAGAGGGCCGGCTCCAGGCCGGCGAGCACGCGCAGCAGCGTGCTCTTGCCCGCGCCGTTCAGGCCGGTCAGCACATAGGCGCTGCCGGGCTGCAGCACCAGACTGTCGATGTCGAACAGCAGGCGCTCGCCGAAGCGCTTCTGCAGGCCGCGCAATTCCAGCAAGGCGCTCATGCCGCACCTCGCGCCACGCGCGGATCACCCTGCACGAAGAGCAGCGCCGCATTGATGGCCAGCGCGATGACCACCAGCACGATGCCCAGCGCGATGCCCTGCGCAAACTCGCCCTTGCTGGTTTCCAGGGCAATGGCCGTGGTGATGGTGCGCGTCTCGCCCGCGATGTTGCCGCCCACCATGATCGCGCAGCCGATCTCCGAGACGACCCGGCCGAAGCCGTTGATGAGCGCCGCCATCACGCCGAAGCGCGCCTCGTGCAGCACGGTGAACATGACGCGCCAGCGCGAGGCGCCGAGCGTCACCGCGGTTTCCGCGAGGCGCGGATCGGCGGCCTGCACGGCGGCGAGCGAGAAAGCGACCAATACCGGAATCGCGATCAGTACCTGCCCGGCGATGATGCCGGATTGCGAGAACAACCAATGCAGCCCGCCCAGCGGCCCCTGGCGCGACAGCAGCAGGTAGAGCAGCAGGCCGATCAACACGGTGGGCAGCGAGAGCGAGGCCTGCGCCAGCCAGGTGACGAGGCGGCGGCCGGGGAACTTATGCACGGCGATGGCGTAGCCCGCGGCCACGGCGAGCGGCGCGGCGATGAGCAGTGCGACGAAAGTCGTCTTCAGCGAGACCCAGATGATGCGCCACAGCGCAGCGTCGCCGGAGAGCAGCAGGCCGAAGGCGTCGTGGATGGCGGAAAGAAGGGGCATGGCGGGATGTTACTGCAAAGCCGGTGCCGCCCGGTGTTGCGTATGCGCGAGTGCGGGCTCAGGCCACCCGCAGCACGTCGGCCAGATGCGGCTCCATCACCAGGCGTTCTTTCCCGGTGAGTGCGAGGAAATGCTTGCCGGTGCAGCGCGCCAGCAGCGTCATGCCGAGCTTCTCCGCGACCATGTGGCCCATCTGCGTGGTGCCCGAGCGCGAGAGCAGGAAGGGGATGCCCATCTGCGCGCCCTTGATCACCATCTCCGAGGTCAGGCGGCCGGTGGTGTAGAAGATCTTGTCGCCGCCTTCGAGGCCGTCGAGCCACATGCGGCCCGCAATGGAGTCCACCGCGTTGTGGCGGCCGACGTCTTCCACGAAGTACAGCATCTCACCCTCGGACGAGAACAGCGCGCAACCGTGCACCGAGCCGGCCTGCTTGTAAATGGATTGCTGGGTGCGGATGGTGTCGACGATTTTGTAAAGCGTGGACTGCCGCAGGCGCGCCTCGCATGGCAGCACGATCTGATCGACTTCATCCATCAAGCCGCCGAACACCGAGCCCTGGCCGCAGCCGGTGGTTACCACTTTCTTCGAGGTGCGTTCCTCGATGTCGCGGATGCCGTTGACCGTCTTCACCGCCACCGCATTCACATCCCAATCCACCTGGATGGAGGCCACTTCCTCGATGGACTTCACCAGCCGCTGGTTGCGCAGATAGCCGAGCGTGAGGAATTCGGGCGCGCCGCCGAGGGTCATGAGCGTGACCAGCTCGCGCTTGTCGACGTAGACCGTCAGCGGCCGTTCGGCGGGAATCGAGATCGTGGAAAGGCGGCCGCGTTCGTCCATCACCTCCACTTGCTGCGTGAGCGGCGCGGCGGCGTTCGACAGGATGGGGCGGCTGGGCATGATCGTGCGTGCAGTGGCGCAGGCGGTAACGCTTGGTCAGCGAAAGCCGACCGTGCGTTCCCGCAAGCGCGTTATTTCTTGACCGGCGCGGACGCCTGGGCGGATTGCGGTGCGGGCGCCGGGGCAGCGGCTGCGGCCGGTGCTGCAGGCGCAGCAGGTTGTGCGGCGACGAACGGTCCGGGATCGGTGCACGGCGGCGTCTCGACGGCCGGCTTCTTCGCGCCTTTTTCCTTCAGGTACTGGGCGGCGAGCTTGTCCTGCGCCTGGCAGAGCTTGTAGGCGGCGACCTTGTCGCCCCAGGCGGCTTTCTGCTTGGCGAGGTCGGCGGCGGCCTTGGCCTCGTCGGACGGCGGCGGCAGCTTGGCGAAGGCCGACGCGGAGACTGCGGCGGCGGCGATGGCGAACAGGAAACGATTCATGCAATCCTCCTCAAACGGTCTTCGGCTGCACCGGCGCAGCGGCGGCATCCTGGCTGCGCACGCGCGGAATTTCGCCGCGCTCGACCTGCGCATACCAGAGGTCGTGGTGCTCGCGCGCCCAGGCATCGTCGACGTAGCCGGTACGCATGCCTTCGTAGGCGCCTTCAGTGCCGACCGTACCGATGTAGATGTGGCCGATCGCGCCGCCCATGAACAGCACTGCGCCGATCAGGTGGATGATGTTGGCGACCTGCATGTTGCCGCGCGTGTAGTCGATGCCGGGCACGATCATGTCGAGCACGAAGCCCGAGGCGCTGACGACGAGGCCCAGCAGCGTCAGGCCGCCCCAGAACCAGACCTTCTCGCCGCCGTTGAAGCGGTAGGAGCTCGGATGTTCCTTGCCGACGGCGCCGCCGAGGCGGGCCAGCCATTTGACGTCGACGAGGCTCGGAATGTTGTCCTTCACGTAGAGCACGAAGAACACCAGCGTCGACACCAGGAACAGCGGGCCCACGAAGTTGTGGACGGTCTTGAGCGCGTAAGTCAGCCAGCCGAACAAGGTGTGGCCGAGCACCGGCATCAGCACATGTTTGCCGAACAGCATGGTCAGGCCGGACACCGCCAGCACCAGGAAACTGATCGCGACCGACCAGTGCGTCAGGCGCTCGAGCGCCGTGAAGCGCTCGATCAGGCGGCCGGTGGCCGGTGCATGGGTCTTGATCGGGCCTTTCACGAAGTACAGCGCGGCCACGGCGGCGAGGGCGAGGATGAGCAGCCAGCCGCCGTAGTTGGTGAGCGGGCCGTTGCGGTAGCGGCGCCAGGCTTCACCGGCGGTGGTGGCGTGGTCTTGGCCGGGGAATTGCGTCCGCGCCTGGATCAGCACGCCGGCCTCGCGCGCCGGCAGGCTCGAATAATTGTTCGTGCCTTCCTTGACGATGCGCCAGGTCGGCGCATTGTTGCCCGGCTGGACCAAGCTGCGTTCGGCCTGGTTCTGCTTCAGGATGTCGACCGATTCGACGTTGGGTGCGCCCGGCGCGGCCGCCGGTGCAGGCTGCGGCGCATTTTGCGCGAGCGCCGCGCCTGTCGCGAGCGACAGGCCAAGCGCGAGGGTTGTAATCCAAGTTTTCATGAGTTTGCCCTCATCTGCCATTCTGGAGGCGCTTTCCGCGCCGCCTCGGCTGACTCCCTCCCCTTCAAGGGGAGGGAACGTACGCTTACAACCTTTCCACTTCGCCGCTTGCAAGCGGCTCAGACTCCGCAGGCGCAACGCATGCGTTGCGAAACCCCTGCTACGTCCCCTTGAAAGGGGAGGGACTTCCTTTATGCGTTGACGTTGGCTTGGCGCCGCCGCAGTCAATTCACCTTGTTGTACTCGTTCTGTGTCAGCGAGCGCGTGCGCATCTGCGCTTCCCACGCCGCCTGGTCGCCGGCCTTCCAGCCCTTGGCGACGAACTCGTTCTTCGCGCCTTGCCACGGCGGCGTGTCGCCGCGGTTGGTGGTGTCGGCGGACTTGATCTGCGCCTTTTCGCCGCAGGCGGCCAGCAGGAGCGGCAATGCCAGGAGGAGCACGCGCATCATGATTTCTTGCCTCCTTCGGGCGCCTTCGCATCCGCATTCGGCGCCTTGCCGTACGCAGTGCCCCAGCCCCAGACTTCGCTGCCCTTGCTGCGACGCATGACGCGGGTGCGGAAGATGTCCGCGATCGCGTCGCCGTCGCCGCCGAGCAGCGCCTTGGTCGAGCACATCTCGGCACAGGCCGGCAGCTTGCCTTCGGCCAGGCGGTTGCGGCCGTACTTCTCGAACTCTTCCTTCGAGCCGTTCTCTTCCGGGCCGCCGGCGCAGAAGGTGCACTTGTCCATCTTGCCGCGCAGGCCGAAGGTGCCGGTGGACGGGAACTGCGGCGCGCCGAAGGGGCAGGCGTAGGAACAGTAGCCGCAGCCGATGCAGGCGTCCTTGTTGTGCAGGACCACGCCTTCGTCGGTGCGGTAGAAGCAGTCGACCGGGCAGACCGCCATGCACGGCGCGTCGGAGCAGTGCATGCAGGCCACCGAAATGGTCTTCTCCTGTCCGATGACGCCATCGTTGACGGTCACCACGCGGCGACGGTTCACGCCCCACGGGACTTCGTGTTCGTTCTTGCACGCCGTCGCGCAGCTGTTGCATTCGATGCAGCGCTCGGTGTCGCAAATGAATTTCATGCGTGCCATGTCAGCTCCCTTATGCGACGAAGCGTTCGATGTTGCAGATCGTCGTCTTCGTTTCCTGCATCATCGTCACCGAGTCATATCCGTACGTCGTCGCGGTATTCACCGCCTCGCCGCGCACCACCGGATGTGCGCCTTCCGGGTAGTACTCGAGCATGTCCTTGCCCTGCCACCAGCCGGAGAAGTGGAACGGAATGAAGGCCGTGTCCTCACCCACGCGCGGCGTGACGAGCGCCTTCACCTTCAGGCGCGCGCCGGTCGGCGTCGACACGACCACATACTCGCCGTTGCGGATGCCGCGGTCGCTGGCCGCCTTCGGGTTGATCTCCACGAAGTTGTCCTGCTGGAGTTCGGCCAGCCACGGATTGGAGCGCGTCTCCTCGCCGCCGCCCTCGTACTCAACCAGGCGGCCGGAGGTGAGGATGATCGGGAATTTTTCGTACAGCTTCTGCTCCACGTTCTTCTGTTGCACCGTCTTGTACAGCGTCGGCAGGCGCCAGAAGGCCTTCTTGTCGTCGTGCGTCGGATACTTGGCGACGAGGTCAGGTTTGGTGCCGTAGATCGGCTCGCGGTGCAGCGGCACCGGGTCGGGGAAGTTCCACACCACGGCACGCGCCTTCGCATTGCCGAACGGGTGCACGCCATGCACCTTCAGGCACACGCGCTGGATGCCGCCCGACAGGTCGGTCTTCCAGTTCTTGCCCTCGGCCGCCTTCTTCTCTTCGTCGGTGAGGTCGTCCCACCAGCCCAGCTTCTTCAGCAGGATGTGGTCGAACTCCGGATAGCCGGTGGTCAGCTCCGAACCTGCGGAATGCGAGCCGTCTTCGGCCAGCAGGTTGACGCCGTCCTTCTCCACGCCGAAGTTGGCGCGGAAGTTGCCGCCGCCGTCCATCACGTGCTGGTTGGTGTTGTAGAGGATGTGCGTGCCGGGATGCTTCAGCTCCGGCGTGCCGTAGCACGGCCAGGGGAGGCCGAAGTAGTCGCCGGTCAGGTCGTAGCCGGTCTCCGGATCCTTGCCGCCTTTCGCGCGCAGCGTCTTCACGTCGAACAGGTGCATGTTGCGCATGTGCGCCTTCAGGCGCTCCGGCGACTGGCCGGTGTAGCCGATGGTCCAGTTGCCGCGATTGATTTCGCGGAGCATGGATTCCGGCTCCGGTTCCATCATGCCGCCCTTGCCGGGCACGAGCTTGAGCTTGGCGACCAGTTCCTTGCCGAAGCCGAGCTTCTCGGCCAGCTGGTACATGATCATGTGGTCGGTGCGCGATTCGAACAGCGGCTCGATCACTTTTTCACGCCACTGCAGCGAGCGGTTGGACGCGGTCACCGAACCCGAAGTCTCGAACTGCGTCGCAGCCGGCAGCAGGTACACGGCGCGTTTCGGATTCAGCTCCTGGCCATCGACCTTCATCGCGGCCATCGCCGCAGTCGCCGACGGATAGGGATCGATCACGACGAGCAGGTCGAGCTTGTCGAGCGCCTTCTTCATGTCGAGGCCGCGCGTCTGCGAGTTCGGCGCATGGCCCCAGAAAATCATGCCGCGGACGTTGTTGTCCTGGTCGATCAGGTCGTTCTTTTCGAGCACCGCGTCGACCCAGCGCGACACGGTCGTGCCCGACTTCTCCATCATCGCCTGCGAGGCGTACTGCTTCTTGATCCACTCGTAGTCCACGCCCCACACGTTCGCCCAGTGCTTCCATGCGCCTGTCGAGAGGCCGTAGTAGCCCGGCAGCGAATCCGGGTTGGGGCCGACGTCGGTCGCGCCCTGCACGTTGTCGTGACCGCGAAAGATGTTGGTGCCGCCGCCGGAGACGCCGACGTTGCCGAGCGCCAGCTGCAGGATGCAGGAGGCGCGCACCATCGCGTTGCCGATCGAGTGCTGGGTCTGGCCCATGCACCACACCACCGTGGACGGGCGATTCTTCGCCAGCGTCTCGGCCGCCTTGAACACTTCCGCTTCCGGTACGCCGCAGGCTTCCTGGACCTTCTCCGGCGTCCACTTCATGACCTCGTCGCGGATCTTGTCCATGCCGTAGACGCGGTCGTTGATGTACTTCTTGTCTTCCCAGCCGTTCTTGAAGATGTGGTACAGCAGGCCGTAGAGGTAAGGGATGTCCGAGCCCGAGCGGATGCGCACGTACTGGTCCGACTTCGCCGCCGTGCGGGTGTAGCGCGGATCGACCACGATGACCTTCGCGCCGGTCTCCTTCGCGTGCAGCATGTGCAGCATCGACACCGGATGCGCCTCGGCCGCGTTGGAGCCGATATACATGATCGCCTTGGCGTTCTGCATATCGTTGTAGCTGTTGGTCATCGCGCCGTAGCCCCAGGTGTTTGCGACGCCGGCCACGGTGGTGGAGTGGCAGATGCGCGCCTGGTGGTCGCAGTTGTTGGTGCCGAAGTAAGACACGAACTTGCGCAGCAGCTGCGACTGCTCGTTGTTGTGCTTGGACGAGCCGACGAAGAACAGCGAATCCGGACCGGTGGCCTTCTTCATCTCCAGCATCTTGGCGGAGATCTCGTTGAGCGCCTGGTCCCAGCTGATGCGCTGGTACTTGCCGTCGACCAGCTTCATCGGATATTTCAGGCGGTACTCGCCATGGCCGTGCTCGCGCAGCGCCGCGCCTTTCGCGCAATGCGCGCCGAGGTTGATCGGCGAATCGAACACCGGCTCCTGGCGCACCCACACGCCGTTTTCCACCACCGCATCGACCGCGCAGCCCACCGAGCAGTGCGTGCAGACGGTGCGCCTCACTTCGAGCTTCGTGCCCGCGGCCTTGTCGCCGTCGGCGGCCTTCGCCTTCTGGATGAGATTGAGCTGCGTCGCCGCGATGCCGGCGCCGATGCCGATGCCGGAACGCTTGAGGAAGCTGCGGCGATCCATCGTGGGCAGCGCGCGTGCCAGCGTGTCGGTGAGGCTGGACGAAAAGCGGCTTGCAGGCGTACGCGCGCCTGCCTGCTCTTTGCGAGTCAATAGCATGGTGGTCTCCCTGATCGGGTCAGAGGTGGGTGGTACGGTAGTACTTCTTGATGTGTTCGGTCAGGCGGTAGCCGTCGCCTTCAGGCTCGGCGGGCGCCGGCTCGGCGGAGGCAGGAATGACGGACTTGGGCGCGAATTTCGCAGCGATGCCCGCTGCGACGGCGAGTCCGAGCCCGGCGAACAGGCTGCGGCGGGCGAATTTGTTTTGTTCGGCCATGCGTGTCTCCTCTTGCGTTGCGCTCTGCAGGGCGCTTTATTGCTTAGTACAAAGTAGCACAGTGTACGCAGCTTTGTCTTACGTCAAGCTTTCTGCCGCTCCAGTTGAAAACAATTCATCGTGTTGCGGTGCGGCGTGCATGCTGCATCACAGCATGTCGAAGGCTTGTGCCTCGATGTCGAAGAAGGCTTTGGACAGACGGGCCACCGGGGCGTAGAAGACGGCCTTCGGGTGAGCGGCGATGGCATCGCACAGTTCGCTTGCCCACGGCTGGATGTGGGTGCCGAAGAACTGCTTTTGCGTGGCGACGTTGGCGTGCACCGGATCGCCGGAGGCGATCAGGTAACGCATCACTTCGCAGAGGGCGGCAATGTGGTCTTCGGTTTCGGGAATGGCGTCGTCGCGCTGCAGGCCGAGTTTGGCGAGGTCGGTGCGGAGGGCGGCGAGGGGCTTCTCCATGAGGAAGCCGGAGAGGTAGTAGGAGCCGTAGAGCATCAGTTCGGGTTTGCCGACGCCGATGAAGAGGGATTCGTATTCGTCGCGGATGGTGGTGGGGTTGGCGTTCGTGCAGGCGTTGGCGAGTTCGGACCAGGCTTGCTCGAGGAGGGTGGTGCCGCCTTGTTGGGACTGGGCGATCTGGGTGAGCAGGTCTTGCGACGGGGGTTGGTAGAAGAGGGTGGCAAGCAGGCCGTAGAGGTCGGCGCGGGCGAGTTCTTCGCCCTGGTCGGGGGATTCGAATTTTAGGGGTTGGGTGGTCATGCTGTTGTTTCTGGCGATATGCGCCAGCCTCCGCTGTTTGATTTATTCGCTGTCATTCCCGCGAAGGCGGGAATCCAGGGATGCCTCGACGACGCTTGTCACAACCGCCGTCATTCCGGCGCACGCCGGAATCCAGTGTCTTTCAACGTGCGGCTCTTCGGTGCTGCAGTGCCTGCGCCACTCCGTAAGAACCTTTGCCGGGGGCGCCCCGGCAGCCGGTCACTTTTTTTGCTTCGCCAAAAAAAGTAACCAAAAAAAGGCGACCCCGGTTCAGCCGCCCGCTGCGCGGGTCCCCAAAAAAGTGCCGAGTCAGGCGGGAAGCGCGCAAACTCGCTGCGCTCAGACAAGCGCGCTTCTTGTTCCGCCTGCCTCGGCACTTTTTTGGCGTCTGCACAGGGGAAGTGCTGAACCCCATCCCCACCCACGAGTACGGAATGCGGGCTTGCAAGCCCGCACCGTTCGGCAGGCGCGGAGCAGTGCTCCGCGAAACCCCTGCCTCACCCCCTTGAAGGCGAGGGAATCTGTTCAGGGGCTTGGCGATTGTCCTCTCTCCGCTTCTCCTGGATTCCCGTCTTCGCGGGAGTGCCAGTGAATCGACGAGATGCTGGTGCGGCTATAAACCCCTTGTCGTTCCCGCGTAGGCGGGAACCCAGAGATGCTCCGTCGGCATCTGCCAAGACCCCAAGGCGCAATCACGCAAGCTAAGCGACCTACGCCGCCGTCTCCACCGACCCGCCATTCGCCCCCAGCGCTTCCTGCAGCGCCCGCCCCACCACACCGGCTTCCAGTACCACCGTCGCACGACCTTCGCGGAAGGCCTGCGCAAGTTGTTCGTCCGAGAGCGACACCGATGCCTGGCGCTGCCGGTTGGCGAAGATGAACAGGCTGCGCATCGGGCTGACCCACGCCAGCTTCACCGTCTGCGGAATGCCGCTGGCCTGCTTGAATTCCACCCAGGTGCCGCGCTCCAGCTTCTGCACCCGCTGCATGAAGCCGTCGCCGGCCTGCACCGCCTGCTCCGCTTGTTTCTGCAGCCGGCGCTCGGCAGCCCGTTGCGCCGCCTCGATGGCCAGCTCGACCTGACGCTGCGGCGACATGTCCAGCGGCGCGCGCACGATGGAGGCATGGGTACGCGCGAGCTCGTTGAAGAATTCGGCACGCGCCGGTTCGTTCCACTTGATCGCGTCGAGCCACTTGTTGAGCATCGCGATGATGTTCGGCAGCTTCGCGAGCAGTTCCTTGCGCTCGTCGGCGGTGATCTTCGGCTTCACGCTCCAGATCAGGTCGTCCATGGTCTGCACCGCGCTCTGCACCGCCTGCGGCTTCTCGTCCCGCACGCTGTAGGCCAGCGTCAGCACCGACACCCAGCGGTCTTCGAGGAAGGTCTCGACGAAGGCCGCCACTTCGCCGGTGCCGATGCGCAGCGCTACCAGGTGCCTGGCTTCCTTGGCCGCCTGCAGCCGCTTTTCCTTGCGCAGCGCCTGCGAGATCGGCGACGAGAGCGCTTCGGCCGCGTTCGCCTCCTCCTTGCGGGTGAAGGCGTCGAGTTCGGCTTCCGCTTCGGCGAAGGCGCCGGCACGCTGATCGGAATAGATGCGCTTCACGTTGCGCAAGATGATCTGGTAGACCGGATCCTCCGCGCCGGCGGCGCGATGCCAGCCGAGCGCCAGGCGCGCCATCAGATCGATCACTCGGCGCGCCGGATGATCGGCCTTGAAGAAGAATTCCTTGTCGAGCAGCGCCGCCTTCAGCACCGGCACCTGCAGCGAACCGATCAGCGCGGTGATCTCGGCCGGGATGTTCTTGTCGCGGAACACCGCATCGAACACCTTGATCAGCAGGTCGACCGCGTGACGGTCCTCGTCGGTGAGCGTGCCGGCCGGCGCCTGGTCGCGCAGGTAAGCGAGCAGCGAGGCGCCCTGCGGGCCGCTCATCGCGCCGCTCTTGTGCACGCCCGTCACGTAGTCGAGGAAAGCGGTGCGGGCGGCGGCGTGGTTCAAGGCCGTGTTCTCGAACAGCGAGGGAAAGGCGCCGGGCAGCGGCTTGTCACCGCCTTGCGG
>SPQI01000338.1 GCA_004570315.1 Oxalobacteraceae bacterium OM1 | reverse complement strand
GTTCGTCCGCAGGCGTCGGGTCTGCCGCCTTCACCGGCTCCTCCGCCGATGTCTTCGCGACGGTTGACGCAGCACGCTCGACGGGCACAGCCGGCTCGCGGCTCTGCTTGCCTGACAGGTCTTCCTGCGGCGCGCGCGCCTCCTTGCTTTCCTTGTCTTGTCGTTCAGGCTGGAGCGCCTCGACTTCCTTGTCGTATTCGAGGAACAGCACCTTGCTCTCCAGCACCTTGATGACGTTGTCCTTGTCCGCAAGGCGGGCGCGCAATTCGTTGGTGACCTGGTCCTTCACCCGGCGCAGTTCGGCCTCCAGCTGCAGCGCGCGCTCCAGCGAACGGGTGCGTTCCTCAAGAATGGCGATGCGGGTGCGTGCCTGGGCAACGTCGTCGCCGTTTTCCTCATCGCCCGAATACAGGCGGCCATAGGCGCGCAGCAGCTCGGCGGTGTCGATCTGCGTTTCGCCCTCAGGCGTGATCGTCTTGCTCAAACGGCCACGCTCGATGTCGCGGTACAAGGTGGACCGATTGCGGCGCACCAGCTTCGCCGCTTCCGTGATGGAAACAAGTGCCATATGCCAAGAAGTTGTCGCGGGCCACGGCCGCGCACGCGCAGGCCGCAGCCTCCGCTGCGGGAATCACTGCACTACAGACCGTAGATTGCGCGAAAAATTCTTGCGCAGCGTGCCGTTCCGTACGGCACGCCGCAGTGCGGTCAGCGACCGGCGGCCTGCGCCGCACTGCGAATGGCGCCAAGCGTGGCGTTCGGCGTGATCAATTCGGCGTCGTAGCGCAGCTCGATCAGGGCCGGCAAACCCGTTGCATCGATGTGGTCGAGCGCGCGCTGCAGCGCGGGCGCAAAGTCGGCCGTCGTCTCTACGCGCTCGCCGGAGGCGCCGTAGGCGCGGGCCAGTGCGGCGAAGTCGGGGTTCTGCAGCAGCGTGCCGGACACGCGCGCCGGGAATTCGCGCTCCTGATGCATGCGGATGGTGCCGTACATGCCGTTGTTGAAGACGATGAAGAGCACGCCGGCCCGATACTGCACGGCCGTGGCGAGCTCCTGGCCGTTCATCATGAAATCGCCGTCGCCGGCGAAGTTGAGCACGGTCCGTTCCGGCGCCGCGATCTTTGCCGCGACCGCGGCCGGTACGCCGTAGCCCATGGCGCCGGAGGTCGGTGCGAGCTGCGTGCGCAGGCCGCCGTAGCGCCAGAAGCGATGCGCCCAGGTCGCGAAGTTGCCGGCGCCGTTGGTGAGGATGGTATCGGGCGGCAGCGTCTGCGCCAGCGTCTGCACGACCTGCCAGAGATTCAACGCGGCCGGCGTATCGCGGAACACCGGCGGCTCGGCCTGCCAGGCATCCAGTTCCGCACGCGCCTCGCGCACGCTGTCGCGCCATGCCGCGGCATCGACCGGTTCGAGTGCGGCCAGTGCGGCGGCGAAAGCGCTCATGCCGCTGTTGATCATCAGCTCGGCCTGATAGACGCGGCCGAGTTCTTCGGCGGACGCATGCACATGCACCAGCCGCTGTGCGGGCACGGGCGCGTCGAGCAGCGAGTAGCCGCTCGTCGTCATCTCGCCCAGGCGCGGGCCGATGGCGAGGACGAGATCGGCAGCCTTGATGCGCGCCGCCAGCTTCGGATTGATGCCGATGCCGACGTCGCCGATGTAGTGCGGATGGCGATTGTCGAGCAGGTCTTGAAAGCGGAAGGCGCAGGCAACCGGCAGGTGATTCGCTTCAGCGAAGCGCTGCACGTCGGCGCAGGCATCCGCGTTCCAGCCCGACCCGCCGAGCAGCACGAGCGGGCGCTTCGCTGCGGCGAGCATGTCGCGCAGCTGCGCCATGTGTGCCGGCGCGGGCGCCGCCTGCACCGGTACGTAGCGGCGCGTGTCGGGCACCGTCGCGCTGGCGGCCAGCATGTCTTCGGGCAGCGCGAGCACCACCGGTCCCTGGCGCCCGCTGGTGGCGACCTGGAAGGCATGCGCGAGGTATTCCGGAATGCGGTCGGCGCGATCGATCTGCGCCACCCACTTCGCCATGGTGCCGAACATGCGGCGATAGTCAATCTCCTGGAAGGCTTCGCGCTCGACGAAGTCGTTGCCCACTTGGCCGATGAAGAGAATGAGGGGCGTGGAGTCCTGCTGCGCGGTGTGCACGCCGATGGCCGCATTGGTCGCGCCGGGGCCGCGCGTGACGAAGCAGATGCCCGGCTTGCCGGTCAGCTTCGCATAGGCTTCGGCCATGAAGGCCGCGCCGCCTTCCTGGCGATTGACGATGAAGCGGATCGGCGCGTCGTGCAGGGCATCGAGCACGGCGAGATAACTTTCGCCCGGCACGCCGAAGGCAGTGTCGACGCCGTGCACGCGCAGGGCATCGACCAATATCTGTCCACCGTTGCGGGACACGGTCATGGCAGGCTCCTTCGAGGAAAAGCGCATACGCTAGCAGAAAACACAACGACCATCGTTGTGCGGTGCCATGCGCTACAACGCGCTACAATGCCGCGGTGATGCAAGCCAGGCAGCCGCTGGTCGTCGCAAGACGACGGGAGGAAGGTCCGGACTCCACAGGGCAGGGTGACGGTTAACGGCCGTCCGCCGAATACATAAGGCGAGGAATAGGGCCACAGAGACGAGTCTTTGGGACCGGGGAGGGCGAAAGCCGCTCCCTGCGTTACAAAGGGTGAAACGCGGTAACCTCCACCCGGAGCAATTCCAAATAGGCACGCGATGAGGCGGTCCGCGGAGCGTGCGGGTAGGAAGCTTGAGCCGTGAAGCAATTCACGGCCTAGAGGAATGGCTGTCATAACGGGCAACCGTCGTAACAGAATCCGGCCTATCGGCTTGCTTCACATTTTCCTTTCGCGCGCAACTCCCTTGCACGCAATTTTGTGCGATGCGCCGTATCCTTGAGCGACCGCAATCGCGCGAACCATCCCGTTGGATACAGTCAAAGAATTAAAGCCTGTTGGCCGTGGGATGAAAACTGAGAACAGTGGAGGACCGCGATTCCGGCGCCCATTCGATCGGCGGCCGCCTTGAGACTTCCTCTGGTGCGCCCGCATCGCCGGTCCATCTCCCGGTTCCACCCCTTCATCCCACGACCAACAGGCTTTTCCCGCTCCGCATGCAGCTTGCGACCGTTGCCCGGCTCATTCTCCTGCTTGCGCTTCTGATCGTCGCTGCCGCCGTCACCGCGCGTGCCGCGCCGGTCGCATTGCCTTCCTTCCGCATCGACCTCGACGAAACCTCGGTTTCCGGCCTGTCTTCGGGCGGCTTCATGGCGGTGCAGGTCAGCGTTGCCTATTCGTCCATCATCAAAGGCGCAGGCATCGTGGCCGGCGGGCCGTACTACTGCGCGCAGGGCGATCTCGGCATCGCCACCACGCGCTGCAGCTGCACCAGCTTCTTCTCCTTCGCGAACTGCCAGGTCAAGGCGGGCGGGACCGCGCTCGACAAGCTCGTCGCGGTCACCGAGCGCGATGCGCAGGCCGGCAAGATCGATTCGCCTTCTCATCTCGCGCGCCAGCGGCTCTGGCTGTTCAGCGGCACGCGCGACAGCGTGGTGCCGTCGCCGGTGATGCGCGACCTCGCGGACTACTACGCGCGGCTCGGCACGCCGGAGAACATCATCCTGCGCAACGACGTGCCGGCCCAGCATGCCTTTCCCACCGACGGTTACGGCAACGCCTGCGGCAAGCTGGGTTCGCCGTACATGAACGACTGCGGCGTCGATGCGGCGGGTGAGCTGCTGAAGTGGATTTACGCAGACGAGTTACGCCCGAAATCGAACGCGGGACCGGCAGGCCGCATGATCGAATTCGATCAGAGCGAGTTCTTCGAAGATCGCCGTCCGGTCGAACATGGCATGGCCGAACGCGGCTACGCCTACATTCCGCAGACCTGCGACCAGGGGCGCACGTGCAGGCTGCACATCGCCTTCCACGGATGCGCGCAGAACACCGAGGAAGTGCGCGATGCCTTCATCCGCCACGGCGGCTACAACGCCTGGGCCGACAGCAACGGGCTCATCGTGCTGTATCCGCAGACGAGTGCCACGCCGGCCAATCCGAACGCCTGCTGGAACTGGCTCGACTTCGAGCGCGACGATCCCGATTACGCGAACAAGAACGGCCGCCAGATGCGCGCGGTGAAGGGCATGATCGATCGCATCGCGGGCCGCACGTCGCCGCCGCCACCGATGCGGCTGCCGCAGTGCTTCACGGCGTCGAATGCGGAGCATGTCCGCGCCGGCCGAGCCTACGATTGGTTCTTCCTCGCGCGCGCCACGGGATCGGACCAGTTCATCGGCCTGGACAATGCAGGAACCGTCACCACGCTGAAGCAGACCGCGCCGGGCCACTACCAGGCCGGCATCTGTCCCTAGAAGCGCAGCTCCCAATAGCCCACGTCGAGCCAGCGTCCGAACTTCATCCCCACTTCCTTGAACAGCGCCACGCGCTCGAAGCCGACCCGCTCGTGCAGCCGCACGCTCGCCTCGTTGGGCTGCGCGATGCCGGCGATGACCGCGTGGACCTCCGCCGCACGCAGGCGCGCGAGCAGCGCTTCGTAGAGCGGCCGGGCGAGACCCTTGCCGGATTGCCCATCGCGCAAATAGACGCTGGATTCCACCGAGAAGCGATAGGCCGAGCGTTCGCGCCATTTGGTCGCGTAGGCATAGCCCGCCAGCACGCCGTCGCTATCGAGGACCAGCCACGGCAGTCCGGCCTGCCGTACCTTCGCGATGCGCTGGGCGATGTCGTCGGCCGTCACGGCCTCTTCCTCGAAGCTGATCGTGGTGGTGAGCACGTAGTGGTTGTAGATGGCTGCGATGGCGGCAGCGTCGTCGGGGGTGGCGTCGCGGATGAGCATGCGCATGCGGATGGGGAATCGATGAATCGGTGCAAGGATGCTAGCAGACAACCCGAAGTGTCTGCACGAATCCGGCACGCTGCCCGCGCACTGTTGGGCCGCGCCCGACAGCCGAGTTCTCCGGCACATCGCCACAGGCATATCGAGTTCCCGTGAAAGCCGAATGAATTCAATGTCTTGCCGCGCTTTGCCGAAGTCGGCGCACCACATGGCACACCGCATGCACTAGTGCGATCACAGGCGTCACCGCAGCGACGGCGACGCAGACCACCGACCGCACCGAGAGGAAGTCCATGAACGCCACCGTCAGCAAAGCCGCCCGCATCGTCCTGATCCTTGCCGCCATGGGCGCCGCGGCCAGCCGTTTTCATTCCGTCGCCGCACCCGAGTCGTCCGTCGAAGAGATCGAAGCCGCATCGGTGGTCTTCGCCGTCGAGCCGGCCGCTGCCGCCTCTGCTCCCGCCGCGGCCGACGAAGCCATGCAGCATGTCGTCATCGTCGGCAAGCGCATGACGCCGGAGCAGAAGGCCGCCTACGACGCGGACCAGCAACCAACTGCCTATGCTGCCCCGGATTTCGGCGCCTTGCCGTAACGGCAGGCAAGCAGCGCGCATGTCGCTGCGGCAGCATTTCGTGTTCACGACAGGACCGGCTTGCCAGCCGGGGTTTTGCGCCTAAAGTGGAAGCGTACGGCGGATCAACACCGGGGCCGGCTGCGTGCCGTGCCCATGCGGAAAGGATGCAAGCGATGACAGCGATCGTGCGGATCGACGATGAAGTGATCGATACGGAAAGTTTCGTCCGCGCACTGAAGCTCGCGGGCCAGTTCGAGAGCCTGGTCGAGCAGATGGTGCGCGACAAGCTCACCGTGCGCGCGGCGAAGAAGCAGGGCCTGAGAATTTCCGACGAAGAGATTCAGGAGCGCGCCGACCAGTTCCGCCGCGTGCAGGGCCTGCATCGCGCCGCCGACATGAACCACTATCTCGATGCGCTGAAGATTGGCCTCGACGACTTCGAAGCCTTCATCGTCGACGGGCTGTACCAGGACAAGATGATGGCAAGCGTCTGCAGCGACGAGGCCGTGCGCGAGTTTTTCTTCTTGAACTCGCCGCGCTTCGACAGCGTGGAGATCAGCCATATGGTGCTCGATGCCGATGGCAAGGCGCGCGAGATGATTGCCGTGCTGCAGGATGAGCCGGAGCTCTTCGCGGAACTGGCGCACGAGCATTCCGTGGCGGACACGCGCGAGCGCGGCGGCGTGATCGGCAAGGTGATGCGCGGCGCGCTCAAGCCGGATATCGAAGCGAAGGTTTTCAATGCCGCGCCGGGCGACCTGCTCGGGCCATTCCCCTCGCCGGATGGCGCGTACTTCGAAATCTTTGCCGTCAATGCGAAGCATCCGGCGCGACTGGATGAAGACACCGCCGCCGAAGTGCGCCGCCTGCTGCGTGACGACTGGCTGATGGCGCGTGCCCAGGAACATGTGATCGAAGTGCTCTGAGAACAGAGCGCAGGAGGGCGCCACCATGGAAGCGCAGACCCGATCGACGCTCTCCGAATTTCTTTCCACGGTCGAGATCCTGTCCTCGTTTGCGCCGGAGGAACTGGATCAGCTCACGGAGCAGGTCCAATCGCGCTTCTACAACTTCGGCGACACCGTCTGCACCGCCGGCGAGCCGGCCGATGGCCTTTGCATCGTGAAGTCGGGCAGCGTGCGGCTGTTCATCGAGGAAAACGGCAAGGAAGCCAGCATGGGCGTGCGCAAGGCCCGCGAGGTCTTCGGCGAGATCGCCATGCTGCGCGAGGCGGCGCATGAAGCCTCGGTGCGTGCCTCTGCCAAGACCGAGCTGCTGTTCCTGCCGCGCACCGCGCTGGAACCGCTGCTGGGCAGCAACCTCGCCGCGCGCGGCTTCGTCACCAACTTCGTCGCCATCAGCTCGGCCGGCGGCTCGGTGGCGCGGCTCTTCGATCTGCGCGGCAAGGTCGAGAAGAAAGAGCTGGAAGAGCTGGTGCGCAGCGTCGGCGTCAAGCGCATCGGCGCCGGCAAGAACATCCTGACGCAGGACACCCGCGAGGATCGCCGGCTGTACGTGGTGCGCCACGGTGAGGTGCGCGTCACTAGAACCGAAGAGGGTACCGAGTATCCGCTGGCCACGCTGCGCCGGGGCGAATTGTTCGGCGAGAAAGCCTGCCTGCTGCGGCAGGAGCAGATGGCCACCGTGACGGCCGCCACCGACGCCACGCTGCTCGTCATTCCCGAAAAGACGGTGCACTTCATCCTCGAACGCAATCCCAAGCTGCGCGAGGTGCTGGAAGAGCGCATGCGCTTCATGGAGCGCGAACTGCAGCGCCAGAAGAAGCTGGCCGAGCGGCGCGCGCGCCCGGTCTTGCTCGACCTGCAGTCCAAGCCCGAGGCGGGCGAGAAGATCCTGCGCCGTTTCCCGCTGGTGGAACAGGCCGAGGAAATGGACTGCGGCGCCGCCTGCCTGGCGATGATCTGCCGGCATTACGGCATCTCCATGACGCTGGGCAAGCTGCGCGAGATGGCCAACGTCACGACGCAGGGCGCCACGCTCGACAGTCTTGCCCGCGTCGGCGATTCGCTGGGCTTCACCACGCGCGGCGTGCAATGCACCTTCGAGGCGCTGCTCGGTTTCGAGCTGCCCTTCATCGTGCACTGGGAGGGCTATCACTACGTGGTGGTGTACGGCGTGTCGCGCGGGCACGTGTGGATGGCCGATCCGGCGCTGGGCTTTCGCAAGCTGACGGTGGAAGACTTCGAGCGCGGCTGGAGCGGCACCTGCCTGCTGTTCCAGCCGGGCGAGCAGCTGGCGCGGCAGGAGGCGCAGCGCTCGCCGTGGCTGCGTTTCGTCGGCTATCTCAAGCCCTACAAGACCATCCTCATCCACCTGTTCCTGGCAACCTTCGTCATCCAGGCGCTGGGCATCGTGCCGCCGCTTATCATCCAGAACATCCTCGACGGCGTAATCGTGCACCAGAACGTCGGCCTGCTGCATCTACTGATCGCCGGACTGATCATCTCCAACGTGTTCACGCAGGCGATGTCGACCATCCGCGCCTACCTCGCGAACTTCATGATCCGCAACATGGACTTCGCGATGATGTCGCAGTTCTTCAAGCACACCATGTCGCTGCCGTTCTCCTTCTTCGCCAAGCGCAAGACCGGCGACATCCTGGCGCGCTTCGAGGAGAACCTCACCATCCGCTCCTTCCTGACGGAGTCCACCGTCACGACGCTGCTCAACGTGCTGATGGTCTTCATCTACTTCACCATCATGTTCCTATACAACGTGAAGCTGACGATGGTGCTGATTGCCTTTATCGTCCCCATCATGGGGCTGACGTTGCTGGTCACGCCGCGGACCAAGAACTATGCGCGCGAAGCCTTCGCCAGCGGCACCGACGCCAAGGCCTTCCTCATGGAAGCGCTGGGTGGCGTGGAAACCATTAAGGGCATGGGCATCGAGCGGCCGGTGCGGCTGAAGTGGGAAAAGAAATACGCGAAGGCGCTGGAGGTGCAGTACCGGGCGCAATCCTTCAACATCCTCGTCGCGCTCGCCAGCCAGGTGCTCAACGCGGCGACCACCATCGCCATCCTCTGGGTGGGAGCGGACCTCGTGCTGGCGCGCGAGCTGAGCATCGGGCAGCTGATTGCCTTCAACGCGCTGATGGGCAGCGTGCTGGCGCCGCTGATGGGCCTCGTCGGCCTGTGGACGCGGCTCAACGATGCGGGCGTGGCGATGGAGCGCCTCGGCGACGTGCTCGACATGGAGCCCGAGCAGAAACCTTCGGAAGTCGGCTCGCGCGTGGTGCTGCCCGACCTGCATGGCGCGCTCAAGCTCGACGGCATCTATTTCCGCTACGGCGGCGCTGACACGCCCTACGTGCTGGAAAACATCAGCCTCGACATCCAGCCGGGCGAGCTGATCGCCATCGTCGGCCGCAGCGGTTCAGGAAAGACCACGCTGGCCAAGCTGCTGGTGGGCTTCTATGCGCCCACCGAGGGCAAGATCCTGATCGACGGCTACGACATGAGCCTGGTCGACAAGGACTTCTATCGCGCCCAGGTCGGCTACGTCATGCAGAGCAACCTGCTGTTCTCCGGCACCATCGCGGAGAACATCGCCAGCGGCGACGAGAGCCCGGACCGGCGGCGCATCGAGGAAGCGGCGAAGCTGGCCGACGCCCATGCCTTCATCGCCAAGCTGCCGCTGGGCTACGAGCAGGTGGTGGGCGAGCGCGGCGTGGGTCTTTCAGGCGGACAGATCCAGCGCATCTGCATCGCCCGCGCGCTGTATCACGATCCACGGCTGCTGGTGTTCGACGAAGCCACTTCGGCCCTCGACAGTCAGTCGGAAAGCAACGTCATCGGCAACATGCACGACATTCTCAAGGGCCGTACCGCGGTCATCATCGCGCACCGGCTCAGCACCATCATGCGGGCCGACAAGATCCTCGTGCTCTACGAGGGCGGCGTGGTGGAGCAGGGGCGGCATGAGGAGCTCATCGAGAAGCGCGGCATGTATTACCAACTCGTTCAAAAACAATTGAGCGCCGCATGAAACTCTTCAACCAGCGCAGCACCGACCGCAGTGCGCCGGCCTATGCCGGCCTGCTCGAAAAGATCGAGATCATGCGTTCCGGCCTGCGCTGGACGGCGCAGCTCAACCGGCCGGAGATCGACAAGGTGCTGCGCCAGCTGAACACGCTGCGCGACGAAGTGATGCAGATGTCGCATCTCGAGCGCTTCCTGAAGGCGGCGGCCGGCGAGCCGGAGTCCGTGGAAACGACGCCGCCGCAGCAGCGTCCTCCGGGCGAGCGGCGGCGTGCGCTGATGGAACGCAGCTTCGTCTTCGAAGGCACTTTCGGCGACAACCCCAAGCTGCTCGAAGCGCTGGAGATTGCCGAGCGCGCGGCGCCGACCGAGCTGCCGGTGCTCATCGACGGCGAGAGCGGCACGGGCAAGGAGTTGATGGCGAAGGTGATCCATGCGAACGGCTCGCGCGCCGACAAGCCCTTCGTGTCGGTGAACTGCGGGGCGATTCCGGACAACCTGCTGGAGTCCGAATTGTTCGGCCACAAGAAGGGCGCCTTCACCGGCGCGGCGAACGACCGCAAGGGGAAATTCGAGGCGGCGCACCACGGCACCATCTTTCTCGACGAGATCGGCGAACTGCCCTTGCCGGGGCAGGTAAAGCTGCTGCGGGTGCTGGAGTCGCACGAGATCCAGCGCGTGGGCTCGGACGAGACCATGATCGTCGATGCGCGCATCGTTGCGGCGACCAATCGGGACTTGCAGAAGCTGAGTCGAGAAGGACAGTTTCGCGAAGACCTGTATTACCGGCTGGGGATCATTCACATCACCTTGCCGGCGCTTCGAGATCGGAAGGATGAGATTCCGCTGTTGATTCACTACTTCGGCGACGAGGCAGCGGAGATTCTCAAGCGGCGCCCGGTGAAGCTCACGCCGCGGCTGCGGGATTTTTTGCTGAACTATGCGTATCCGGGGAATATTCGCGAGCTGCGGAATCTGATGTATCGGATTTCATGTCTGGCGGATGACACGGCGGATCTGGTGCATCTGCCGGAGAACATCCGGCCGCGGCCGGTGGGAAAGGATGGCGTGGGCGTGCGTGCAGCGGCGGGCGGGGACATCATCGGGCCGCATGCGCTGACTGAAGTGAAGCGGGCTGCCAGCGATGATGCGGAGCGGGCGTTTCTTGAACGTGGTTTGCATGAGGTGAACGGGATGGTGGCGGAGCTGGCCAGAAGGTGCGATATGAATCGGTCGCATTTGCAGATGCTGCTGAAGAAGCATGGGATTCATTCGAAGGATTTTCGGAAGAGGAATGGTG
>SPQI01000331.1 GCA_004570315.1 Oxalobacteraceae bacterium OM1 | reverse complement strand
CAACTACACCGAAGCGGGCGTCAGCCATTGGGCTGCCGGCACCCGCGTGCGTGTGGTGCGCGGGCGGCTCGCGCCGGCCTGAAAAGCGGCCCGGGAATCGGCTTGAGAACCGGATTGAGAACCGGCATCGGCGGCAACACCCTGCATTGAGCGTTCAACAGCGCGTTGAACGCGGAACGGCATCCCGGATCGGCCCGATTGTGCGGCCGGCCGGGATGCCGTTTGTCCTTTGTACGCCCCCCTACGGCGTGCCTGCCTCGCGTCGTGTCGGGGCGCTTGCTGAAAAACCAATCGTCGCCACCAATCGGCGCATTGCCAGTCCAATAAGGAATTGCATGCGCAGGAGGCATGATGTTTTCCCCAGCTCTATTCGAGTCGGTCTTCAACAATTCGCCGATAGGCAACTATCTGCTGTCGCCGACGCCGGAAGCGACGATCCTTGCCGTCAACAATGCTTTTCTCAAGGCATCGTCGCGCAGACGGGAAGAGTTGGTCGGAGTGAGCCTGTTCGAGGCGTTTCCCGCCAATCCCGACGATGCCGAAGACACCGGAGAGACGGCGCTGCGCCGTTCCCTGGCCCGCGTCGTCGAAACCGGTCAGCCGGACAGTCTGCCGGCACAACGCTACCCCATTCGGATCGAGCTGCCCGACGGCGAGACCGCCTACGAGGAGCGCTTCTGGAGTGCGGTGAGCACGCCGATTTTCGGCGCGGACGGCCGCATCGTCTGCATCTCCCACGCCACGAGCGATGTCACCGAACAGGTCCGCGCCGAGATGGCGCTGCGCGAGAGCGAGCGGCGGTTTCGCGCACTGACCAATGCGACGGCAGATGTGGTCTATCGCATGAGCCCGGACTGGATGCAGATGCGTCAGCTTCACGGACGCGGCTTCCTGAAGGACACGCCGGACCCGCGCGAATTCTGGCTCGACGACTACATCCCGCAGGAGGATCAGGACCTGGTCCACGAAGCCATCGACAAAGCCCTCCGGAACAAGCAGGTGTTCGAGCTGGAGCATCGGGTCTGCCGGATGGACGGCACGATCGGTTGGACGCTCTCGCGCGCCGTGCCCATCTTCGATGCCAGCGGCGCGATCTACGAATGGATCGGCGCGGCCAGCGACATCACCGAGCGCAAGGAAGCAGAGGAAAAACTGAGGAATGCCGACCGGCGCAAGGACGAATTCCTGGCCATGCTGGCCCATGAGCTGCGCAACCCGCTCGCGCCGATCGGCGCCGCCGCCGAACTGCTGCAATTGCCGAACCTGGACGAGACGCGGGTGCGGCAAACCAGTCAGGTCATCGGCCGCCAGGTCGTGCACATGACTCACCTGATCAACGATCTGCTCGACGTGTCCCGCGTCACCCGGGGATTGGTGGCGCTGGAGAAGGCGCCGCTGGACCTGCGGCACATCCTGATGGACGCGGTCGAACAGACCAGCCCGCTGATCCGCGCGCGGCGGCACCATCTCGCACTGCATCTGCCGCCGGAGCCGACCGTGATCACCGGCGACAAGAAGCGCCTGGTGCAGGTCATCACCAACATGCTGGCCAACGCCGCGAAATATACGCAGGACGGCGGGACGATCGAGCTAAGGACCGAGGTGCGTGCATCGCATGTCCTCATTGCGGTCATCGACAACGGCGTCGGCATGGCGCCGGACATAGCGGCGCGCGCCTTCGACCTGTTCAGCCAGGCGGAACGCTCCCCCGACCGCGCCTCCGGCGGACTCGGGGTCGGCCTCGCGGTCGTCAAGAGCCTGGTCGAACTGCACGGCGGAACGGTCTCCTGCGAGAGCCAGGGCCTCGGCAAAGGCAGCCGGTTCACCGTGTGCCTGCCGCGGCTGCCCGTACAGGACGACCAGGGCAGGCATCAGGATTCCGGCACGGGCAGGCAGCAGAGCATCGGCTCCTTGCGCATCATGGTGGTGGACGACAACGCCGATGCGGCAGCCATGCTGGCGATGGTGCTCGAATCCTCCGGCCACCAGGTGCTGGTCGAGCACCGGCCGCTTCAAGCGCTGGAGCGGGCGCAGCAAGTG
Source organism: Oxalobacteraceae bacterium OM1 (assembly GCA_004570315.1). Lineage (GTDB taxonomy): Bacteria > Pseudomonadota > Gammaproteobacteria > Burkholderiales > Burkholderiaceae_D > Noviherbaspirillum. Next base: position 8,756 of record SPQI01000331.1, on the reverse strand, counting down.
GCGCCGCAGGTCTGCCTGCTCGATATCGGGCTGCCGGAAATGGATGGAAACGAATTGGCTCAGCGCCTGCGCTCGCAGCCCGAGACTGCTGATGCCGTACTGGTTGCCGTGACCGGGTACGGCCAGGAAAGCGATCGCGCCCGCGCGCTTGCGGCGGGCTTCGACCATTATCTGGTCAAGCCCGTCGATGCGAGCCAGCTCTATCCCATCCTGTCCGGACTCGGCGTGGTTTGACTGCGATTTATTCGCCGCGCGGCAGCCGCACCGTAAACGTCGTGCCTTGCGCTTCGACCGACGTTACCGAGATGGTGCCGCCGTGCGCCTCCGCAATTTCGCGGGCAATGTAGAGCCCCAAACCCAGGCTCGTCCGTGGACGCGTGTCGGTCTCGTTGGACGCCGGGAGTTGTATCAGCGGCGCAAAGATCGATTTGAGTGAGGCGTCCGGAATCGCCGGGCCGCGATTATGGACGGTGACGAGGGCATGGTTGCCGTCGGGCCGCGCCGTGATCGTGACAGGAAACTCCTTCGCGCCGTACTGGCCCGCATTGCACAGCAGATTGTTGAACAACTGCTGTACCTGGATGCGATCGAAGGCGCCGGTCAGCTCGCCATCCAGGTCGGTCTCGTAATGATGGGACGGATAGAGCGTGCCCGCTTCCTCTGCTGCGGCCTGGCAGACGTCGCGCAGGTCCACGTTTTCCCGCTTGATCGGAATGCCGCTGCCCAGATGCTTGCGCGCATAGCCGAGCAGGTTGTCGATCATCGCGCTCATGAAGATTGCACTGCGCTTGACGCGGCCGGCGACGGCCGTCGCCTGCTGTGGCTCCACATTGGAATGGGTAAACAGCTCGCCCGCCATCGAGATGATCGACAGCGGCGCGCGCAGATCATGGCCGAGAATGGCGAGGAACAGGTCGCGCGCATAGTCGGTGCGGGCGGAAAACGCGGCAACCGATTCGGCCAGCGCCTGATCGACCGCTTCGTTGAATCGCATCAGCTGTTGGACCGTGTCGCTGTCCATGTGCCCGTCGTGCTCCAGCCACAGGCGCAACACGCTGGCGCGCAAGGCCCGGTATTCGGCCGTCAGTTGCAGCAGGGTAAAGTCGCTGGCCTGCCGGCCGGCGCCGTGCAGGAACGCGGCGGTCTGAGCGGCATTCGGAGGCGAGGATGTGTCCTTGGACTTCTGCGCCTGCTGCAGGACCGATTGCGGCGTTTCGATGTCCTTGGCGATATCCCGGAGCAGGTGTTCGGCGTGGTCACGCAGTTCCTCGAGGGACATGACCTGTGCCGCAGGCGTCAGCGTGCGGGCAAAGGCTTCCCAGTCCGCGAGGATTTCCTGCATGTGCTGATCGATGAAGCGGGACAGCCGCATCAAGGTTGCGCTCCAATGACGGTGGACATGACCTCTTTCTGAACCGTGTCAGTATAAGTCGGGCCATCCGCCATCCTCTGTTGTCCCGCAAACACCGATGCCGGGAGTGGATCATCGAACGCCTGGCTTCCGTCGGGAAACGGATTGATGCCCGGCATGCCGGCGGGCGACCATGGCGCGTGCGCGGCATGCAGTGACAGCAGCTACAATCCATGCTCCTGACGATCTCCTCCACTTCCTCATGCATATCTGGGTCGACGCCGACGCCTGTCCCGCCGTCATCAAGGACATCCTGTTCCGGGTCGCCGAGCGCCTGCAGCTCAACGTCACGCTGGTTGCCAACCAGTTGCTCCGCGTGCCGGGCTCGCGCTTCGTCCGCGCGCTCCAGGTGCCATCCGGCGCTGACGCGGCCGACGCCGAAATCGTCGAGCGCGTGAGCCCGGGCGACATCGTCGTGACCGGCGACATTCCCTTGGCCTCGCTGGTACTGGAAAAAGGCGGATTGCCGCTCAATCCGCGCGGCGAGTGGTACACCAAGGACACGATTGCCCAGCAACTGACGATGCGGGCGTTCATGGAAGAGCTGCGCGGCAGCGGCGTCGATACCGGCGGCCCGGCTGCCTTCAGCCAGGCCGACCGGCAGAATTTCGCGAATGCGCTCGACCGCGAACTCGCACGAAGGAAGCGCGCCGGTTCACCTTAAGCCGTCGCGCTGCCGACGGCAAAAGGCATCAGGCCAGTGCGGACTCCAGCACACGCGCGACATGCACGGCTTCGCGCTGGGCGCCGTCGGCGATCTGGTGGCGGCAACTGGTGCCGTCGGCAACGATCAGCGTGTCCGGGCCGGCTGCGCGCACCGCGGGGAGCAGGGACAGTTCGCCCATCTTCATCGAAACCTCATAGTGCGCCGCTTCATACCCGAAGCTGCCCGCCATGCCGCAGCAACTGCTCTCGATGAGCTTCACCTCCAGGCCCGGAATCAAACCGAGCACGACCTGGACCGGCTTGACCGCGTCGAATGCCTTTTGATGGCAATGCCCATGCAGCAGCGCGGTCGATTGCGGCAAGGACTTGAGCTTCAACCGCAGTGTGCCGGCCTTGGCTTCGCGGGCGATGAACTCCTCGAAGAGCAGGGCGGCGGACGCCAGCTTCCTGGCTTGTTCGCCGAAGCCGTATGCGAGGAATTCGTCACGCATCGTGAGCAGGCACGAAGGTTCGAGGCCGACGATCGGTACGCCGCGATCGACGAAGGGCAGCAGGGCATCGATGGTCCGGCGCGCTTCCTGTTTCGCCTCGTCGATCTGTCCGGCGGCGAGATAGGTCCGGCCGCAGCACAAGGGCCGCGACTTGCCCGGCGCGCGCGCCACGTGCACGCGGTAGCCGGCGGCCTGCAGGACGCGCAAGGCGGCGTTCGCGTTTTCCGACTCGAAGTAATTGTTGAAGGTATCCGCGAAGAGAACGACTTCCGGCGCGTCCGGCGCAGCCGCAATGCCGGCGCCGGTGGATGACAGGAAGGTATCGCTGCGCCAGCGCGGCAGCTTGCGCCGGGCGCTGAAGCCCAGCCACTTCTCGCTCAACTGCGCGGCTCCGGGAATGGCGTCGCGCAGGTTGAACAAGGCGGCAAAGCGTGCGGCAAACGGCGCATAGCGCGGCAGGTTCGCCACCAGTTTGTCCTTCAGCCGCAGCCCGTGCTTCTTGCGGTAGTGGTACAGGAACTCGGTCTTCATGCGCGCCATGTCGATGCCGGTCGGGCAGTCGCGCTTGCATCCCTTGCAGCCGACGCACAAGTCGAGCGTGTCGTACAAGGCGTCTGACGTGAAGGCGTCGGGACCCAGCTGGCCCGACACCGCCAGCCGGAGCGAGTTGGCGCGGCCGCGCGTGAGATGCTGCTCGTCCTTCGTCACGCGATAGCTGGGGCACATCGTGCCGCTGTCGAACTTGCGGCAATGGCCGTTGTTGTTGCACATCTCGACCGCCTTGGCGAAGCCGCCGGTGGCGTCGCCGCCGGTGCCGGGCGTGGTCACCTGCTCCGTGACCGGATCGTTCTGCACGTTCCAGGCGGACCAGTCGAGTCCGGTCTGCAGCGGTATTTCCGCATAACCCGGCTTGAAACGGTACAGCGATGCGTCGTCCATCTTGGTGGCGCGCACGATCTTCCCGGGATTCATCAAGCCGTCCGGATCGAAGGCGTCCTTGATGTCGCGGAATGCGTGCATCATGCGCTCGCCGAACTGCCAGTCCACCCATTCGCTGCGCACCAGGCCGTCGCCGTGCTCGCCGGAGAACGCACCCTTGTAGCGCCGCACCAGGGCGGCCGCCTCTTCCGCAATTGCGCGCATCTTGGCGCTGCCGTCGCGGCGCATGTCGAGAATGGGCCGCACATGCAGCGTGCCTACCGAGGCGTGGGCATACCAGGTGCCGCGCGTGCCGTGCCTGGCGAAGACTTCCGTCAGCTGGTCGGTGTACTCCGCGAGATGCTCCAGCGGGACCGCGCAGTCCTCGATGAAGGACACCGGCTTGCCGTCGCCCTTGAGGCTCATCATGATGTTCAGACCCGCCTTACGGACTTCCCACAGCGCCTTCTGTTCCTGCTCGTCGGGCATCTCGACGACCGACCCCGGCAGGCCCAGATCGCCCATCAGGTTCACCAGGTCGGCGAGCTTGCGCACCTGCTCGGCCTTGTCGTCGCCGGCGAATTCCACCAGCAGGATCGCGTCCGGTGCGCCGATGAGCGCCTTCTCGACGGTCGGCCGGAACGCGGGATTGCTGCGCGCCAGCTCGATCATCGTCCGGTCGACCAGTTCGACGGCCACCGGCTTGAGCTTGACGATGTGCTGCGCGCTGTCCATCGCCTTGTGGAAGTTCGTGAAGTTGACGATGCCCAGTGCCTTGGCCTTGGGCAGCGGCGCCAGCTTCAATGTGATCTGCCGCGAGTAGGCGAGCGTTCCTTCGGAGCCGACCAGCAGATGCGCAAGATTGACGCTGCCGTCCGCGGTGTAGGGGCGCTCGGACTGCGGATGAAAGACGTCCAGGTTGTAGCCGCCGACGCGCCGCATCACCTTCGGATAGCGCGCGGCGATCTCCTCGCGCTCGCGTTCGGCGATGGCGGCGACGGTGTCGATCAATTGCTGCATCCGTCCGGCGGCGTTGGCGCGCATGGAAGCAAGCGGGCCGAAGCCGGCGCGGGTGCCGTCGGCGAGCCAGGCGTCGATGGCGAGCACGTTGTGGACCATGTTGCCGTAGTGCAGGCTGCGCGACCCGCAGGAGTTATTGCCCGCCATGCCGCCGATGGTGCATTGGGCGGCAGTCGAGACGTCGACCGGAAACCACAGGCCGTGCGGCTTGAGCCAGGCGTTCAGGTGGTCGAGGACGATGCCGGGCTGCACCTGCACCGTCATCGCTTCCTTGTCGAAGGCGACCACCTTGTTGAGGTACTTGCTGTTGTCGATGACGAGCGCTTCGCCCACGGTCTGTCCGCACTGGCTGGTGCCGGCGCCCCGCGGCAGCACGGGTACGCGCGCCGCGCGCGCGATCTCGAGCGCGATGGCGACGTCGTCCTCGGTTCGCGGCACCAGCACGCCGACCGGCTCCACCTGGTAGATCGATGCATCGGTCGCATAGCGTCCCCGCGAGAAGCGGTCGAACAGCACCTCGCCGGAGGTCTCCTTGCGCAATCGTGCTGCGAACTGCTGGCTGTCCATGCGCGACTGCATGTCGGACGAAAGAAGGACCTTGGACGGGACCGATGCGTTCATGTCATGTGACTCCGGGTGAGTTGCCTTGCGCCTCGCGCAGTACGGCGATGACGGCATCACGCTTGTTGCGCAGGTGCTGCTGCAGGATCAGGCGCAGCGCATTGCCGTCGCGCCGTTCCAGTGCCTCGAGCATGGCGCCGTGTTCCTTGACGGCGGCATCCCATTTGTCCTGGTTGAAGTTGGAGCGGAACCGCAAGCTCTGGATGCGAGCGTTCATTTGCAGGTAAGTCTCCGTCAGCACCGGATTGCGCGCCGCAGCGTTGATGCGGTCGTGGATGGAATGGTTGAGCTTGTAATAAGCCGGCAGATCGCGCCGGGCGTGCGCGGCGAGCATCTCGAAATGCATGGCCTTGAGTTCAGCGACTTCGGGGTCGGTGGCCCGCTCGCAGGCAAGCTGGCCGGACAGGCCCTCCAGCGCGCCCATGACTTCGAAGGTGTGTTCGATCTCGGGAATCGACATTTGCGCCACGACCGCGCCGCGGTTGGGCTGCAGATCGATCAGTCCTTCCACGGCCAGCGTCTTGAACGCCTCGCGCAGCGGCGTACGGGAAACGTTCAACTGTTCGCAGAGCACGCGCTCGTTCAGTCGCGTGCCGGGAAGCAGGGCGCCTTCCACGATCATGTCGCGCAGGCGGGCGCTCACCGCTGCCGCAAGGCCTTGGCGGTCAATGCTGGAGATGACCGGCCCGGGTGTTTCAGGAGTATTCATATTGTCGGTATATTGTATGCAAAGTGGTCGCAGTGATCAATGCGGAAAACCCGGAAGCGATATGCGCCCCGCACGCTGCCTGTCGCGTTTCATAGGAGGGACTTGATTTTTATCATGTTGCGTCCAGGTTTGCGGGTCGTCGTCCAGCTCCAATGGTTTAGCCCTTGACATGTCCTTCACTTGGTATATTGTATGCAAAACGTTCTTCTTACCGTTGTCCATTCTTGCAAGGTTTTCTATGGTTAAACTCAATTCCCATCCCGCCGGCCGTCACTTCCTGCAGATTCCCGGTCCTTCGACCGTTCCGGACCGCATTCTGCGCGCCATGGATTATCCGACGATCGACCACCGCGGTCCGGAATTCCAGGCCCTGGGCAAAAAGGTGCTGGCCGATATTCGCAAGGTCTTCCAGACTGCCAACCCGGTCGTGATCTATCCGGCATCCGGGACGGGCGCATGGGAGGCGGCGCTGGTCAACACCCTGTCGCCCGGCGACCACGTGCTGATGTACGAGACCGGCCATTTCGCCACCCTGTGGAAGAAGATGGCCGACAAGCTCGGCCTGCATGCGGAGTTCCTCGGCGGCGACTGGCGGCGCGGCGCCGACGCGGCGCAGATCGAGGCTCGCCTCGCCGACGACAAGGCGCACAAGATCAAGGCGGTGTGCGTGGTGCATAACGAAACCTCGACCGGCGTGACCTCGGACATCGCCGCCGTGCGCCGCGCCATCGACAACGCGAATCACCCGGCGCTCCTGCTGGTGGACACGATTTCCTCGCTCGGCTCCATCGATTATCGCCATGACGAATGGGGCGTCGACGTCACCGTCAGCGGCTCCCAGAAAGGCCTGATGCTGCCGCCCGGCCTGTCGTTCAACGCGGTGTCGGACAAGGCCATCGCCGCGTCCAGGCAGGCGTCGTTGCCGAAGGCCTACTGGGGCTGGGAAGAAATCCTCGAAGCCAACAAGAACGGCTTCTGGCCGTACACCCCGGCGACCAACCTGCTCTACGGCCTGTCCGAAGCCTGCGACATGCTGCAGGAGGAAGGCTTGGCGAACGTCTTCGCGCGCCACCAGCGCCATGCCGCAGCCACGCGCGAAGCCGTCAAGGCCTGGGGCATGGAAATCCTGTGCCAGAACCCTGCCGAATACAGCGGCGTGCTGACTGCGGTCGTCATGCCGAAGGATGCATCCGGCCAGTATTGCAACGCCGATGCGTTCCGCAAGGCCGTGCTGGAAAACTTCAACATGTCGCTGGGCCAGGGCCTGACCAAGCTCTCCGGCTGGGTGTTCCGCATCGGCCACCTCGGCGACTTCAACGACCTGACCCTGATGGGCACCTTGTCCGGCGTTGAAATGGGATTCGAAGTCGCCGGCGTACCTTACAAGAAGGGCGGCGTTCTGGCCGCAATGAATCACCTGACGGCGACGGCAGGTTCATCGAGCAAGGGTAACGCATTGGCCAAGGCCGCCTGAAGAGCGCCACGCCAGCCATCCAATTCAACGAGGAGACACAATGAAACTGTCACGAGCGACGACGCACGTGCTCATTCTGCTGTGCGTCATGTATTTCATCACCTACATCGACCGCGTCAACGTCAGTACTGCCGCGGCGGACTTCGGCAAGGAGTTCGGCCTCAGCAAGACGCAGCTCGGCTTCGTCTTTTCCGCCTTCGCCTATCCGTACCTGGTGTTCCAGATCATTGGCGGATGGCTGGGCGACAAGTACGGTCCGCGCAAGACGCTGACCGTCTGCGCCCTCATCTGGGCAGGTTCCACCATCCTCACCGGCCTGGTGGGCGGTTTCGTCTCGCTGATCATTGCCCGCATGCTGCTCGGGCTGGGCGAGGGCGCCACGTTTCCGACGGCGACCCGCGCCATGGCAAGCTGGACCACGCCGGACAAGCGCGGCTTCGCGCAAGGCATCACCCACGCGTTCGCGCGCGTCGGCAATGCCGTGACGCCGCCGCTCGTGGTGGCCCTGATTGCCAGCACCAGCTGGCGCGGTTCCTTCGTGATCCTCGGCAGTCTGAGCCTGATCTGGGTCGTGTGGTGGGCGATTTCCTTCCGCGACAATCCGGCAGACCATCCGCGCATCACGCAGGAAGAGCTGCGCATGCTGCCGGAATACGGGCACTTCAAGGACCGCCCCAAGGTTCCCTGGGGGCCGCTCTTCAAGCGCATGATCCCGGTCACCATCACCTACTTCTGCTATGGCTGGATCCTCTGGCTGTTCCTGAGCTGGATTCCGCAGTACTTCCTGCACAGCTACAACCTCGACCTGAAAAAATCCGCTGTCTTTTCGGCCGGGGTGTTCTTTGCCGGCGTGATCGGCGATGCGCTCGGCGGCATCGTGTCGGACCACCTGCTGCGCAAGACCGGCAACCTCAACGTCGCCCGCCGCAACGTGGTCGTGATCTGCATGCTGCTCACGCTGGCCTCGCTCGTGCCGCTCATGTTCGTGCATGACCTCGTCGTGTCCGCAATCTGCCTCAGCCTCGGTTTCTTCTTCATCGAGTTCACGATCGGCCCGATGTGGTCCATCCCGATGGATATCGCGCCGAAGTTTTCCGGGACGGCGAGCGGCATGATGAATACCGGATCGGCGCTCGCGGCAATCATCAGCCCGGTCGTGGGCGGATGGCTGATTGACCGGACGGGCAACTGGGAGCTGCCGTTCGTGGTCTCCATGGCTCTGATGGTGCTCGGTTCCGCGATGGCCTTCGCCATGCGGCCCGAGAAGAAATTCGACGAAGTGGCGCATGCGCCCCTGCAACCTCAACCGGCCTGACGGATGCGCAGGTAGTGTGCCGGGGCGGTTCGCCGCCCCGGTTGTCTTTTCACGGCAAACCAGCCCTGCACAGGAGCAGCATCTATGAGCGACGGTCGAATTTCCTTGTCGGTTCAGGACGGCATCGCGTC
>SPQI01000026.1 GCA_004570315.1 Oxalobacteraceae bacterium OM1 | reverse complement strand
CGGCCGATGGAAAAGAACGGCTTCAGCATCGTCGACGTCACGCCGGACAAGATCGTGTGCAGCCTGTTCGCCTGGCGCGAACCCGATCCCTTCGAGGCGATCGCCAAGCTGGAGCCCTACGACGTCATCGAGATCGCGCGCCGCTGAGCCGGCACCGTCACAAGGAGAGGACATGAAGGGAATTGCCGCACTCGGACTCGCCATGCTCGCCGGCGCCTGCGGCCTCGCGGGCGCAGCCGGGCCGCAACCGGCGCAGCCGGCCACGGTGCAATCCAACAAGGCCTGGCTGGAGCGCCTGCCCTTCGGCGACCGCCAGGACTTCGAGGACGCGCAACGGGGCTTCATCGCCAAGCTGGATTCGCCGACCATCAATGCCGCGGACGGCCATGTGGTCTGGGACGGCAATGCCTATGCCTTCGAATCGGCAGCCGCCGCGCCGCCGACCGTCAACCCCAGCCTGTGGCGGCAGGCGCAGCTGAACAACGCCGCCGGCTTGTTCCAGGTGACGCAGCGGCTGTACCAGATCCGCGGCATCGACCTGGCCAACATGACCATCGTCGAAGGCGACACGGGCCTCATCCTCATCGACCCCTTGCTGTCGATGGAAACGGCGCATGCCGGCCTGGAGCTGTATTTCAAGCACCGGCCGCGCCGCCCAGTCGTGGCGGTGGTCTACACGCACAGCCATGTCGACCACTTCGGCGGCGTCAAGGGTGTGATCAACGAGGCCGACGCCGCATCGGGCAAGGTGAAGGTCATTGCGCCGGCCGGCTTCATGGAAGAGGCGGTCAGCGAGAACGTGCTGGCCGGGAATGCGATGAGCCGGCGCGCGCAGTACATGTACGGCGCGCTCCTGCCCAAGAGTCCGACCGGACAAGTCGATGCCGGCCTCGGCAAGGGCCTGTCGCGCGGCACGGTCACGCTGATTGCACCGAATGAAAGCATCGCCAAGGCGGTGGAGACGCGCCGCATCGACGGCATCGACATCGAGTTCCAGCTCACGCCGGGCACCGAAGCGCCGGCGGAAATGAATCTTTACTTCCCGCAGCTGCGCGCGCTGTGCATCGCCGAGAACGCGGTGCACACCCAGCACAATCTCCTGACGCTGCGCGGCGCCAAGGTACGCGATGCGAAGGTCTGGTCGTACTACCTCGGCGAGACGCTGCGGCGCTACGGCGGCAAGTCCGATGTGATGCTCGGCCAGCACCATTGGCCGACCTGGGGCGGCGAGCGCGTCTCGCGCCTGCTGGCCGACCAGCGCGACATGTACGCCTACCTCAACGACCAGGCGCTGCGGCTCGTGAACCAGGGCTTCACGCCGATGGAGATCGCCGAGCGCCTGCAGCGCCTGCCCGAGCCACTCGCGAGCCGGTGGTATGCGCGCGATTACTACGGCTCCATCAGCCACAATGGGCGCGCGGTCTACCAGCGGTACCTCGGCTACTACGACGCCAATCCGGCCAACCTGAATCCGCTGCCGCCGGTGGAGACGGCGCGCAAGACCATCGCCTGGATGGGCGGACCCGACGCGGTCCTCGAGAAGGCGAAGGCTGCCTTCGCGCAGGGCGACTATCGCTGGGTGGCGCAGATCGTCAACCAGCTGGTGTTCGCCGATCCGCAGAACCAGGCGGCCCGCGCGCTGCAGGCCGATACGCTCGAACAGCTCGGCTATCAATCCGAGAACAGCACCTGGCGCAACGCCTACCTCACCGGCGCGCAGGAATTGCGGCAGGGCGTCTCTCCGCTGGCGCGTAAGGGTACGGCATCGGCCGACCTGGTGCAGGCGCTCACGGTGCCGATGTTCATGGACTACCTCGCGGTGCGCCTGAATGCCGACAAGGCGGCCGGCAAGGCGATGACGCTCAACTGGACTTTCACCGACCTCGGCGAGAAATACGGCATGAACCTCGGCAACGGCGCCTTGACGTATCTCGCCGATTTCGCCTACGACAAGCCGACCGCCGGCGTGACGCTGACCAAGGCGGTGCTCGACCAGATCGGCACCGGACGCATCACGCTGAAGGACGCCATCCAGCAGGGGCAGATCCGCATCAGCGGCGATCCCGGCGCGGTGGCGAGCTTGTTCGGCATGCTGGACAGCTTCACGCCGTCGTTCAACATCGTCACGCCGGTCGCGGCGCAGTAAGTCCGCGATGCAGTCGGCGCGCGCGCAGACGCTTTACGAGGAGGTGGCCAACGCGGCCAGCCATGGCATCGGCTTCGTGCTCGCCGTGGCGGCGTTTCCCGCGCTCGCCGCCGCGTATCCGCCGGCGCACGATCCGGTCCACGCGCTGGCGACCGGCGTATTCGCCGCGACGATGATCCTGCTCTATCTGGTTTCCTGCGTGTATCACGCGCTGCCGGCGGGGCGGGCCAAGCAATGGCTCAACCGGGTGGACCATGCGGCAATCTATCTTTTCATCGCCGGCACCCATACGCCCTTCATGGCCGGCGTGCTGCGCGGACATCGCGGCGCCGAGCTGCTGGTCGTGATCTGGATCGCCGCACTCTGCGGCGCTTGGGCCAAGCTGAGCGACCGCTTGCAGCATCCGCTATGGTCGACCGCCCTCTACATCGCGCTGGGCGGCATGGGCATCGTGGTGGCGGGACCGATGGCGGCGCTCATTCCGGTTCCTGGGCTGGCATGGCTGGCAGCCGGCGGCGCGTTCTACATCGCCGGCGCGGTGCTGTTCCACTTCGACGGGCGCATCCGCTTTGCTCACTTCGTCTGGCATCTGTTCGTGCTGGCCGGCAGCCTGTGTCATTTCGTGGCGGTGTTGCGCTATTCCCGCTAACTTCAGTCTTGCCGGTCGCCACGAAATTTTTCCGCGACTGCCGCGTCTCTTGACAAGGGATGCACGCCGGACGATGTCCCGGCTGGTTTCCCTTTTCCATCCTTCAACAGCGGACAGAGGCGACAGTGCTGAAGCGATCTTCGGCAGCGATCACGTTCCCGGCGCCTATGCAGCGCCGTCTCGAAGCGGCTGCGGAAACCTTCATCGAAGCCGGCAATGGCTACGCGGTGGATTTCGCCAAGCCGGCCGGGGAAGCGGCGCTCACGCCGCCGGACTCGGTGTCGTGGCGCGTCTTCAAGAACCCGTTGACCCTGTTCGTCGGCGGCGTCGCCGCCGTCATCCTGGAACTGGCCGAGCCGCGCGTGTGCGCGGGTGTCTGGAACCATACGAGCTTTCAGCAGGACCCGATGCGCCGCATCCAGCGCACCGGCTTCGCGGCCATGGTCACGGTCTATGGCGCCCGCAGCGACGCCGAAGCCATGATCGCGCAGGTGCGCCGCATGCATGCGCGCGTCCAGGGCGTGACGTCGGCTGGACAAGCCTATCGCGCCGACGACCCGGAATTGCTGACATGGGTGCATGCGACGGCGAGCTTCGGTTTCCTGGAGGCCTACGCCGCCTATGCGCAGCCGCTCACGCTGGAGGAACGGGATCGTTTCATCGAAGAAGGCGAGCTTTCCGCCCGGCTGTACGGCACGCCGGACGTGCCACGGTCGCAGCGCGCCATGGACGCACTGCTGGCCACAACGGAACCCCTGCTCGAACCGTCAGTCGCCCTGAACGAATTTCTGTCCATCATGCGTCGCACGCCGGTGCTGCCTGCACCGCTTCATTATCTGCAAGGCATGCTGGTGCGGGCAGCCGTCGAGCTGCTGCCTGCGGCGTTGCGCGATCGCTTGCAACTAGGAGGGCGCTGGGACCTGAGTCCGTGGCAACGCAACACTGTGCGGCGTCTGGGCTTCTTGTCCGATCGCGTCGTGCTGCAGTCCGCGCCGGCGGCACAGGCTTGCCTGCGCCTCGGACTGCCGGTCGATTTTCTCTATGCGCGCTAGACGGGCAGGTAAAGCGCCACGGACAAGCCGCCGCCGTTGCGATTGTTGAGCGCAATCCTGCCGCCATGCGCTTCGGCGATCTCGCGGGCCAGCGCGAGCCCAAGGCCGGTGCCGCTGCGCTTGGTGGAGTAGAAGGGCACCAGCGCATTCGACATCACCGTGTCGCTCATGCCGCTGCCGCGGTCGGCGACTTCGATCATCACCAGTTCGGCGCCGCGCTTCACCGCAAGGCAGACGTCCTCCGGCGCCGAACCGGACTCGTGGGCATTCTTCAGCAAATTCAGCAGCGCCTGCTCCATCTGCGCCACGTCGAAGCGCCCGGGCTCGACCGGCAGCGTGCCGGCAATGCGGAATGGCACCTGCGATTGCAGCGCCGCGACGAACACCTTCCAATCGACTGTCTCCACACGCGGCGCCGGCAGCTTCGCGAAACGCGCATAGCCGTCGATGAAATGTTCGAGATGACGCGTGCGTTCCCCGATGGTGCGGAGGATTTCCGGCAGCCGCTGCATTTGCCCGCGCCGCACCAGCTCGGCGCCCGACCCTGCCAGCGACGCCACGGGCGCGAGCGAGTTGTTCAGCTCATGGCTGATGACGCGGATCACCTTCTTCCAGGTCTGCACTTCCTGCCGACGCAGCTCCGCGGTGAGATGCCGCAGCAGCAGCAGTTCATGCGGCTGGCCATTCAGGGTGAACTGGCGGCGCGCGAGATGGTAGATCTCTTCCTCCGCATCGCTGTCGCCGGCGTGGCGCACGGTGAACAGGCCGTCGCCGCCGCGCGCCAGCGCATCGCGCAGTGAGGCGGAGGATTGGGCGAGGAGGTCATGCAGCTGCATGCCTTCCAGCCGCCGGCCCTGGTTGAGCAGTTCGCGCGCTGCGAGGTTGCCGAACACCACCGGTCCGCCGCCGCGCACCAGCAGCATCGCCACCGGCGTGTTCTGCACCATGGTGTCGAGCAGCAGTTCGCGCTGCACCAGTCCCAGCCGCTGCTCGCGCAGCACGTCCCCCAGCGCGTTGTGCGCCTGCACGAGATCACCGACCTCGTCGTCGCGGGGCCAGTGCAGGCTGAAGGAATAATCGCCGTCGCGATAGCTGATGACCGTGCCGTTAAGCGCGCGGAACATGGCCAGCACCGGCCGCAATTCGCTGCGGACCAGCGCGATGGCGAACGGACCCGTGCAGGCAAACGCGAGCAGTCCTGCCAGCCATGCTTGGCCAGGCAAGAGGTTAACGAACAGCAGCGCCAGCGCAATGGCCAACGCGGCGAGCGCAAGGCAGACCAGCGCCAATCGCAAGGTGAGGGGGAAGCGCAGGCGCGGCAGCGGCATCAGGCACCGCGGCTGATGCCGAGCCGCTCCATGCGGCGATAGAGCGCCTGGCGGCTCAGACCCAACTCGGCGGCGGCCTGCGCGATGACGCCGCCGTGGCGGGCCAGCGCCTGCTCGATGGCGTCCTTGTCGGGCTCGGATTCGCTCTCCGCAGCGGGCGCGCTCGGCAGGCCAAGATCGGCCGGCAGAATGACGTCGCCGCGCGCCAGCAGGCCGGCGCGTTGCATCACGTTCTTGAGCTCGCGTACGTTGCCCGGCCACGCATGGTGCAAGAGGGCCGCCTGCGCGGAAGGATGCAGTGTCTTGCCGCTGCCGAGAAAATATTCGGCCAGCGGCAGGATGTCATCGGGACGCCGAGCCAGCGCCGGCAAGGCAATCTCGATCACGTTCAGGCGATACAACAGGTCTTCGCGGAAGCTGCCGGTCTTGATCATGGCCGGCAGGTCGGCGTTGGTCGCGCTCACGATGCGCACTTTAACTTGACGTTCCTCGTTGGAACCGAGACGCTGGAAGCGGCCGGTCTCCAGCACACGCAGCAGTTTCATCTGCCCCGCCGGCGGCAGGTTGCCGATTTCGTCGAGAAAGAGCGTCCCGCCATCCGCCGCTTCGAACTTGCCCGCCCGCGCCTTGCCCGCACCGGTATAGGCGCCGGCCTCCGCGCCGAACAGTTCGGCTTCGATGAGCTCCGAGGGCAGGGCGCCGCAATTGAGCGTGACGAACGGACCGTCCTTCACGCTGGAATTGGCCTGGATGATTTCCGCGATGCGCTCCTTGCCCGCGCCGTTCGGTCCGGTGATCAGCACCGGCACATCGGCGCGCGCCACCTGGCAGGCGATGCCGAGCACGCGTTCCATCGCCGCATCGCGCCAGACCAGGCCGCGCAGATCGTATTGCTGTTCCAGCTCGCGCTTCTGGCGGCGTTCGCGCTGCACGCGCTGGCGCAGCGCGCGGTTGGCCTGGCCGAGTTCGACCAGGTTCTTGACCGTCGTGACCAGCCGTTCGTCGTTCCACGGCTTGGCGACGTAGTCGGCCGCGCCGGCCTTGATGAGGTCCACCGCGGTGTCGAGATGCGTCCAGGCGGTGAGCAGGATGACAGGCAGGTCGGGATGCCGCGCGCGGACCTCGCGGAACAGCGCGCAGCCTTCTTCACCAGACGTGGTGTCGGCGGCAAAATTCATGTCCTGGATCACGAGGTCGACCGGCGCGCGTTCCAGCTGCGCCAGGCCGGCGGCCGGCGACTCCGCATACAGCGTGTCGATGTCGTGCAAGGACAGCAGCACGTCCAGCGCGGTCGCGATGGACGGATTGTCGTCGATGATCAGAACGGTCGGCATCGGGCGAGCATACCATTCAGGCCGTGCGGGTCGCTATGGCCGGCGAGATGCGCGCCGCCCGCGCCGCCGGCCCGTACACCGAGGCGATGCCGAGCAGCCACAAGGCCACCGCACCGGCGACCAGATAGCCGGCCGGCAGCTTGCTCAATTCCAGCTGCCGGATCAGCAGCTGGTTCAGCGCCACCGCCAGCAGCAGGCCGGCGGCGATGCCGCTGGTGGTGATCAGCAGGTTCTCCGTGATGAAGTAGCGCACGATGTCGCGCCAGCGCGCGCCCAGCGCCCGCCGCACGCCGATCTGCTTGCGTCGCTGGGCCACCCGCAGCGTCGTCATGCCGACGATGCCGCTGACCGTCACCAGCAGCAGCAGGCCGCTCACCGAGATCAGCATCCAGGCCAGCGCCTTTTCGTTGCGGTAGCGGTTGATGCGGTCCTGCTCCGTGGTGCGCGCCGAGATGTTCATCGGAATGGTCGACGACTTGCGCAGTGCCTCCTCGGCGGCGGCGGCCACACGGTCGCGCTCGCCCGGCGCCGTACGGACGACATAGCGCGAATAGGGCATGGAGGTACGCCACGGCAGGATCACCGAATACTCGCCCGCCGCCGAACTTTGCGCCTGCGGCGTCTGCAGCCGTTCCACCACGCCGATCACGCGCACCTCATTGCCCACGCCCATGCCGAAGTAGAAGGTCTTGCCGGCATAGTTCGCCGCATCCGGGAACAGCAGCCTTGCCAGTGCCTGCGTGATGATCACGCCCTTGGGAAACTTGGCATTCCAGGAATCCACTTCCGGATCTTTCTCCACGACGTCGTCGTTGTTGAAGTCGCGGCCCTCGACGAGTTTGAGGCCAAGCGTCTGCACCAGCCCCGGGTGACCGAAGTAGGTCGCCGGATCGGCAGTGGGCTGGGTCTGGCTGAGGCTGGAGCGCACGCTGCTCGACGAGCCCGAGCGCGACATCGGCATCTGCGACACCCACGCAGCCGACACCACGCCCGGCAGTGCGGCCAGCGTGGCAAGCTCGCGCTGCTGGCGCGCGAGGATTTCGTTGTGCGACAGCTTCTCGATCGGCCGCACGTAGAAGTGCGCGATGTTCGCTTCGTCGGCGATGCCGCTGGGCCGCTCGGCGGCTTCGATGCGCAGCGTCACAATGAAGAGCGCATTGGCCAGGATGGCAAGACTGATCGCGACCTGGATGGCCACCAGCAGCGGCGCGGTCTTGTTGCGCAGCAGGGCAGAGAGAATGGGGCGGATTTCCATGGACGGCCTCATTGCGATTTGAGTTGCAGGGCGGGCGTGATCTGGCAGGCGCGCCAGGTGGGCAGCAGGCCGGCGCAGACGCTGGCGCCGACGGCGATGGCGAAGGTGGTGCCGAGCATTTCCCAGTCCATATGTGCGACGGCGGACAGGTCGCGCGACTGCAGGCGGATCAGCCACAGGCTCAGGAAGCTGAGCAGCAGGCCGAGTCCGCCGCCGGCCAGGCCGATGACGCCGGTCTCGATCAGGAACTGCCGGAAGATCGCGCCGCGGGAGGCGCCAAGGGCGCGCCGCACGCCGATCTCGGAAGCGCGCGCCGAAAACTTCGCCAGCAGCAGACCCATGGTGTTCACCATGCACAGCAGCAGGAAGCCGAAGGCAAGCCACACCGCCAGGCGGTTGTCGTTGTGGACCACTTCCAGGTAATCCATCCATTCCATCACGTCGAACGTGCGGTTCGGCGCCTGGCGCTCGAAACGGCCGAGGCGATGCTGTTCGCGGGTGTAGCCGTCGAGATAGTCCTTCAGCGCGGCGCGGTCGCGGCTCGAACCGAGCTCGAACCAGAACTGGATCCAGGTGCACTCGGCAGCGAGGATGCCCTGGAAACCTGGACCGGGATCGTCGGGGCAGTTCATGCTGCCGTTGTTGGCCTGCTCCGTCGCCACGGCGGCCGAGAAGGGAATGAAGATCTCGTCTTCGCCGCGGAAGGTGCCGCCGCTGCCGTTGATCAGGTGGGTGTAGCGCGGCACCGGATTCCACTCGTCCAGCACGCCGGCAACCGTGTAGTCCTGCTTGCCGAGGCGAAAGCGGCGTCCCACCGGATCGTCCTTGCCGAAGATGGCTTCCGCCTTGCGCCGGCTCAGCACGGCGGCGCGGGTCGCAGCCTTGTCGTCGGCCGCCGTCCACGGACCGCCGAAGCGGAACGGCACCTCGAACATCGTGAAGTAGTCGCTGGTGGCGGCGATGCCCTGCACGTCGATCACCGGCAGGTCGGGTCGCGCCGGCTCGATGGAACCGAAGATGTCGTACAGCGCGGTGCGCCGCACGCCCTGGCCGCTGGCGAGCAGGTTCATCGCATCGCGGTAGGACATCTGCGCGTCGTTGAGATCCTTCTTGCCCGGCTCGTAGGTCTTGAGCGGGCCGTTGTCGAGCAGCGGTACGATGAGGCGCGCGCTCTTGTGCGGAATGGGATCGCCGGACATCACATGCAGGATGGTCAGCGTGGAAATGCTGGCGGCCACGCCGACGGCGAGCGTAAGGATCATCAGGCCGGTCAGCACCGGATTGCGGCGCAGGCTGCGCACGCCGAGCGTGAGGTAGTAGCGGAGCATGGCGGGTCCTCAGGCGGAGGCGTCGACCAGCGACGGCGCCTTGCGCACCAGATCGCTCACCTGGCCGTCGATGATGTGCACGTTGCGCTGCGAGCGGCGTGCCAGTTCGGGATCGTGCGTCACCATCAGGATCGTCGTGCCGCGGGCGTTGATCTGCTCCATGAGCTCCATCACGCTGCGCGCCATCTGCGAGTCGAGGTTGCCTGTCGGTTCGTCGGCGAGCAGCAGGCGCGGCGAGCCGGCGAGCGCACGCGCGATAGCCACCCGTTGCTGCTGGCCGCCGGAGAGCTCGGCGGGATAGTGCTTCATGCGCGAGGCCAGCCCGACTTCGGTGAGCGCCTGCTCGATGCGCTCTTTGCGCTCGGCCCGGCTGAAGCCGCGGTAGCGCAGCGGCACGTCCACGTTGTCGAAGAGGTTCAGGTCGGGAATCAGGTTGAAGCCCTGGAAGATGAAGCCGAGCTTCTCGTTGCGCAGGCGCGCGCGCGCATTGTCGTCCAGGCCTCTCACGTTCACGCCGTCGAGCAGGTATTCGCCGTCGTTGAACGTTTCCAGCAGGCCGGCGATGTTGAGGAAGGTGGTCTTGCCGGAGCCGGAAGGGCCGGTGACGGTGACGAACTCGCCTTCCTTCACGTGGATCGCGAAGCCCCGCAGCGCATGGGTTTCGATCATGTGGGTGCGGTAGACCTTGCTCAGGTTCTGCATGCGTAGCATCGCGCTTCCTTTCAGTCGTTCAATCGTTCAGGGGTTCAGTCGTTGATGGTGACGCGCTCGGCGTTCTCGAAGGTATCGGTGCCGGCGATCACGACCTTGTCGCCCGGCTTGAGGCCGCTGACGACCTCGACGGCGGCAACGCTGGTCGCGCCCAGCTTCACTGGGCGGCGCACGGCCACGCCGTCCTCCACCACGTAGACATGATGGCCGCCCTGCGTATCGAGGAAGGGGCCGCGCGGCAGCAGCAACACGTTGGGCTTCTCGTCGATCAGCAGGCGGGCCGATACCCGCTGGCTCTGGCGCAGGCCGGTCGGCTGCTGACCGCTGAAGCGCACGCGCGCCAGTACCTGGTTCTTCACCACTTCCGGCGAAATTGCGGAGAGCTCGCCGACAGCCTTGATGTCGCCCGCCGCGATTTCCACTCTCATGCCCAGCCCGAGGTCGGCCACATAAGTCTCCGGGATCTCCAGCTCGATTTCCAGCCGCGACAGATCGACCAGCGTCAGCAGCGGCGCATTGGCCGGCACCACGCTGCGATTGGCCACGGCCAGGCTGCCGATGAAGCCGTCCATCGGCGCGCGCACGGTGAGGTCGTCGACGCGGCGGCGGGCAAAGTCGAGCGCCAGCTTCTGGCGTTCGAGCTGGCTGGTGCGGGTCTTGAGCTGGAGATCAACGTCGTCGTTTTCCAGCAGCGCGGCGGCGGCCGCATGCTTGCTGCGGATCTCGGCCGAGCGCAATGCATCCTGCGCCTTCTGGAATTCGTTCTTCGCCACCACACCGACCACGCCCGCATGTTCGATGCGTTCATAAGCCCGCTGGGCGGAGACGCGTTCGATCTCGGTCTGGTCGGCGTCGCGCCGCGCCGCGAGCTTTTGCTTGCGGGCGATGATCTTCTGGCGTTCGAGTTCGGCCAGCAGCTCCGCGTAGCTGGATTGCTCACGCTTGAGCGCATCGGTGATGTCGGGCGATTCGAGTTCGGCCAACACGTCGCCCTTGTGCACGG
>SPQI01000126.1 GCA_004570315.1 Oxalobacteraceae bacterium OM1 | reverse complement strand
CTTTGGTCTGTGGACAGCGATAAAGCTCGATGGTACCGAACCTGATTTATCCCGTGGGTAAGGTTGCGATTTGTCAATCGCTCGCTGGACGGCTTCGTCGAATCCCGGGATCCCGGAAGAACGTCGCTTGCGAATGCTGGCAACTGAGCCGTCAGGTAATAGGTTCACTTCGAATTCGACTTCAGGGTTCGACGTGAGGCCTTCCGGCACTACGAAACTGATGTTCGATTTGATCTTTGCGCTGACGCGGCTGGCGTAGCTGGGATCGCCACGCACGCCCTGCGTCTTGGCAGCGTCGCCCGAACCGCCGGTGCCCGCAAGGCCGGAATTCATGCGCTTCAAATCTTCTTCACGCATCTTAGCAAGCAGCTTGTCCTGCACTTCCTGCTTGCGCTTCTCTTCCGCCAGCTTCTTCGCCTTGTCGGCCTTCTCGCGTTCGTCCTTCTCCTTCGCGAGCTTTTCGTCGAGCTTGCGCTTCTCGTCCAGCTTGCGCTTTTCCTCTTCCTTCTTCTGCTGCGCCAGCTGCTCTTCCTGCAGCTTCTTGCGCTTCGCCTCTTCGGCCTCGGCCTGCCGCTTCTGCTCATCGGCCTTGCGCTTCTTTTCCTGCTCCAGCGCGATGTCCGGCTTCGGCAGGGCCGGCGGCTCGACCGGCTTGGGCGGCTCCTGCACGACGGGCTTCGGTTCCGGCTTGGGCTCCGGTTTCGGCTCGGGCTGCGGCTGCACCACCGGGGCGGCTTCGCGCACGACCGGGCTCCACACCTCGGCTTCGATGGTGGCCGGGGTTTCGTTCTGCCAGCGGATGCCGATCCAGAAGAAGACGAACAGCGCCAGGTGCACCAGCGCCGCCAGGATGAGTGCACGCCAGCGGCCGGGTTCCTTCGGGACGGAGTACGGCGTCGTTTCGCTCATCGTCATTGCTTGGTCGCCAGGCCGACCCGGTCGACGCCCAGCTTCTTCGCCTCGGACACGATCGTGATCACGTCATCGTATTTGATGTCCTTGTCGGCGGAGACCATCACCGGCAGTTCCGGATGTGCGGAATGAATCTCACGCAGGCGCTGCAGCAGCGCATTGCGGTTGGGGACCTTCTCTGCCTCGGCGGAGCGCTTCTGACCGTTGATGCCGATGGCCGCGCTCGTATCGGGCTTGAGCACGATCTGCACGTATTCGGTCGGCGGCAGGGCCGACTTCGCCGCTGTCGGCAGGTTGATCACGCCCGGATTGGTGATCGGCGCCGCCACCATGAAGATGATAAGCAGCACCAGCATCACGTCGATGTAGGGGACGACGTTGATTTCCGCTTTCAGCTTGCGGCCGCGGCCGCCGCGCATGGACGTCAGCGCCATCAGCGCACCTGTCGCTGCAGGATGTTGGAAAACTCTTCGATGAAGCTTTCGAAGCGGATCGCCAGGCGGTCGATGTCGTGCGAATAGCGGTTGTAAGCCACGACCGCCGGAATTGCGGCGAACAGGCCGATGGCAGTTGCGATCAGCGCTTCGGCGATGCCCGGCGCGACCGCTGCCAGCGTCGCCTGCTGCACGTTTGCCAGACCGCGGAAGGCGTTCATGATACCCCAGACCGTGCCGAACAGGCCGACGTAAGGCGACACCGAACCCACCGATGCCAGGAAGGCGAGATGCGATTCCAGCGCATCCATCTCGCGCTGGTAGGCGGCCCGCATGGCGCGACGCGCGCCGTCGATCATGCTGCCCTGATCCACGTTGCCCTTGCCGGCGAAGATTGCCTTGGCCTTGTTGAACTCGCCCATGCCGGATTCGAAGATGCGTTCCAGTGCGCCGCCCGCGCGGCCGCTGCGGCCGCGGTTCGTGCTGGCGGCTTCATACAGCGTGTTCAGGTTCCCGCCCGACCAGAACGCGCGCTCGAATTCCTCGGTCTGCAGGCGAGCGCTGCGGATGGCGAACATCTTCCGAAAGATGTAGGTCCAGCTCATGATGGACACCAGCAGCAGCAGGGCCATCACCAGCTGCACGAGCATCGATGCGTTGGTGATCAGGGAAAGGAAGGAAAGGTCTTGTGTGACTGTCATGTGGGTCCAAATGGAATTGCTTTGCGGCAGATTTTAGCCGCAACGGGCCGCGAGCGGCTGCTTGCGACCGTAACATTGCGTTTCAAATCAAGCTCTTATTTTTGCAAGCACATGGTCCGGAATCGGACACGGCCGGAAGGTTTCGGTGTGTACGCAACCGACCTTGATGCGACCGGTGGCGAGGAGTTGCGGCTCAGCGGAGCCGACGCGCCAAGCCTGCTGCACGAATTGCACCGAGGCGCGTCCCAGCCGTTCGACAATGACGGAAAGTTTCAGTTCATCATCTAATTTCGCGGGGGCATGATAATCCACGGCCGTGTTCTTGACCACGAACATGGCGCAGTGCTCTTCCGATAATGCCTGTTGCCCGATGCCGGCCGCCCGCAGCCATTCGGTGCGTGCCCGCTCGAAGAACTTCAGGTAATTCGCATAGAACACCACGCCGCCGGCATCCGTATCTTCATAGTAGACCCGAATCGCCCAGGTAAAACCTTCCATCACAGGCTGCGCTTGATGTTGAACGGCGAGAAGCCCTGGCAGGTCGGCATCATCTCGATGTAGTTGATGTTCACGTGCGGCGGCAGGGTGGCGATCCAGTAAGCGGTATCGGCGATGTCCTTGGCCGTCAGCGGCACCGTGCCTTCGTAGACCTTTGCTGCCGCCGCGTCGTCCTTCAGGCGAACGTTCGAAAACTCCGTTCCGCCGCACAGACCCGGCGCGATATTGGTCGCGCGCACGCCGGTGCCGACGAGGTCGGCGCGCAAGTTGAGCGTGAACTGGTCGACGAACGCCTTGGTCGCACCGTACACATTGCCTCCCGGATAAGGGTACGCGCCGGCCACCGAACCGATGTTCACGACGAGCCCGCGGCCCCGTGCCACCATGCCGGGCAGCACGCCGCGCGTTACCGTGACGAGGCCCTTGCAATTGGTGTCGATCATGGTGTCCCACTCGTCGAGCGAGGCCTTGTGCGCCGGTTCGATGCCCAGGGCGAGTCCGGCGTTGTTGACGAGGATGTCGATGTCCTGCCATCCGGCGGGCAGGGCAGCCAGACCGGCCTCGACGGAGGCGCGCTGGCTGACATCCATGGCGATCGTCAGCAGGTTGGCGCCGAGTTCTGCGGCGAGCTTGTCGAGACGTTCCTTGCGGCGGCCGGTGGCAATGACCTTGTGGCCGTTGCGGACGAAGACGCGCGCCATTTCTTCTCCGAAGCCGGAGGTCGCGCCAGTGACGAGAACGATCATGGATGTTCCTTTTGAATGGTCGGATGGAATGGCCAAAATTGTAGCCCAACGGCGGAAAACGGCTCGGTCGCGAGCAGGGAGCGTTCTTGCCGAAAGCGCCCCGGCGGCTTACAATTGTCGACCATTTCGTCTCACGTGACTGGCGAAACGCGGGCCGCCCGGTCCGTGCAAGGTGGGGCTCCACCGGGGAACGTGAGATATCCATGCCGTTCGCCTGGGCAGCCCAAATGGAAAGCACGACCGAGGCTGCTCATCATCTTTGCCCCTGGCCCTCGCTCGATTCCGCAAAACCGTTTGCACACCTGATCGATTGGAGTTTTTCATGTTCGCAAAAGACCACACCCTCGCCAACGTCGACCCGGAGCTCTGGTCCGCCATCCAGCAGGAGAACCAGCGCCAGCAAGACCACATCGAGCTGATCGCCTCCGAAAACTACACCTCGCCGGCAGTCATGGAAGCCCAGGGCTCCCAGCTGACGAACAAGTACGCCGAAGGTTATCCGGGCAAGCGCTACTACGGCGGCTGCGAATTTGTCGACATCGCCGAGACGCTCGCCATCAACCGCCTGAAGGAGCTGTTCGGCGCGGAAGCCGCAAACGTCCAGCCGAATTCCGGTTCGCAGGCGAACCAGGGCGTGTTCTTCGCGATGCTCAAGCCGGGCGACACCATCATGGGCATGTCGCTCGCGGAAGGCGGCCACCTGACGCATGGCATGGCCCTCAACATGTCAGGCAAGTGGTTCAACGTGATTTCCTACGGCTTGAACGAGAAGGAAGAGATCGACTACGAAGCGATGGAACGCCTGGCGCGGGAGAAGAAGCCCAAGCTCATCATCGCCGGCGCCTCCGCTTACTCGCTGCGCATCGACTTCGAACGCTTCGCCAAGATCGCCAAGGAAATCGGCGCTTATTTCATGGTCGACATGGCGCACTACGCCGGCCTGATCGCCGCGGGCGTCTATCCGAACCCGGTGCCCCATGCCGATTTCGTGACTTCCACGACGCACAAGTCCCTGCGCGGTCCGCGCGGCGGCGTGATCCTGATGAAAGCCGAGCATGAAAAGGCGATCAACTCCGCGATCTTCCCGGGTATCCAGGGCGGTCCGCTGATGCATGTCCTCGCCGGCAAGGCCGTGGCGTTCAAGGAAGCGCTGTCGCCGGAATTCAAGGCCTACCAGGAACAGGTGATCAAGAACGCCGATGCGCTTGCGAAGGCACTCATTGCGCGCGGCCTGCGCATCGTGTCCGGCCGCACCGAATCGCACGTCATGCTGGTCGACCTGCGCGCGAAGAAGATCACCGGTAAGGAGGCCGAAGCCATCCTCGGTTCCGCGCACATGACCTGCAACAAGAACGCCATCCCGAACGATCCGGAGAAGCCTTTCGTCACGTCCGGCATCCGTCTCGGCAGCCCTGCCATGACGACCCGCGGCTTCAAGGAAGCCGAAGCGACCAAGGTGGGCAACCTGATCGCCGACGTGCTGGACAACCCGCATGACGCCGCGACGATCGAACGCGTGAAGGCTGAGGTGCGCAAGCTGACCGAAGCCTTCCCGGTCTACGCCAAGTAATGCAGTAACGCAGTAACGTGGGCCGGACGCCGTTCGCGAAAGCGGCGTCCGTGCTTGATCTTTTCAGCGAATCCACGGACAATCGCGGCGTTGCAAAAATTGAAACGCAGGCGTATCTGCCGCGCAGTGTTCACCGAGACTTCCGATGAAATGCCCCTTCTGCCACCATGACGATACCCAGGTGATCGATACCCGCGTGTCGGAAGAGGGGGATACCATTCGCCGCCGCCGGCGGTGCGCCCATTGCGACAAGCGCTTCACCACGTATGAGCGGATCGAACTCTCCATGCCGGTCATCGTGAAAAAAAACGGCAGCCGAGCCGACTATGACACGGCCAAGCTGCGCGGCAGCCTGATGCTCGCTTTGCGTAAGCGTCCGGTATCGGCGGAAGCGGTCGACGGTGCGATCCAGCGCATCGAGGAAAAGCTGTTGTCGAGCGGAGCCCGGGAAGTGGTGTCGGGGCACATCGGCGAGCTGGTCATGCGCGAGCTCAAGCGGCTGGACAAAATTGCCTACATTCGCTTTGCCTCGGTCTACAAAAGCTTCGAGGACGTCGCTGAATTTCAGGATGTCATCGCTGAAGTCGGGCGCGAAAAGAAAACATCGAAATGATTCCCCGCCCGCTGACGCCGCAAGGCGCTTTTTTTTGCCATGAATGTTGTAAAAATATTAATAATGTGTGAGCGAACTCCGCAAGCTGTCCCGCGTCTGCGTTTCAAGTACGCCACGGGAAAAACTGAGCGCGTGCGCGGCTTTTCCATGATCGAAACCTTGGTGGCCCTTGTCGTTCTTGCGATTGGTGTCCTCGGCGCTGCCGGACTGCAATTGGCTAGCCTGCGCTCTAACAAGGAGGCGGGCATGCAAACCGGCGCGCTCGAACTCGCTGCCGACATCGCCGAAGAACTCCGCATTCGCAGCGCCGGAAATCCGGCAGGTGTGCTGGAGTTGGACTACAACGCAAGCGAGGGCCTTCCGAACGTGCCGACGGCATCGTGCTACGACTATGCATGCGCGCCGGACCAAGCCGCTGAGTTTATCGGCTACGCGTGGAAGCAACGCCTCCTGTCGGTCACGCCCGTCGGCCGGATCCGCGTCTGTGCGGACGCCCAGCCCTGGCACCAAGGCCAGCGCAGCTATGCCTGGGAATGCACGCCGGCCTCCGACGGCAAGGCACCGCTTGTCGTCAAGCTCGGATGGCCGGCGCATGCTGAAGACACACGCGCGATCCAAGGCGAGGGGACTTATCCGCCACGCATCGTTCTGACGATTGCGTCGACGTAGACATGGCGCTGTGTCATTTCGTCCGCATGCGTGCCGTTCAGAGGGGCGTCACACTCGTTGAGCTGATGGTCGCGCTTGCCATCGGCGTTCTCATCACCGTCTTTGCGATGGCTTGGCTCGTCGCAGTCAAATCAGGCTATGTCGCTCAAGGCGAAGCGGCGCGCATCGACGACACGGGGCGCACGGCGCTTGCCAATATCGCACGTTCGTTGCGCCAGGCCGGGTTTGAAGATTGGGGCGCGACCCGTGCTCCGGTATCCCAACTTGCCCCCGCACCTCCGTCCGTCGTCGGCTTTGAGGGAGGCACGCTCAAAGCCTCTACGTCCTGGCCGGACGTTCCGAAGACGACAGGCGCTGTCAATGGCAGCGACATCCTTGCGATCCGGTTCGGCGGGGCCGGCGCTGGAGAAAACGGTGACGGCACGATGCTCAATTGCGCCGGCTTCGCCGTCCCGGCTGTAGGGAGTCAGGCTGCTTCGGAAGCGCTGACAGGATGGAGCATTTACTACGTCGCGCAGAACGAGGCCGGGCAACCCGAACTGTATTGCAAGTATCGCGGCGACCATGGTTGGAATGCCGTCGCCCTGGCGGAAGGTGTCGAGTCGTTTCAAGTCTTGTATGGCGTGGACATGGACGGGGATGGCATCGTGAACCGATATGTCAATGCGACCGAACTGGCACGTCTCGATGCTGTAGCTTCAGGCGGCAAGGCGTCGCTCGATGCCGCTGCACAGGGAAATGCCCACCCGTCGATCTGGTCGCGTGTCGCGGCCGTGCGCGTGGCGCTGCTCGTACGTGGTACCCAAGTCGTCGGCCACGACTTGCGGCCTGCCCGGTATGACCTGTTCGGCCGCGACTATGGCGACCGTTACGGCCGCTCCGACGTCGGGACCCGTATCGACGAGGCGCAGCTGCCGAAGGGCACCCGAGGCTATGGCCGGCGCGTATTCGAAACCATCGTTCATCTCCGCAATGTCGCCATCGCTCATGCCGGCTCCGAAGCGACGCTGTAGCAGCCACCACGAAGAGGGCATCGCGCTGGTGACGACCTTGGTCGTACTTCTGGCCGTGTTGCTCCTCAGCGCTTCCGCCGCACGTAACGTGCTGCTCGCTGAACGCGCCACGCGCAACGAGCGGGACTACCAGATCGCCCTCCAATCTGCGGAGGCGGCGCTGGCGGATGCCGAACTCGATATTGACGGTACTGCCGGCCCTGAACGCGCGCGCGGCGAGGTGTTCGACGATCCAACGCTCCGCTTCAGTCCCGACTGCACGGGTGCGGATCACCGCCTTCGCGGACTGTGCGAAGGCGGGGAGCCTACCGCATGGCTCAGGGTCGATTTCGATGACTTCTCGGCCGCAGCGCCCACTGTCGCTTTCGGCGAGTACACCGGGCGGCGCTTTCAATCGGGGGCCGGTTCGCTTCCTGTCCAAATGCCGCGCTACATCATCGAACGACTGCCGCTGAAAACGCCCGGAAAGGATGCATCCACGGCGGCGCGATCGAGCGTCTATCGGATTACAGCAGTCGGCTTCGGTCCCACTGCCGCCACGTCAGTCATGCTGCAAAGCTATTACAGGAGAGTTCCCAAGTGATGATGCGTTTGTTCGCCGCACTGCACGGCGCGTTGCTGCTCGCACTCTGCGAATTGAGTGCCGCAAACGCCGCCGTCCCGGTGGTCGATGTCGACAGCAGCCACGGACTCATAGAGAGGAGCTCAGCGTGCCAAACCAGCGGCGACCTCGCCAGTCCTGGGAAGCCGGGGAGCGCGCCAGGGAACCACGACGTGCCAACGGGCATGACAGCCTCTTACGGTGAAACGGCTGCTGGCGCACAACACCTCTTTGTCGCCGGTTTTGATCCCAAAGACTGGACAGGGACTTTGCGCAAATATCCGCTTGCATCAACGGCTGACGGCATGCCATCACCGGGCACTGCTGCGGAATGGGAGGCCGGTCAGCGCTTGACCGATGCAATGAGTGCTGCCGCCAAGCCGGGCCAGGCTCTGTCCGCCGGGCGTAACGTTTTTACTGCCAATGCCGGCGCGCACGGAAGCATCAGCATGGTTCCATTCCGGTCGGATTCGTTGCCACCCGCGCAGCGTGCGGCGTTCGACAAATCACCCGTAACCGGAAAACCGGACGGACGCGGCGCGGAGCGGATCGAATATTTGCGGGGCGCGCGCGAGCTGGAGATTGGAAAGCCAGGCGGCATCTACCGCCGGCGAGCAAGCCTGCTAGGCGACATCATTCACAGTGCGCCGGTGTTTGTCGGCGACTTCGGCGTAATGGCGTCGGCAATCGGGAATATGCCTAAACCTTCCCTCAAGCCGCGTCGTCATGCTGTCTATGTCGGTGCGAACGACGGCATGTTGCACGCGTTCGCCGCCGACACGGGCGAGGAGCTGTTTGCCTATGTGCCGAGTCTCCTGCTGCCGTTTCTAAACCAATTGACCGCGCCGGATTACCGGCATCGTGCCTTTGTCGATGGCGGCCTGGCTGCTGCCGACGTCGTCGCGCGCGGCAAATGGCGCACCGTTCTCGTTGCTGCGCTCGGGCAAGGCGCCCAGGCGGTTGCTGCGCTCGATGTCACCGATCCGGAGCAGTTCGGGTCGGCAGGCGCCGTGCTGTTCGAGTTCTCGGATGCCGACGATCCGGATCTCGGCAATGTCATCGGTGCGCCCACCATCGCAAAGTTCCGGATATCCGGCACGGGAGCAACGGCAAGCTACCGATTCTTCGCGGTTGTGGCGGGCGGCATCAATAATTATCGGGACGACGGACCGGGGCGCTTCAACATGGATGCGGCCTCGGCGCTGTTCCTGCTCGCGCTGGACAAGTCCGCGGACGAGAAGTGGCAGCTCGGGAAGAACTATTACAAGTTCCGGATGCCGGCCTCCGATTCGACGAAGCCGAATGGGCTTGCGCCACCGGCGCTCGTCGTCGACGACTACGGTGCCGTGCAACTGGCCTATGCAGGGGACTTGCAGGGCAACCTCTGGCGGCTCGACTTTTCCGGTACGTCGCCTTGGGCCAAGTCTCTTGGGAGTGGCTTGCCCTTCTTCACCGCCACGGATGCAAGCGGCATGCCGCAAGCGATTACAACAAAGCCAGCCGTCGCATTTGCACCGGGTGACGGTTATGTAGTCGTGTTCGGAACGGGCAAGTATCTGGAGCCGTCGGACCTGTCGTCGCAGGGCAGCGGCGCGCAGTCGGTGTATGCCATCCATGACGCCGGCCCTGGAAAGGCGCCGTTGTCCCGTAAGCAGCTCGTGCAACGTACGTTATCTGAAGGCACGCAGGCGGCGGGCGTTGCCGCCATTACGAATCCCTTCGATCAGGCGCAAGGATGGTTCATTGACCTTCCGGTTTCCTCGTCGGGTGGCGAGCGCGTCGTTTCCGATCCTCTGCTCGTCGCCGACAAGGTCGTGGTCACGGCACTGACTTCTGGAACCGGCCATTGCAGTGTGCCGGGCAGTGCACAGTATGCATTCAACGTTCTCAGCGGAAGCACCGAGATGCGAAGCGTTGTCCGGCAATCGCTCTTGCCGTTACCCGTGATCGCGCTGGATGCCGCCTCCGCGCAGGTTGCCGCAAAGAGCGGAACCGGTCGCACTGCCGTGCGCATGCGCCATGCCTTGCTCTCGCCTGGCACCACGCAGGATGGAGCAGTGCCTGGCGCACCTGTCATGGTCGGCTCCTTGTCGAGCGTCGAGGCGGCGGGGCGGCTTGCGTGGCGAGAGTTGCCGCATTGGCGGGAGCTGAGAAAGGGGCGTAGCAAGTGATCCGGAACAAACGGCGCGGTGTCGGATTCACGCTCATCGAGCTGCTGGTTGCACTCGTCGTGGCGGGCATTCTGGCGGCGATTGCGCTTCCTTCCTATCGCGATGCCGTGCGACGCAGCAAGCGGGTGGAAGGTCGCAATGCCTTGCTGGCGTTGATGCAGCAGGAGGAGCGCTACTTCTCGCGCAATACCCGCTTCATCCCCTTTTCCGCCACGTCGTCCGATGAAGACGAAAAGAGCTTTCGCTGGTATTCCGGGAGTTCGCCGCGAAGCAGCGCTTATGAGATCCACGCGGAGGCCTGCGAGGGAGAGCGGATTCAAACCTGTGTCGTCCTCACGGCGATGCCGGGAACGCAGAAGGTCGACTCGGGATTCACGGACCCGGCATGCGGGCCGCTGACACTGGACAGTCGTGGCGCTGCCGGCGCCACATCGGCCGAATGCTGGAAGTGAGCGGCACGTGAGGACGCGGAGAGCGCTGCTTCCGCGCAGTGGAGGCGTTTCCTTGGTGGAGCTTATGGTTGTGCTTGCCATCATGCTCATCCTGTTCGGTATCGGCATTCCGTCCTTGCGCGGATTCATCCGCGAAAATCGGCTTGTCGCCGCCACGCAGGATTTATTCGTGGCTGTGCAGACCGCCAGATCGGAGGCGCTTGCGCGCGGCGCACGCGTCGACCTCGTGCCGGCTGCGGACGGTGACTGGGCCGCAGGCTGGCTGGTGTTCGTGGATGCGAACGGTGATCGGCAGCTGCAGCGCGGGGAAAGCGTCGTGCTGCGGCACGCGGCACTTGCGGCAGGCATTCGCGTAAAGGCGGATTTCACCGATGGGCGAAGGCCGTATCTTGCCTACGGTGCGGCCGGCCGCACGGTGACGGACACGGGTCCTGCGA
>SPQI01000041.1 GCA_004570315.1 Oxalobacteraceae bacterium OM1 | reverse complement strand
ACGAAAGCCAGCGCCTGCGGCAGCGGCACCGCCTCCATGTCGCCCGCCCGCTGCGCCTGCGCCACCAGCCCGGCCAGCACGCCGAGGTGGCGCGGCACGTTCGTCTGCAGGAATTCCACCGCCACCGTCTCGCCAGCCAGCGCATCGCCGCAGATGCGCTGCAGCAGCACGCGATGCCTGCGGCCGAATTCCGCCAGCACCAGCAGTGCATTGCGCAGATGGTCCAACGCGGTGCCGCCTTCCTGCGTACGCAGCGTCAACACCGCGAACATCCGTTCGTACACCTGCGCGAGCAGGGTACGGATGAAGTTGTCCTTCGTCTTGAAGTGGTAGTGGAACATCCCGAGATTCACGCCGGCATGCTCGGCCAGCATGCGCGCAGAAAGACCGCGGCAGCCAGTCTGCGGCAGCAGCGCCATGCCGGCGTCCAGCAAGCGCTGGTCGATGTTCTGGGAAGGACGGGCCATGATTTATTATACGAGTGACTAGTTATGGGGCAAGGACGGCGGCACGCGAATTGATCCAGTACACGAATTCATGCCGACAGGAAAACGAAGCGAACCCTTGACCCTGACGCAGCGTCAGGCTCTGCGCTTGCCCGGACATCGCGACGCCGGCGGTCCATACGGACTCACAGCGTCCTTCCAGGAGCCCCGCATGAACGATACCCGCCATCTCACCAAGGCCTACAAGGCCAGCGCGCCGCCGATGGGTGTGTACGCGATCCGCAATCGCATCAACCAGCGCTATTTCCTCGGCGCCAGCCTCAACCTCGACGCTGCGCAGAATCGCCATCGCTTTGAACTCGGCATGCGTGGCCATCGCAGCGCCGCGCTGCAGCGCGACTGGCTGGCACACGGCGCGGAGGCCTTTGAATTCGAAGTGGTCGACATGGTGCGTCCCCGTTCCGAGCCGGGTATCGACTATCAGGCGGAACTCGATGCGCTGCTGGAACTATGGAGTGCGGAGTTCGCCCTGCGCGGTGGCCATGCGTATCGGCTGGGGGTTGAGCCATGAGCATGGACGCCCTCGGCTTCTGCCTCGACGTATTTGCCGCGCACGCGAGCCTCACCCTCAAGCTGGACGACGAACTCGGCACCTATCACGGCCTCGGTCTGCGCGACTTTGCATTTCTGCACCAGCTTTCGGTTAGCCCCGTGCGGCCGGTTCCGCTCACTGTTCTCGTTCGCCCGATGGGCATGCCGAAGTCCGGGCTGGCGCGCGAGCTGCTGCGCCTCGAAAAGATCGGCCTCGTGCAGCGCAGCCGGCTGCCGGACGGCGCCTTCGCGATCGATCTGTGTCCCGCCGGTGCCCGCATGTATCAGGAAGCGCTCGCGACCGCCGCCCAAGTCTGCGGAGCGGCCGTGCCCACCGCCACGCCGAGCGTCCTCCGCCTGGCCGGCGGATTGCTCGCGGAGCTTGGCGCAGCACCGGCATTGCAGGTCTAGCAAGCCGCCGTCGCAGCGCCGCAACGTCGCCGCGCGGCAACACCGCCGCTGCTACAATGGGCCGCTTCCGCATCACGGCCCCTCCGCATGTCCGCCTCTTCCCCTCACGTCCACGGCATGAACCCTCCGCAGCGCGAGGCCGTCAACTACATGGACGGTCCCTGCCTGGTGCTGGCCGGCGCGGGCTCGGGCAAGACGCGCGTGATCACCACCAAGATCGCGCACCTGATCGAGGACTGCGGCTACGACGCCAAGAACATCGCCGCCGTCACCTTCACCAACAAGGCCGCGCTCGAAATGCAGGAGCGCATCGCCAAGCTGCTGAAGAATCCGAAGGAAGCCAAGCAGCTCACCGTCTGCACCTTCCATTCGCTCGGCGTGCGGATCCTGCGGCAAGAAGCGAAGGAGCTAGGACTGAAGGATCGCTTCTCCATCATGGACAGCGACGACTGCTTCTCCATCGTGCAGGACCTCGCCGTCACCACCGACAAGGCCATCATCCGCGGCATCCAGAACGCGATGTCGCTGTGGAAGAACGGACTCGTCGATCCCGAGACCGCGATCAAGCAGGCCGTCACTGAGGACGAGGCGCAGGCCGCGCGCATCTACCGCAACTACGTCGCCACGCTGGCCGCCTACCAGGCGGTGGACTTCGACGACCTGATCCGCCTGCCGGTCGAACTCTTCCGCAGCAAAGAGGAAGTCCGCGACCGTTGGCAGCGCAAGCTGCGCTATCTGCTCGTCGATGAGTATCAAGACACCAACACCTGCCAGTACGAATTGGTGAAGCTGCTCGTCACCGGCCTCGGCAAGAAGCCGATGTTCACCGCCGTGGGCGACGACGACCAGGCGATCTACGCCTGGCGCGGCGCCACCATCGAGAACCTGGCCCAGTTGCAGGTCGACTTCCCGGACCTGAAGGTGATCAAGCTCGAGCAGAACTATCGCTCCAGCACGCGCATCCTGCAGGCCGCCAACGCGGTCATCGGCAACAATCCCAAGCTGTTCGAGAAACAGCTCTGGTCGGAGCATGGACTCGGCGATCCGGTGAAGGTGATGGCGATGCAGGACGACGAGCATGAAGCCGAGCAGGTCGCCATCCTGATTTCGGCGCACAAGTTCGAGCGCCGCGCGAAGTTCTCCGACTACGCCATCCTCTATCGCGGCAATCACCAGGCGCGCGTGATCGAGCAGGCGCTGCGCAAGGAGCGCATTCCGTACACCATCTCCGGCGGCCAGAGCTTCTTCGACCGCGCCGAGATCAAGGACATCGTCGCGTATCTGCGCCTGGTGGCGAACGAGGACGACGATCCGGCCTTCATCCGCGCCGTCACCACGCCGCGCCGCGGCGTCGGGCAATCCACGCTCGAAGCCCTCGGCGCCTTCGCCGGGCAATGGCAATGTTCGCTGTTCGAAGCGGTGTTCAAAGGCGGCATCGAAGCCAAGCTCGCCGACCGGCAGTTGAATCCGCTGCGCGACTTCTGCAACTTCATCAACGGCGTCGAGGCACGCGCCAACACGCGCGGCGAGAGCGCCGCCGAGCTGCTCGACGAGATGATGAAGACCATCAACTACGAAGGTTATCTGTACGACAGCTTCGACGAGCGCCAGGCCCAGTCGAAGTGGGAAAACGTGACGGACTTCGTCAACTGGCTGAAGGAAAAGGCTACCGGCGGCAAGGACAAGAGCAACGACGACAAGAGCCTGCTCGAACTGACGCAGATGGTCGCGCTCATGACCATGCTCGAAGGCAAGGACGAGGAGCCGGATGCAGTGCGCATGTCGACGCTGCATGCGTCAAAAGGACTGGAATTCCCGCATGTGTTCCTGGTCGGCGTGGAAGAGGGCATCCTGCCGCACAAGGGCGATCCGGACGCGCCGATCGAGACGCTGGCCGCACGCATCCAGGAAGAGCGCCGGCTCATGTATGTCGGCATCACACGCGCGCAGCGCAGCCTGCATGTCACGTGGTGCAAGAAGCGCAAGCGGGCGCGCGAGAGCGTCAACTGCGACATCTCGCGCTTCGTCAAGGAAATGAAGCTCGATGAAGGCGATGCGGTGCCGAAGGAAGAGGAAAAGCTGACGCCGCAGGACCGTCTTGCCAACCTCAAAGCCCTGCTCGGCAAACCGAAGGCGGCGTGACGTCTTGCCGCAACGCATTCTGGCGCCTTGCGCTACGATAGGCTCACGTTTTCCTTTCGGGATACCGCCATGAAAAATTTACTGCTGGGTGTGTGCAGCGTCGCCGTCATGGCCGTCGCTATCGCCGCGCCGAACTTGCCCTACGACGACAAGGCCGACGCCAAGACCGACATGCAGGCCGCGCTGGCGCAGGCCAAGGCCGCGAACAAGAAAGTCCTCGCCATCTTCGGCGCCAACTGGTGTCCGGACTGCCGCGAACTCGACAAGGCGATGCACGGCAAGAGCGCGCCGCAGATCGCGTCGCAATTCGTGGTGGTGAAGGTGGATGTCGGCCAGTTCGACAAGAACCTCGACGTGGCGCAGGTGTACGGGAATCCGATCAAGAAGGGGATTCCGGCGGCGGTCGTTCTGACGGCCGATAACCAGGTGCTGTACGCGACCCGCGCCGGCGAACTCGCCAACGCCCGCCGCATGGGCGAAGACGGCATCTACGACTTCTTCAGCGGCGTCATCGAAAAGCAGCAGGCGGCGCGCTAAGCCCGCTGCAAAATCGCCGCTTCAACATCGCCGCTTCAAAACCCCGCCTCAAAACCCCATCTCGGCCGCCGCCTTGGCGGCCCACAGCGCGTGATTGTGATCGTCGTAGGGCTCGTCGTAGCCCTCGACCGAGCCATCCTCCGCCACGAACTGCGTCCACCACTTGCCGCCGTCCGGCACCAGCGCGATGTCGCCCGCGACGCAGTGTTCCCCGACGATCTCGTCCGCTTCCAGCGTCACGATGCGCACCCTCCGATGCACGATGGTCGTTGCCATGATGTCTCTTCTCCCTTGAAACGCGAATGCCGGCAGACGCCATCCGCCGCAAAAAGTTTCCCTCACCCTCGGCATGGAGCTTGCATTAACGCGTGACCGGCAGCCATGCCGGGCTGCAATCCAACGACCAACGAAAAGGAGTTTGCCATGGCATCCACCATGAACCCCCACATCACGGAACGACGACACATTCCGGACCGCCGCACCAACACCCACGTCGCCACGTCCCACAACCGCATGAGCGCCATCGACTGGATCGCGATGACGCTGCTGATCATCGGCGGCCTCAACTGGGGTCTCGTCGGCCTCATGAACGTCGACCTCGTCGCGACGCTGTTCGGCGAAGGCTCGACGCTCTCGCGCATTGTCTACGCCCTCGTCGGCCTGTCCGCACTGTACTCGATCTACACCGCCAGCAAGATGTCGCGCCGCCATGCGTGACCTCCCGCGCGCTTGCCCTTGCTGAACTATCATGCTGGTCAAACAACCACAACGGAGACCGGCATGACCCAGTTCGATTTTTCCGGCAAGCGCGTCCTCATCACCCAGAGCGGCACCTTCATGGGGCCGGCTCTGTGCGATGTCTTCCGCGATTTCCAGGCCGACGTCATCGCCGACGAGCGGCCGCTGCGCGATCCCGCGCTGCCGGCGCAGCTGGTACAGGAAGCCGGACGCATCGACATCCTCGTCGCCAATCTCGCCGTGCAGGCACCGACCACGCGCGTGGGCGACGTCGACGACGACGAATGGCGCCACGTCTTCGGCCACATGGTCGATCCGCTGCCGCGCCTGGTGCGCGCGGTGCTGCCGCAGATGGCCGAACGCCGCAGCGGCAAGATCCTCGTCATCGGCAGCGCGTCCGCCTTGCGCGGCATGAAGCGCACGTCGAGCTACAGCGCCGCGCGCGGCGCGCAGCTTGCGTATGTGCAGGCGGCGGGCGTCGAACTCGCGCAGCACAACGTGCAGCTCAACGCCATCGCGCAGAACTTCGTCGACAACCCGATGTACTTCCCGCCCGAGGTGCAAGCCAATCCCGCGTTCCAGGAGCGCCTCAAGCGTGAGGTACCGCTTGGCCGCCTCGTCGGTGCGCGCGAGGACGCGCTGTTCGCCGCCTATCTGTGCAGCAGCGCCGCTGATTGCTTCGTCGGCCAGGCCTTCCCCGTGTGCGGCGGCTGGGTGGCGCGTTAAGTTTCAGCGCTGACGTTTCGTCATCATCCCGTCACGTGCCCTCGGCACAATCCCTTCGCCCGTGAAGACGGGCACACGCTGCCTTTCGCTCGCACTGCATGACGATATGCGCCGACCGCGCATGTGCTTATGCAAATTCCTGCGTTCCATCGACACGCGCCGCACGGCAAGCTACGGCTTCCGTGCGCGCCGCAGCGCGCCACGACATCAACACACAAGGGATGACAACATGAAGAAACCGCTCGCCACGCTGACTGCGCTCGCCGCCCTCGGTACGCTGACCACTGCCGCCTCGGCGCAGACTAACGTGCAGATCTACGGCATCGTCGACGCCGGCTTTGCCCGCACCGACAACGGCGCCGCCACCATCAACGCCCTCGACAGCGGCATCCAGTCCGGCAGCCGCATCGGCTTCAAGGGTTCGGAAGATCTGGGCGGCGGCCTGTCCGCCATCTTCACGCTGGAGAACGGCTTCAATGCCGACACCGGCACGCTGGGTCAGGGCGGCCGCCTGTTCGGCCGCCAGTCCTTCGTCGGCCTGGCGTCCAATGCCTTCGGCCAGATCAAGTTCGGCCGCCAGAACAACCCGATTCGTCCGATCGTCGAGACCGTCGATCCGTTCGGCATCGGCCTGGCCGGCAATGCGTCCTTCCTGTTCAACGTCTACGGCGACCGCGCCGACAACACCATCAACTGGACCAGCCCGACCTGGGGCGGCGTGAGCGGCCAGCTGGCCTACAGCTTCGGCGAAGTGCCCGGCGCGAACGCCACCGGCCGCCAGATCGGCGCCAACCTCGCCTATGCCGCCGGCCCGGTGTGGGTCGCGCTGGCCTACCACAACCAGAACCTGACCTCGGGCACACCGGTGGTCGACGCCGGTTCCGCCAAGACCACGCTGCTGGCCGGCACCTACGACTTCACCGTCGCCAAGGCCCATCTCGCCTATGCTTGGAACAAGGCCGACAACGCTGCCGGCGCGCAGACCCGCGACACGCGCGATCTGCTGCTCGGCGCGTCGGTCCCGGTCGGCCAGGCCGGCGCCTTCCTGGCGTCCTACGGCCGCAAATACGACAAGCGCGTGAGCAACGGCGATACCCGCCTGTGGGCCCTGGGCTACACGTATGCGGTATCGAAGCGCACCAACTTCTACACCTCGTACGGCCGCCTGAGCAACGACGGCGGCGCGACGCTCGGCTACACCGGCAGCACCAGTGTCGGCACCGTCGCCGCCGGCAACAACACCTCGACGTTCAACGTCGGCGTGCGTCACAAGTTCTGAAAAACAAAAGGCAGGCGATCGACGCCTGCCTGCCATTTCCAAAGGTCTTGATATCGCGTCCGGTCCGTGCCGGGCGCGATTTTTTACTCCTTCGCGGCATTCCTGCCGGCCAGCTGCTTCTCGAAGGCCACATCGAGCTTGCTGATCTTCACCTTCTTCTGCGGCCCGGTCTTGTTCGTGAACACCACGAACTCGTCCAGCGTCAGGTCCTCGCTGACCTTTTCCTGCTTGCCACTTTCATCCATCCGCAACAGATAGAAGAAACCCGCCGCCGTCATGCCCATCGAATACTGATGAGCGGGGTCGCGTGCATTCAGACGGGCAACGGCGTTGCTGGCTTTGGTCGATCTCATGGTGTTGGGAGCGCGCAGGGAACATGGAAGCGGTATGGCCAGTCTAGCGCAAACGGACAGCGCGGTTTGGCGCTGCCGCAAGGCATGCGGCGGAGTTGACAGGGCAAGGGCACTGGCCCATCCTCACGTGCCCGGGACAATGGAGGTGCAGATGGATAGCGAACTGCGGAACAGCGAAGAACGCCTGATCGAGCTCGAGATCAAGATCGCGCGCCAGGAAGACCTGATGGACGCGCTGAACAAGACCATCTTTCAGCAGCAGAAAAAGATCGATGAACTGGAAGCCTTGTGCACGGCACTCGCGCGCCGCGTGAGGGATTTGCGCGAGGTGACCGGCGAACCGGTGGCGGACGAGCCGCCGCCGCATTACTAGGAACGCATGGAAAAGAATGACGAACGCGCGATGCTGCGCGCGAAGATCAATGGAGAAACCGCGCGCATGCCGTTCGCCGAGCTGGTGCGCTTCTTCGCCTCCGGCGCGATGATTCTGGTGAGCGACGACCTCGACCTCGTCGAAGTCGCCGCCGCCGTCGCCGAGGACGACGCTGCCGCCGTATCGCAGTGGATGCAGGCGGCCAGGGTGGCGCGCGTCACGGATGCGCAGGCCGAAGCCTGGGCCGCGGCCAATGCCACCTTGTGGACAGTGGTGGTCAAGCCTTGGATTCTGGTGCAGCGGCGTGGTGCGCCGCCGGTGACGAGCGTGCACTGAGTACGACGCTGAGGTGGCGTTCATCGCCCGCTGATGAGGCATCCCTGGATTCCCGCCTTTGCGGGAACGACAGGTCGGCGATCGCTGTCGGTCCGGAGCACTAGCCGTCGGATCCTTAGTGCCTGTCATCCCCGCGCAGGCGGGGATCCAGAGAAAACGAAGACAGGCCACCGCCAAGGCCTCCGCGCCTCACCTGCCTTGGTTAGAATGACCCGTCCGCTTCAACCCGTATGCCCATGCCCCGTACCGCCCCGCGCGACAACTCCCTCCTGATCACCGTAGGCGCCGGCGCCGCCGCACTGGTCGTCGGCTTCGCCGCTGCGTGGCTCTATCAAAGGCACATGGTCAAGCTGCGCAGCGAGCCCTTCTTTTCCAAGCCCGTGCCGGTGGTGACCGCCAACAGCGCGCATTCTGTCGCCGCGACTTTCGCCATCCGCGCCACCGGCGCGGAAGCCGGCTGGGTGAAGAAGAACCAGTCGGCGCTCGAACAGATCCTGAAGCGCACGCTCACCGAAGCCGACCTCGACGCCGCGAAGGGGCCGCAGGGTCTGCGCGCCTTGCAAGGGAAGCTGCGCGATACGCTCAATCAGGCGATGGGGACGGACAACGTGAAGGAAGTGCTGATTACGGACTTTCTGGTCGGAGATACCAGCGATTAGGGCTCGCCGGCCGCAGCGCGGCCGGGAGCTTGCGCCCGCTGTCGAATGGAGCGGGCAGACGAATTACAACGCGGGGTTCTTGTACACCTTCCCGCCCTTCATCACGAAGTTCACACGGCGCATGGCGGTGATGTCCTGCAGCGGATCGCCGTCCACCGCAATCAGGTCGGCTTCCATGCCGGGCGCGACGGCGCCGATCTTGTCCTTCATGCCGAGTGCCTCGGCCGGCACCGACGTCACCTGCATGAGCGCGTCCATCGCCGGTTGCCCCGCCACCTGCACCCGGTAGACGATCTCACGCGCCATCTGTCCGTGCGCGCCGGCGGTGGTGTCGGTGCCGAAGACGATCTTCAGGTCCTTGTGCTTGATCGCCTTCTTGAACATCGCCAGCTTCTGCGCAATGCTCTGCTCGGTGATCTTGAAGGCCTCTTCGGTGTAGTTGCTGGTGCCGAGGAAGCGTTCCTTGTTCTCGAGATAGTTGAACGACACCAGCGCGATTTCCGGCTCGAAGTAGACGCCGTGCTTCGCCATCAGCTCGAATTCCGGGTCGTCCAGGGTGCTGCCGTGCGCGATCGCCATGCAGCCGCCCAGCACCGCAGCGCGCACGGAGGAAGGGCTGTGCGCATGTACCCAGGTGCGCTTGCCGAGCGCCTTGGCTTCGCCGCAGGCCGCGGCAATCTGCTCATCGCTCATTGTTTGCGTGCCGTGCTCGCGGATGCTCTTGGACGCGAAGAGTTTGACGACGTCCGCGCCCGCGGCCACCTGCTTGCGCACCAGCCCGCGGATCTCCTCGGGCGTGCCGCTGTTCTCGTTGACCAGGCCGGCTGTCGCCAGCACGCGCGGCATCGGCAGGACGCCGCGCGCGCTGACCGCGCGCAGCGGCAGGTCCGACGGCGAGCCGGTCGATGGCGATGCCAGGCCCTGCACGGTCGTGAAGCCTGCCATCAGGTCGCGATACAGGTTTTCGAGGGCCCACAGCTCGCGCTCACCGGCCGGCTCCAGCGGGTTGGCGACGCGGCCGTCGGGACGGAAATGCGAATCGATGTGGACGTGGGTATCGATGAGGCCGGGCATCAGCGTGTATTTCGACAGGTCGTAGTCGACATGCGGCGGCGCGCGATCGCTGATCTCCACGATGCGCGTGCCTTCGACTTTCACGGTGACCTTGTTGCGGACGCCGCCCTTGCCGTCGATGAGCTTGCCGACGCGGATATAGACGGGGGCGTTCTTCTCGGGAACGAGGCCGTAGCCGGTGTCGGCGGCATGCACGGCAGCGACGAACGAGGAGGCGACGGCGAAAAGTGCAGCGACAAGTTTCAGTTTCATTCTTCTTTCCTTGAGCAGCGGGTTGGTTGGTATCGTTATACGAAACAACGGATCGTATAACGATACGCACGCTATCAATGGAAAGAAGGGGTTGTCAACTGGAAAGGCGAAATTCTTGCCTGCTCAGGCGAGGCGAAGTCCGGCCGCACAGATAGCCGCGCAGCCGTTCCTACAGGCGATTGTGGATCGCGGTCGCCGCAATCGCGGCGTGTCCCATCGCGACGGCGATCTGGTTCAAGCCATGCACCACGTCGCCTACCGCATACAAGCCGTCGACATTCGTCTGCTGGTGCGCGTCCACCAGCAGTTCGCCGCTCTCGTTGGCCTGCGCGCCGAGCACCGTCGCCAGGCCTGAGTTGACCAGCGTGCCGAGCGCGGCATACACCACATCGACGTGCACTGTCTCGCCGCCCTCCAGCACGAGCCGCATGCCGCATTCGCCTTCCTGCACGAGGTCGCGCACCGGCGCGCTCACGATGCGCACGCGCGCCTGTGCGAGCCGGTTGCGTTGGTCGTCATCGAGCACCACCGGATCGCCGGTCGAACACAGCATCACCTCCTCGGCGAAGTGGCTGACGAACGCCGCCTCGCCAGCCCCGCCCGCGCCGCGCCCGAGCACGGCGACGCGCTTGCCGATCGCTTCGAAGCCGTCGCAGATCGGGCAGTAGCGCAGGCAGCCGCTATCAACCGCCTGCTTCACGTGCGGATACTGCGGCGCGACGTCGATCACGCCGGTCGCGAGGATGATCGTGCGCGTGCGCCACGACTGCGCATCGGTATGCACGAGGAAGCCGCCGCCCTGCGGTTCGATGCGTTCCACCACCGCCGTGCTGCGCGGCACGCCGTAGTGCGCGGCTTGCTCCTGCATGCGGCGCAGGATGTCGGGCCCCGGGATGCCGACGGCATGGCC
>SPQI01000235.1 GCA_004570315.1 Oxalobacteraceae bacterium OM1 | reverse complement strand
GGCTGGAACTGCGCGACGGCGCGGTGCGCGGCGTGAATCTCGCGCAGGCGGTGCGCACGGCAAAGGCACGCATCGGCGAGCTGCGCGGCAACGAACCGGCGCAGCAGGGGCAGGCGGGGGGCGACGAAAAGACCGACTTCAGCGAGATGACGGCGAGCTTCAAGGTCGCCAACGGCGTGGCGCACAACGAGGACTTGAGCATCAAGTCGCCGCTGCTGCGCATCGCGGGTTCGGGCGACGTCAATCTGGCAGACGAGCGTCTCGACTACCTCGCGCGCACGACGGTCGTGCAAAGCTTGCAAGGGCAGGGCGGTCCGGAGCTGCAGGCGCTGCGTGGACTGACGGTACCGGTGAAGCTGTCCGGACCGTTCGGCGATCTGGGCTGGCGCATCGATTTCTCCGGCATGGCGCGCGAGCTGGCGCAGCAGAAGATCGACGAGAAGAAGGAAGAGGTTCGCGCGCAGGCGAAGAAGTCGATCGATGAGCAGAAGGGCAAGGTGCAGGAGCAGCTGCAGGAGAAGTTGAAGGGCTTGTTGGGGAGGTGAGGTGGATCTCCCTACTCGCCAAGTCAAACTACCTTAAATCTTTACTGTCATTCCCGCGAAGGCGGGAATCCAGAGATGCGTTGACTACCTGAACTCGGCCATCTAAGCATCTCTGGGTTCCCGCCTGCGCGGGAACGACAGGAGGTCTATACGCATCGGTCGGTATCTCTTCGATCCCTCGCCGTCACGCACGACGACCAGCCTTCCATTGTTCCGCGCTTCACACCCGCATTGAACCGCCGAACAGCGATGCGAATGCATCGCATTTCTCCACACGCATTCTGCACATCGACAGCCTCACGCACGCTGTCACATTTTCATGCCAACACCATCGCGCAAACCACGCCGCACGACCACTTTCACGCAAAAAAGTTTTACGCGATTCAATCGTTTTTCACCGAAATCTCCGAGTGAAATATCGCTTTGAAAAGCACTTCTGCAAACACCTTTTGCAGAGCGACCACGCTTACAAATTTCTCGAAAAATTTCCTTGCGACAGTAAAAAACAAGGCGTAGTCTGAAATTGCGGAGTGGAAAAATTCAGTCTGTTTCCGACATCCCTTACCGATCGATTTCAAAGGACACTTCATGAACATCTTTGACAACTACGCAGCACGGTACGAGCGGACAAAGGAAGAGGAATACTCCCTGCAAGAGTATCTGGAATTGTGCAAGCGCGATCGACTCGCCTATGCTTCGGCAGCAGAACGCATGCTCCAAGCGATCGGCGAACCCGAACTGATCGATACACGCCATGATCCGCGTCTCTCGCGGATCTTCGCCAACAAGGTCATCAAGATTTATCCGGCGTTCCGTGAGTTCTACGGCACCGAAGAAGTCATCGAGCAGGTCGTCTCCTATTTCCGTCACGCAGCCCAAGGCCTCGAAGAGCGCAAGCAGGTGCTCTATCTGCTCGGCCCGGTCGGCGGCGGCAAATCCTCCATCGCGGAAAAGCTCAAGCAGCTGATGGAGCAGGTGCCGTTCTATTGCATCAAAGGCTCGCCGGTGAATGAATCGCCGCTCGGCCTGTTCAACGAAGATGAAGATGGTCCCATCCTCGAAGAGGATTACGGCATTCCGCGCCGCTACCTGAAAACCATCCCGAGCCCGTGGGCGGTCAAGCGCCTGCACGAATTCGGCGGCGACATCAACCAGTTCCGCGTGGTGAAGCGTTATCCGTCGGTGCTGAAGCAGGTCGCGATCTCCAAGACGGAACCGGGCGACGAGAATAACCAGGACATTTCCTCCCTCGTCGGCAAGGTCGACATCCGCAAGCTCGAGGACTACTCGCAGGACGATCCGGACGCCTACAGCTACTCCGGCGGCCTCTGCCTGTCGAACCAGGGCCTGATGGAATTCGTCGAGATGTTCAAGGCCCCGATCAAGGTGCTGCACCCGCTGCTGACCGCGACGCAGGAAGGCAACTACAAGGGCACCGAAGGCTTCGGCGCGATTCCCTTCGACGGCGTGGTGCTGGCGCACTCGAACGAGTCGGAGTGGAAGTCCTTCAAGAACAACAAGAACAACGAAGCCTTCCTGGATCGTATCTACATCGTGAAGGTGCCGTACTGCCTGCGCGTGTCGGACGAGGTCAAGATCTACGACAAGCTGATCAAGAACTCCTCGCTGGGCAATGCGCCGTGCGCGCCCGGAACGCTGAAGATGATGGCGCAGTTCGCCGTCCTTTCGCGCCTGAAGGACCCGGAGAACTCCTCCATCTTCTCGAAGATGCAGGTGTATGACGGCGAGAACCTGAAGGACACCGATCCGAAGGCGAAGTCGCGTCAGGAGTACACCGACTACGCCGGCGTCGACGAAGGCATGAACGGCCTCTCGACCCGCTTCGCGTACAAGATCCTGTCCAAGGTCTTCAACTTCGACACCACCGAAGTCGCGGCAAACCCGGTGCACCTGCTGTACGTGCTGGAGCAGCAGATCGAGCGCGAGCAGTTCGCGCCCGAGACCGAGCAGCGCTACATGTCCTACATCAAGGAATACCTGGCGCAGCGCTACGTCGAGTTCATCGGCAAGGAGATCCAGACGGCCTACCTCGAGAGCTATTCGGAATACGGCCAGAACATCTTCGACCGCTACGTGACGTTTGCCGACTTCTGGATCCAGGATCAGGAATTCCGCGATCCGGACACCGGCGAAAGCTTCGACCGTGAATCACTCAACAGCGAGCTGGAGAAGATCGAGAAGCCGGCCGGCATCTCGAATCCGAAGGACTTCCGCAACGAGATCGTCAACTTCGTGCTGCGCGCCCGCGCGCAGAACAACGGCAAGAACCCGGTGTGGACGAGCTACCAGAAGCTGCGCACGGTGATCGAGAAGAAGATGTTCTCGAATACCGAAGAGCTGCTGCCGGTGATCTCCTTCAACGCCAAGGCCAGCGCCGAAGATGCGAACAAGCATCAGGAGTTCGTGGCGCGCATGGTGGAGAAGGGCTACACGGCGAAGCAGGTGCGGTTGCTGTGCGAGTGGTATCTGCGCGTAAGGAAGTCGTCGTAAGACGGTGTTCGATGGTGAGGAATTATTAAGCCCTCCGTCGATGCAACGAAGAGAAGGACTCCTCCCCTTTCAAGGGGGAGGCGGGGTGGGGGATGGGTTTCGGTAGCACT
The DNA here is from genome assembly GCA_004570315.1 of Oxalobacteraceae bacterium OM1. GTDB lineage: Bacteria > Pseudomonadota > Gammaproteobacteria > Burkholderiales > Burkholderiaceae_D > Noviherbaspirillum. Next base: position 7,752 of record SPQI01000235.1, on the reverse strand, counting down.
GCACCGCAAACGAAATCCATCCCCACCCCAACCCTCCCCTTGAAGGGGAGGGAGCTCCACGCATAGCAACGTTTCAAGTGAAGTGAACCGACCGGCACCTCGCCATCGCAGTTTCACAAGCAGGAGGCATTTTGGCTCACCTCATCGACCGGCGTCTGCAGGGCAAGAACAAGTCCGCTGGCAACCGTGAACGCTTCTTGCGGCGTTACAAGGGCCAGATCAAGGACGCCGTACAGCGTGCAATCAAGGGCCGCTCGATCACCGACATCGAGAAGGGCGAAAAAGTATCCATTCCGGTCAAGGACATCGGCGAGCCGACCTTCGGCCATGCGCATGGCGGCGTGTGGGAGGTCGTGCGGCCGGGCAACCGCGAATACCAGAAGGGCGACCAGGTCCAGCGGCCGAAAGGCGGCGGCGGATCGGGCAAGGGCAAGGGCGGCAACAGCGAAGAGATCACCGAAGACGATTTCGCGTTCGAGCTCTCGAAAGAAGAGTTCATGAACTACTTCTTCGAAGACCTGGAACTACCGAACCTGGTCAAGACCCAGCTGAAGGCCATCACCGAGTTCAAGCAGCAGCGCGCCGGCTACACCATCTCCGGCACGCCTTCCAACATCCACGTGCTGCGCTCGCTGCGCGGCGCGCTCGGCCGCCGCATCGCCGTCGGCGCGAAGTCGCGCAAGCGCCTGCGCGAGGCGGAAGAGGAAATGGAAGCGCTGCAGAAGACGGCCTTCGAAGACGACCACCGCATCCTCGCCCTGCGCAAGGAAATCCATTCCCTGCGCACGCGCCTGAACGCGATTCCCTACCTCGATCCGATCGACCTGCGCTACAGCAATCGCATCAAGGTGCCGAAGCCGTCGAGCCAGGCGGTGATGTTCTGCGTGATGGACGTGTCGGGCTCCATGGACCAGCAGAAGAAGGACGCTGCGAAGCGCTTCTACATCCTGCTCTACCTGTTCCTGCAGCGCGCCTACGAGAAGATCGAGCTGGTCTTCATCCGCCACCACACGCAGGCAACGGAAGTGACCGAGGACGAGTTCTTCAATTCGCGCGAATCGGGCGGCACGGTCGTCTCCTCGGCGCTGCATCTGCTCAACAAGATCGTCAGCGAGCGTTACGCCTCGAGCGACTGGAACGTGTACGTGGCGCAGGCGTCGGACGGCGACAACTGGGACAACGATTCCATCACTTGCCGCGAGCTGCTGATCAACAAGATCATGCCCATGGTGCAGTACTACGCCTACGTCGAGATCACCGACGGCGAGCCGCAGAACCTGTGGCACGAGTACACGCAGATTCCGGATGTCCACCCGCACTTCGCGATGCAGAAAATCGAATCGCCGGCCGATATCTATCCGGTGTTCCGTGAACTGTTCAAGAAACAAGTGAAATGACGACAGAGACCACAGAGCTCAAGAAGCCCGCGCGCAAGAGCACCCGGAAGAAGGCGGCGCCGAAAGCGTTCCGGCTGCCGGAGCAGTCGGAATGGACCTTCGAACTCATCGAAGGCATCCACGACGAGATCCGCCGCGTGGCCAACAACTTCGGCCTCGACACCTATCCGAACCAGCTGGAAATCATCACCGCCGAGCAGATGATGGATGCGTACGCGTCGGTCGGCATGCCGGTATCGTATGCCCACTGGTCCTTCGGCAAGCATTTCCTCTCCACCGAGAAGAGCTATCGCCGCGGGCACATGGGGCTGGCGTACGAGATCGTCATCAACTCGAACCCGTGCATCGCCTACCTGATGGAAGAGAACAGCCTGACGATGCAGGCGCTGGTGATCGCGCACGCCTCCTACGGCCACAATTCCTTCTTCAAGGGCAACTACCTGTTCCGCACCTGGACCGATGCGGAAGCGATCATCGACTACATGGTGTTCGCGAAGAATTACATCGCCGAGTGCGAGCAGCGCTACGGCGTCGAGGCGGTGGAGCTGCTGCTGGACTCTTGCCACGCGCTGCAGAACTACGGCGTGGACCGCTACAAGCGTCCGGCCAAACTCTCGCTGCAGAAGGAGCGCGAGCGTCAGCTGGAGCGCGAGGCCTACCTGCAGTCGCAGGTGAACGACCTCTGGCGCACGCTGCCGAAGAAGGTCGAGGCGGTACAGGAGCAGGCACCCAAGCGATTCCCCGAAGAGCCGCAGGAGAACCTGCTGTATTTCATCGAGAAATACGCGCCGCTGCTGGAGCCGTGGCAGCGCGAGATCGTGCGCATCGTGCGCAAGATTTCGCAGTACTTCTATCCGCAGCGCCAGACGCAAGTCATGAACGAAGGCTGGGCGACGTTCTGGCACTACACCATCCTGAACCAGCTGTATGACGAAGGCGTGGTCGGCAACGGCTTCATGATGGAGTTCCTGCAGAGCCACACCAACGTGGTCTACCAGCCGCCGGTCACCAGCAAGTACTTTAACGGCATCAACCCGTATGCGCTGGGCTTCGCGATGATGCGCGACATCCGACGGATTTGCGAGGAGCCCACCGACGAGGACCGTCACTGGTTCCCGGACATCGCCGGCAGCGACTGGAAGAAGACCCTGGACTTCGCGATGCGCAACTTCAAGGACGAGAGCTTCATCGCGCAGTACCTCTCGCCCAAGCTGATCCGCGACTTCCACTTTTTCTCGGTGCTGGACGACGACAAGAAGGACAAGCTGCAGATCTCCGCCATCCACGACGAAGACGGTTATCGCTACATTCGCGAGCAGCTGGCCGGCCAGTACAACATGCACAACCGCGAGCCGAACATCCAGGTCTGGTCGGTGGACACGCGCGGCCACCGCGCGCTCACCCTGCGCCACAATCAATACCTGCGCCGTCCGCTCAACGAGCAGGCCGAGGAAGTGCTGAAGCACGTCGCGCGGCTCTGGGGCTTCGACGTGATCATGGAAACCGTCGATCCGCAAGGCAACGTGATGGACACGATGGAAGTGAAATGCGAGAAGCGCAGCCGCGGCTGAACGCCATGGCACAGCGCCGCAACTAGTCCGGCCGCGGAGAGCGCAGCGAACAAGGGGAGCGCGATTTCGCAAGAGACGCGCCGCCGTTCTCCGCCGGCCACTCTTCATGGGAGCCCGTGCTGCACTTGCGGGCATGCGCCAAAGCGATTCGCTTTGGCGCTTTTTTTTGCCGGCCGTCATGCTGGCATTGGTAAATTTTTCCATGGCGCGCGTAGTCTCTTCCATGCACCGCCGCCGCGCGCCACAACTCTCCCTCTGTCGTTCTCCGTTAATAGATTGGCATGCACATTGCCTTATGCGCAGAGTGCCCATATCGGCATTGAGCCAATCATTTTCCAAGGAGAACTCACATGTCCAAAACCAAAACCCTGCAGCGCATGCTCGGAGTCGCCACCTTGGCGATGATGTTCGGCGCGGGTTCCGCGCTCGCCCAGGCTGCGAAAGAAACGCCGAAGGATGCCGCCGGCATGACGCCCCAGAACAAGGCCGGCCAGATGAGCCCGACCGGCTCCAACGACAACACCAGCGCCGCCGCCACGCCGGCCCAGGCGGGCGAGAGCGGCAAGAGCGCATCGTCGGCATCGGGATCGTCGGGATCGTCGGGATCGTCCAAGTCCTCGGGCTCGTCGGCCTCGGGCAGCAGCGCAGCCTCGAGCGGCAGCGGCGACACCGCCACCAGCAAGTCGGGCAGCGCCTCCGGCAAGCTGAGCCGCGGCGACGAGAAAATGCTGAAGGACTTCGCCCAGGCCAACATCTCGGAAATCGAGGCCGGCAAGATGGCGCAGGACAAGACCAAGAACGACCAGGTCAAGACCTTCGCCCAGAAGATGGTCGACGACCACACCACGGCGCTGAAGCAGGTGCAGGACCTGGCCCAGCAGAAAGGCGTCACGCTGCCGACCGAGCCGGATACCAAGCACAAGGCCGCGATGAAGATGATGGGCGCGCTGGACGGCGACAAGTTCGACGCCGCCTACATGAAGCAGGGCGGCCTGAACGACCACAAGAGTACCCACAAGCTGCTGACCCAGATGCAGAACAAGGCCAAGGATCCTGACCTCAAGGCCATGGCGGCCAAGGTGCAACCGGCGGTCGACCAGCATCTGCAGATGGCCCAGAGCATCGAGAAGGACCGCTCCACCGGCAACATGAGCGGCTCGTCGGGCGGCAGCGCCGGCACCTCCGGCAAGTCGGCGTCCGGCAGCGGCACGTCGAGCACGAAGAGCACCTCCGGCACCTCGGGCTCGTCCAACAGCGGTTCCGGCAAGTAACAGCGGCGAGGATCGCGCCGCCCTCGTCCCGCGTGGGACGAGGGTTTGCATGCGAACGGCAGTTTCGTATTCCCCACATCATCCCTGGAGCACACGATGGACAACGATGAAATTGTTTCCACCCTCAACGACCTGATCGAAACTTGCAAGGACGGCGAGGACGGCTTCCGCACCTGTGCCGAAGACATCGGCGAGCCGCAGCTGAAATCCTTCTTCACGAACCGCGCGCAGGGCTGCGCCACCGCCGCGCAGGAGCTGCAGCAACTGGTGCGCAACTACGGCGGCGATCCCGAGACCAGCAGCGGCCTCGGCGGCGCGATTCACCGCCGCTGGGTCGACATCAAGTCGGCCATCATGGGCCGCGACGACACGGCGATCCTGAAAGAGTGCGAGCGCGGCGAGGACGTGGCCGTCTCCAGCTACCGGCGCGCGCTGGAGAAGAACCTGCCGGTCGAAGTGCGCAGCGTGGTCGAGCGCCAGTATCAAGGCGTGCTGCAGAACCATGACCAGGTGAAGAGCCTGCGCGATCAATATCGGAGCGCTTGAGTTCGAGCCTGAGTGAAATGCGGGCCTGCGTGTGCTGGCCCGTTTTTTTCGCCCCTCCCTCCCTCCCATGCACTGTCATTCCCGCGAAGGCGGTAATCCAGCATCGTAGGGTGCGCATGCGCACCCTACAGACTCTGCCAAGACTTTGAACCGTTCCCTCCCACTCAAGAGAGGGCGGGGCCGGAGTCCGGCCATTCCTGGCTCTCTCACGCCCAACTCCCAAACTGCAGGCCCCCACGCACGCCGCACCTCGCTGGCAATCGCGCCGCTCGCACGCGACGCGCCTGTGAAAAAAACGAGCAAGCCACGACTTGCCAAACAGGCAAGAGCTTGCCCACCATCACCGAATGCGCGTATAAATCCAGCAATATCCAATCCGCACCGCCCAAAGCCACCACGGCAACCGCACGGCGCCCCCGCCCGCGGCATGATGCACAACGAGAGACGTCCATGGCAGCTTCCGTTCCGCCCGCAGATTCCTTCGGCCCGCCGAATGGCATCGAGCGCCGCCGCGCCGACCCCGAGCTGAGCGCCATCTTCGACAACGCCTCCGTCGGCATTCTGTTCACGCGCAATCGCGTCATCCAGCGCTGCAACCAGCGCCTCGCCGAAATCTACGGCACCGAAGTCGAGTCCCTCATTGGCCAGTCGCCCGGCATCTTTCACGCCGACGAGGGCAGCTTCCGCCGCCTGACCGAGCGCGCGCGTCCGCTGCTCACCGAAGGCAAGCCCTTCGACGCCGATTGGGAATTCCGCCGCATCGACGGCTCGCCGCTGTGGTGCCACGTCTATGGACGCACCGTCAGCAAGAGCGGCGACGACCTCGGCACCGTCTGGGTGATCGAGGACATCACGCAGGTGCGCCGCGCGCGCGAGGAACTGGCGCAGCGCGAGAAGCTGCTCTCGCAGATCATCCAGGGCAGCCTGATTTCCACCTTCGTCATCGACCGCGACCATCGCGTCACGCATTGGAACCGCGCGCTGGAAAGCCTGTCCGGCATCGCGGCGGCGGAGATGGTCGGCACCACCGACCACTGGCGTGCCTTCTATCGCACACAGCGGCCCTGCCTGGCCGACCTGGTCGTCGCCGGCGCCAGCCTCGACGCCATCGCCGCACACTACGGCGGCGCCGGCCGCACCTCCACGCTGCTCGACGGCGCCTACGAGGCCGAGATGTTCTTCCCGGACATCAAGCCCAACGGCAGATGGCTGTTCTTCACCGCCGCGCCGTTGCACAACGAGAACGGCGAGCTGATCGGTGCCATCGAGACGATGCAGGACATCAGCGAGCGCAAGGTCGCCGAGCTCGCGATGCAGCAGCAGAACGCCACGCTGACCACCATCGTGGAAAACCTGCCCGGCGGCGTGATCGTTTCCGACCGCGACCTGCGCATCATCGCCTGCAACGACGCCTACCGGCGCATGATGAACATCGACGACAGCCTGTTTGCCAACGGCGCGCCGAGCGCCGAGGACGTGGTGCGCTATCTCACCGAGCGCGGCGAATTCGGTTTCGGCGAACCGGACCGCATCTTCGAGGCCGCCATGCAGCGCGTGCATCACCGCGAACCGCAGCATTACGAGCGCATGCGACCCAACGGCAGTGTGCTCGAAATCCGCTCCAGCCCCTTGCCGCAAGGCGGTTACATCCTCAACATGGTGGATGTCACCGAGCGCAAGCGCCACGAGACCGAGCTGCGCACCACGCTGGCGGCGAAGGAAGCCGCGGAGCTGGCCAGCCATGCCAAGAGCGATTTCCTCGCCGTGATGAGCCACGAAATCCGCACGCCGCTGGCCGGCGTGATCGGCATGCTGAAGTTCGCACTCGAAGACGGCAGCCTGCGCATCCGCACGCGCGAGCAGGTGCAGGTCGGCCTCGACAATGCGCAGTCGCTGCTCAACATCCTCAACGACATCCTCGACGTCTCCAAGATCGAGGCGGGCAAGCTGACGCTGGAAGCCATCGACTTCGATCTGCACGCCTTGCTGCGCGAAGCGCTCGATCCGCTGGCCGAGCTGGCCGCCGCCAAGGGTATCGCCGCGAAGATCGAGATCGCTCCCGGCCTGCCGCACTTCCTGCGCGGCGATCCCACCCGCCTGCGCCAGGTCCTCACCAACCTCGCCGGCAATGCAGTGAAGTTCACCGAGCGTGGCACGGTGCGGGTGACGGCCGGGCTTGCGCGCGAGACGGCCGATACGGCCGACATCGAATTCGTCGTGACCGATACCGGCCCCGGCATTGCGCCGGAAACGCTAGTGCGGCTGTTCCGCAAATTCGAGCAGGCCGACCTCTCGACCACGCGCCGCTACGGCGGCACCGGCCTCGGCCTGGCGATCTGCAAGCAGCTCGTCGAGCTGATGCGCGGCAGCATCACGGTGGACAGCGTGCCGGGCGCCGGTTCCGTGTTCCGCGTGCGCGTGAGCTTGCCGAAGGGAGCAGCGCCGAGCCGGCAGCCGGCCGCCGCCGGCAAGCGCACGCGCCATACCCATCGACTGCGGGTGCTGTGCGCCGAGGACGTGCAGACCAACCAGATCATCATCCGCATGATGCTGACCGATCTGGGGCACGACGTGGACATCGCCGAAAACGGCCAGCTCGCGGTCGAGGCCTGCGCGCGCACCCGCTACGACCTGGTGCTGATGGACGGACGCATGCCCGAGATGGACGGCGCCACCGCCACCCGCCTGATCCGCGCCGGCGGACCACAAGGCACTCCGGTGCTCGACCCGGAGGTGATGATCGTCGCGCTCACCGCCAACGCCAGCGAGGAAGACCGGGCGCGCTACCTGGCCTGCGGCATGGACGCGTTCCTGGCCAAGCCGGTCGACGAGGCGGCGCTGCACTTGCAGCTGTCGCGCGCGATCGAACGCCAGCTCCAGCGCGGCATCGAGCTGCCCTTGATGCCGGCCCGGGGTGCCGGCAGGCCCAGTACCGCCGAGCTGGACGAAATGTTCGAAGTGTTTACC
>SPQI01000001.1 GCA_004570315.1 Oxalobacteraceae bacterium OM1 | reverse complement strand
GCGACATAGAGCAGCGCGGCGTGAATCAGCAGCGACAGCGCAAGAAACGCGAGCAGCCGCCGCGAACGTCGCGGCGGAGCGCTGTCGGAACGGGGTCGGACCATCGGCATGCAAGGAATCGTGAAACCGGCGGCGCAGCGAAAACGGCGCCACATTCGGCAAAGCCGCCATTATTCCATCATTCGGCCGTGCCGCCCGCCACGCAAGCATGCGTGCCATTCATGCAACAGCGCTTCAGCGGTCATGATCGCCGCCGCCAATGTAGCGCGGGTCGGGCGACAGATAGACGCGGACTTCATGGTCGAGCACGCCCGGCGGCGCAAGATCGTTGAGCCGCACGCTGCTGACGCCGGTGGCAGCCATGAAGCTCCAGGCAAAACGCTTGTCGCCGACGGCGAAGGCCACGACGGTGCCGTCCTGCAGATTGACGAAACGCGTCTGCGGCGTGATGACGATGGTTTGCTCGGCGGCACGCACGTCGGCCGGATCGCCGTAGAATGACGGCGGCAACGGGCGCGTCGCACAGGCCGCGAACAGCATCGACGCGAGCACCCATGGCAACGTGCGCCGCAACATGGAAAACGAGGCTTGCATATCGGATAGACGCATGCAAGGCGGCGCGGGTTCCGGAATTTTCATCCCCAGTGCCGGGCGTGGACTCCGGCAAAGGCAGGATGGGCTTCGATGCGCGCCAGCAGGTTCGTCAACGCCGGCCGCGTCTGCGCAAGATGCTGGCGTGCGCCGCTCCACTTCGACACCACCACGGCCAGCAGATCGAGCGCGCCCGGCGCCGCACCGCTCAGGAAAGGCGTACCGGGGAAGGTGTCCGCAAACGTCTCCCACAAGGCGTGCAGGCGCGCCCGTGTTCCGCGGCGCATGCGCTCGGCTTCCTGCTCGCCGCAGTCGGCGCACCAGCGTTCGGGATAATCCAGGATGCCGATCGCGGCATAGCAATTCGCCGCGATATAGACGAGGCCGCGGATCGCCTGCGCGCGCTGCGCGGCGTCCGCCGGCAGCAGCCCGCTCTCCGGAAACGCCAGTCCGAGATGGATGAGGATGGCCGCGCTTTCGCTCAGCACGGCGCCGTCCGGCAGGACCAGCGTGGGAATCTGTTCGAGCCGGTTTACGCGCCGCAATGCATCGCGGCCGGGACCGTCCTGCCACGACGACGCATCGACCACGGAGAAGGCGGCGCCGGTCATGGCCAACGCCGCTTCGATGGCTGCCGAGCCGGAACCTTTCGTGCCGTAAAGCGTGTACATGCGTCCTCCCGAAATGAACGAGGCTTCATGGTAACGCAGCGACGCGGCGGGAATTTCCCTGCGCCGATGGCGTCCGACAACACAGGCGCGGCGCATGCCATGATGGCGGCAGCCGCTGCACCCACATCCAACCCGCCACAGGATCTCCATGACCGCGAATTCAGAATCGATGCGCCTGTTCTACGCGCTCTGGCCGGACGACGAGACGCGCGCCGCGCTGCAGCGCATTCAGCAATCCATGTCCGGCCGGCTCAGCGCCTATGCCAACCTGCATCTGACGCTCGCCTTCCTCGGGCAGCAACCGGCGAGCGCGCTGCCGGTGCTGGAAGACATCCTGCAGCGCCTGCCGCCGCTGGCGCCCACGTTGCATGTCGACCGCGTCGGCTACTTCACGCGCAACCGCATTGCGTGGGCCGGCATGCACGACGAGCCAGTCACGCTGCACACCCTGCATGACGAGCTGGCGCAGGCGCTGGCGGAGGCCGGCATCCGCTACACGCCGGACCGCACCTTCCGTCCGCACATCACGCTTGCACGCGACGCTTCGCTGCCGCCGGACCTGGTATTCGATCCGATCACCTGGCGTGCCGACCAGGTCGTCCTGGTGCGCTCGGTCACGCGGCCGGAAGGGCCAATCTATACGGTCGTGAACGCGCGGCCGCTGGACCGGCAGCTGTGGACGAGCAATGAAGCGGAAGGCAACGCGGCGGGTCGCCTGTAGTGGGCGTGGCTACTGTTGGCGCAATGACGACGCAGCGAGCTTGCGCAGGACATGAGCGGCCGCGACGAGGCCGAAGGATGCCGTCACGACCATGGAGGAGCCGAAGCCGGCGCAGTTCAGGCCGGTGATGCTGCCGCTGCTGCCAACGTCGCAGGCTTCGCCCGCTTCCGGAAACTTGAGCGGTTCGGTGGAGAACACGGCGTCGATGTTGAACTTGCTTTTGGCGCCGCGCGGGAAGCCGTGCTGCGTGCGCAAGCGTTTGCGGACCTTCGCGAGCAGCGGTTCCTGCTCGGTGCGCGCGAGGTCGCGGATCTCGATCTTCGTCGGATCGATCTGGCCGCCTGCGCCGCCGATGGTGACCAGTGGAATGCGATGCGCGCGGCAGTAGACGATCAGCGCCGTCTTCGCGCGCACGTTGTCGATGGCATCGATGACGTAGTCGAAACCTTGCCGGCCGATCATCGCCTCGATGTTGTCCGGGTCGATGAAATCCTCGACCTCGGTGACGCGACAATAGGGATTGATCTGCGCGATGCGCTCGGACAGCGCCGTGACTTTGGGCTTGCCGATGGTGTCCGTCAATGCATGGATCTGGCGGTTGATGTTCGATTCGGCAACGTTGTCGAGATCGATCATGGTGATGCGGCCAATGGCGCTGCGAGCGAGTGCTTCGACGATCCACGAGCCGACGCCGCCGACGCCGATCACGCACACATGCGCCTGGCGGAAGCGTGCGAGCGCGGCGTCGCCGTACAGGCGTGCGATGCCACCGAAGCGGCGATCGAAATCGATCTCGTCCGGTGCGTCGGCGGTGAGAAGAACAAGAGGGACAACGGCATTCATCTCGCCATTTTAACGTGCGGCAACGTACGATGTTTTCTTCTAGAATGATTTTTGTCGGTTCCTGCCCACAAGTTTCCAGTGTTTCCATCCGCGCCGCTGCTGCAGCTGATCGTTCTGTCATTGAGTGCCCACTGCGCGCTTGCCGGCGCACGCATCACAACCTCGCTTTACGCCCTCTCGCTGCATGCCTCGGAGTTCACGGTCGGCACGCTGATTGCGCTGTTTGCATTTTTCCCGATGCTGCTGGCGGTGCCGGCAGGTCGCCTCGTCGACCGCGTCGGCATTCGCAAGCCGATGCTGGGCGGCACGCTTGCCGTCGCGGCAGGCTGTGCCATGCCCGCATGGCTGCCCGGCCTGCCGGTGCTCTATGTTGCCGCCCTGCTCATCGGCACCGGCTTCATGGTCGTGCAGGTCGCTTCGCAGCACACCGTCGGCGCCATCAGCAGCGAAGCGCAACGCACCTCCAACTTCAGCTGGCTCGCGCTCGGTTTTTCCATCTCGGGCTTCTGCGGTCCGGTCATCGCCGGCTTCGTGATCGATCATGCGCGCCACAGCGCCTCGTTCATGACCTTCATGGGCTTCGGCATCCTTGCGGCATTGCTCACCACCGGCGGTGCGCTGCGCCACATGCATGCGCCGAAGCGCGCGAGCCGTGCCCCTGACACCAACGCCACGGCCCTGCTGCGCGACCCTGAGATGGTGCGCATCTACTTCATCGGCACGCTGCTGTCGTCAGCCTGGGACCTGTTCACCTTCGTCGTGCCGATCCATGGCGCGCATCTGGGCTTCGCCGCTTCCACCATCGGCCTCGTGCTCGGCTGCTTCGCCGCGGCCACCTTTGCCGTGCGCTTGGCCATGCCCTGGATTGCGCGCCGCCATGGCGAGTGGCATGTGCTGACCGGCGCGCTGCTGCTGTCGGTGCTGTGCTACGTGGTGTTCCCCTTCACCGCGCGTCCGGCCGCCTTGATGTTCGTCGCCGCGATACTCGGCCTGGCGGTGGGCTCCAGCCAGCCCAACATGCTCGCCTTGCTGCACATGACCGCGCCGCCCGGCCGCGGCGCCGAAGCGGTCGGTGTGCGCGTCACCATCGGCAACGCCAGTCAGGTGGTGCTGCCGCTGGCCTTCGGCGGTGCCGGCGCCGCTCTCGGCTTGTCCGCCGTGTTCTGGGGCATGGGCGCTCTCATCGGTGCCGGCGTGCCCATCGCGTGGCGCAAGGCCATGCGGCGCTGATGCACTCGCTTCCTTTTTGGCAAAATTGATGTAGCGCAATGGCAGGCGGCCGCCGGCACGGTTAGCCTGCATGCGGACGTCGCAGACTGCCTTGGCCTGCCGCCCGATTGCTGCAAGAATGACAGCCCGCCAACCCACACTCACTGCAGGAACATCATGTCCATCGCGGATCTGCGCAAAGACTACAGCCGTGCCAGCCTCACGGAGACCGACGTGCTGCCCCACCCCGTCGACCAGTTCGCCAAATGGTTCGACGAAGCGCTCGCGGCCCAGGTGCCGGAAGCCAACGCCATGACCCTGGCGACGGTCAACGCCGAAGGCCGCCCGTCGGCGCGCATCGTGCTGATCAAGGAATTCGATCGGCGCGGCTTCACGTGGTTTACAAACTACGCGAGCCGCAAGGGAAATGAGTTAGCTCAACGACCACACGCCGCTCTGCTGTTTTACTGGATCGAACTGGAGCGGCAGGTGCGCATCGAGGGTCGCGTCGAGCGCATTTCCGCTGCAGAAAGCGACGCCTACTTCCACAGCCGCCCGCTGCCGAGCCGCATCGGCGCGCTCGCCTCGCAGCAGAGCCGGTCGGTTGCCGATCGCACGGTGCTGGAAGCGCAAGTCGCCGCAGCAGAAGAACAATATGGCGACCACCCGCCGCGCCCGGAGCACTGGGGCGGTTACCGGCTTGTGCCGGACTATCTCGAATTCTGGCAGGGCCGGCCCTCGCGGCTGCACGATCGCATCGTGTACCGCCTGCAGCCGGACGGCAGTTGGCAGCGGGAGCGTCTGCAACCCTGATCCCCTACCGGCGTCCGCCACCGCCCTGCATTGTGCTTCACCGATCGTCAGAAGAAGGGAGCATCATGTTTTGGGAAAAGAAGCTTGTGGATTGGGTTGCCGATTTCCGGGAGCGCACGCCGCTGCCGCTGCGGCTCGAACTGTGGAATGGCGAGCGCCTCGACTTCAGCGACGAGGCGCCGCAAGTGACGGTCAGGGTGCCGCAGGCATCGTCGCTGACCACCTTCCTGGAACCCTCGCTCTATAACCTCGGCAAGGCCTACGTCGAAGGCAAGATCGACGTCGAGGGCCGGCTGCAGGACATCATTGCGATCGGCACCACGCTCGCGAAGCAGACGCTCAAGGCCGAGGGCAAGTTTTCGCGCCTCACTCGCACCTTTCAGCACACCCGCGAGAAGGACAAGGAGGCGATCAGCTATCACTACGACGTCTCCAACGATTTCTACCGCACGTGGCTGGACGAGAACATGGTGTACTCGTGCGCCTACTTCGAGAACGGCGATGAGGATCTCGGCACGGCGCAGTTGAAGAAGATCGATCACATCCTCACGAAGATCCAGCTGCGTCCGGGACAGACCCTGCTCGACATCGGCTGCGGCTGGGGTGCGCTGGTCTTGCGCGCGGCGCAGAAGTACGGCGCGCGCTGCGTCGGCATCACGCTGTCGCAGAAACAGTACGAGCTGGCGCGTGAGCGGGTGCAGCGTGCGGGAGTCGCCGATCGCGTCGAGATCCGGCTCGAGGATTACCGCGACGTCCATGGCACCTTCGACCGGATCACCAGCGTGGGGATGTTCGAGCATGTCGGCAAGAAGAACCTGCCGCTCTACTTCACCAAGATGCGCTCGCTGCTGGCGGACGACGGCATGGCGATGAATCACGGCATCACCAGCACCGACCCGAACGATGGCGAGACGGCCTACGGCGGCGGCGAGTTCATCGAGAAGTATGTCTTCCCGCACGGCGAGCTCAATCACATCGGCACCGTGCTGCGCACTATGCAGGAAGGCGGCCTCGAGGCACTGGACGTCGAAAACCTGCGGCGCCATTACGCCCGCACCTGCGCACTCTGGGCCGACAACTTCGAAGGCCACGCGAAGGACGTCCGCGCCATGGTCGACGAGAAGACATTCCGGATCTGGCGCGTCTACCTCGCCGGCTGCGCCTACGCCTTCGCGCAGGATTGGATCGCGATCTACCAGGTGGTGTGCACGAAGGCGGGGCGCGCCGCGTCAGCGCTGCCATGGAACCGGCGCTACATGTATGAGCGGTGAACGGCGGGTGGGCTTGGCGGCCTTCCGCGATGCATCCCTGGGTTTCCGCCTTAGCGCGAACGACAGGCAGGCTGACAACCTTTCCACGACAGCGCCTGCAAGCGCTGTCGATTCGGCAGGCGCCACGCATGCGTGGCGAAACCCCTTCTACATCCCGCGAAGGCGGGGACCAGGGAAAGCATGGTGAGCTCCCACGCCAAGCCCGTGGTCAAAAAGAAGAAAATCCCCTCAGCCTGCCTTCAGTCTCTCCGAAAACGTCTTCCGGAATTTCGCCACCTTCGGCGCGACGACAAACGCGCAGTAGCCCTGCAAGGGATGCTGCCGGAAATAGTTCTGGTGATACTCCTCGGCCTTGTAGTAAGCCTCGGCCGGCGCCAGCTCGGTCACGATGGGCGCATCCCATACGCTGGCCATGCACTTGACCACCTGCTTTGCGATCTCTTCCTGCTCCGGCGAGTGGTAGTAGATCGCTGAACGGTACTGCGTGCCGACATCGTTGCCCTGCCGGTTCAGCGTCGTCGGATCGTGGATGGTAAAGAAGATTTCGAGCACGTCGCGGTAACTGATGACGCTGTTGTCGAAGGTCACGCGCACGACCTCCGCATGCCCGGTCGTGCCTTCGCACACCTGCTCGTACGTCGGATTCGGCACATGCCCGCCGGTATAGCCGGACTCCACATGTTGCACGCCATTCAACTCCTGATAGACCGCCTCGAGGCACCAGAAGCATCCGCCCGCCAGGGTCGCGGTTTCGCTTGCCATGATCAATTCTCCCTCTGCATGCTATGACTTTAGCGCAATCCCGTGGCAGTGCCTATAACGCGGATCAGTCTGCAACACCGGATTGATGGACCTCAATCGAATTTCTACCGGCTGCTATGGATGTCACGACTTGGCGCCGTAGCGTGAGTCTCGGTGTCGTGTATCATTTTTTCAATACTTTTCCCGCACGCATCCATGCAACACGCCACCGCACTGGTCGATTCCCTCAAGCGCGAACTCAAGGCGCGCGGCATCACGTATGCCGACCTGGCCGCGCGCATCGGCATGTCCGAAGCCTCGGTCAAGCGCATGTTCTCGCAGAAGAACTTCACGCTGCAGCGCCTCGACGACATCCTGGCCGCGGCACAGATCGACTTCCGCGACATTGCGACCGCTACGCATGACGACGGCCGTCTCATCAGCGAGCTGAGCTACGAGCAGGAGAAGGAAATCATCGGCGATACCAAGCTCATCGTCGTCGCCGTCTCGGTGCTCAACCAGTTCAGCGTCGAACAGATCGTGCAGATTTACACGCTCACCGAAGCCGAGGTCGTGAAACACCTCGTGCGGCTGGACCGCATCGGCTTTCTCGAGCTGCAGCCGAACAATCGCGTCAAGCTGCTGGTGGCGCGCACCTTCCGCTGGATTCCGGATGGTCCGATCCAGACCTGGTTCCGCACTGAGGCGTCGGCCGATTACCTCGCCTCGCAATTCGACGGTGACGCGGAGCTGTTCCGGCTGATTAACGTGATGCTCTCCAAGTCTTCGATCGGTACGCTGCTGGAGCGGCTCAAGGAAGTCGCACGCGAGTTTTCGCGGCAGCATCAGGAAGATGCCCGCCTGCCTTTCGAAGACAAGTATTCGATCAGCTTCCTCCTCGCTGCGCGCCCCTGGATGCCGCATGCATTCCAGGCGCTGCTGCGCGAGGCGCCGCCGGTGTCCAGGCTTGTGCGGCGCAAATGACGGCGCGGTTTTTCTTGCGGCATAATGGCCGGATACCCCGGATCCCGTAATGTCTACACCGCCATCCCACGCCAGATCGCCCGAGTTCGATACCCGCCATTTCCGCAACGCCCTGTCGCAGTTCGCCACCGGCGTCACCGTCATTACCACACGGCTGGAGGACGGCACCTTCATTGGACTCACGGCCAGCTCCTTCAATTCCGTTTCGCTCGATCCGCCGCTCGTGCTTTGGAGCCTTGCCAATGGCGCGTCCAGCCTGCCAGTGTTCACCGGGAATTCGCATTACGTGATCAACGTCCTGTCCGGCCATCAGGCGCCGCTTGCCGAGCGCTTCGCCATGCGCATCGACAACCGCTTCGAAGGCGTCGACTTCGAACTCTCGCGTACCGGGCTCCCCGTGCTCAGGGGCGTGTCCGCCTGGTTCGAATGCCACAACCGGAGCCGCTACCCGGAGGGCGATCATGTCATCTTCGTCGGCGAGGTCGAGGAATGCGGCGTGACGCCGCAACCGGCCCTCGTCTTCCACAACGGCAAATTCGTTGCCACCAGCTCGCGCTGAACGCAGGGCGCGGCCGCACAGAAAGGACACCGCATGGCCTCCAGCAAAGCCCAATTCCACTGGGACGATCCGCTGCTGCTCAACGAGCAGCTCACCGATGAGGAACGCATGGTGCGCGACGCGGCCCATGCCTACTGCCAGAACAAGCTGCAGCCGCGCATCCTCGAAGCCTTCCGCCACGAGAAGACCGATCCGGCGATCTTTCGCGAGATGGGCGAGGTCGGCCTGCTCGGCCCCACCATTCCCGAGCAGTACGGCGGCCCGGGCCTGAACTACGTCAGCTATGGCTTGATTGCGCGCGAAGTCGAGCGCGTCGATTCCGGCTACCGCTCGATGATGAGCGTGCAGTCGTCGCTGGTGATGGTGCCGATCTATGAATTCGGCACCGAGGCGCAGAAGCAGAAATACCTGCCGAAGCTGGCGCGCGGCGAATGGATCGGCTGCTTCGGCCTGACCGAGCCGAACCATGGTTCCGATCCCGGTTCGATGGTGACGCGCGCGAGGAAGGTGCCGGGCGGCTACAGCTTATCCGGCGCCAAGATGTGGATTTCGAATTCGCCGATTGCCGATGTGTTCGTGGTGTGGGCCAAGGACGACGAAGGCGCGATCCGCGGCTTCGTGCTGGAGAAAGGCATGAAAGGCCTGTCCGCGCCGGCGATCCACGGCAAGTTCGGCTTGCGGGCATCGATCACCGGCGAGATCGTGATGGACGAAGTGTTCTGTCCGGAAGAGAACGCGTTTCCCGAGGTGCGCGGCCTGAAGGGGCCGTTCACCTGCTTGAATTCGGCACGCTACGGGATTGCCTGGGGCGCGCTGGGGGCGGCCGAGTCGTGCTGGCATATCGCGCGGCAATACGTGCTCGATCGCAAGCAGTTCGGCAAGCCGCTGGCGGCCAATCAGCTGGTGCAGAAGAAGCTGGCCGACATGCAGACCGAGATCACGCTGGGACTGCAGGGCTGCCTGCGCTTGGGGCGCATGAAGGATGAGGGGACGGCGGCGGTTGCGGTGACGTCCATCATGAAGCGGAACAGCTGCGGCAAGGCGCTCGATGTGGCGCGGATGGCGCGCGACATGCTGGGCGGGAATGGTATCTCGGACGAGTTCGGAGTGATTCGGCACATGGTGAACCTTGAGGTGGTGAATACCTACGAAGGGACGCACGACATCCATGCGCTGATCCTTGGACGCGAGCAGACGGGGATTGCGGCGTTTTGATGAAGCGCTTGTTCAGCGTCCTTTAGGCATCTCTGGGTTCCCGCCTGCGCGGGAACGACAGAGAGTTTAGGCGCAAGCGTTCGATCTCTCGACTGCCTGTCGTTCCCGCGTAGGCGGGAACCCAGGATGACGGAGAGCCTCACACTGCACACTACCTGACGCCACCGAAGCAGCCGACATTCACTGCAAGCTCGATCGCCCCCGCAAGACGAAAAAAAACCGGCTACATCACGTAGCCGGTTTCCCCTAAAGCACCTACCCCTTAGAAGCTATACCCCAAGGTCACCTGCGCTACCACCGGACGGAAATCGATCCGCGTGCGGCGCTCGATGCTGCCCGTGGTCGCCACGAGATCGCTCTTCACATCCGCGACGGCAACCGAACCATTGAGCGACCAGCGATCGGTCAGCTTGTAGTTCGCGCCCACCTGCCCAGCCAAGCCCCAGGAGCTGCTCAGGTCGATGCGGGTCGGGCCGCCCGACGCCAAATCGCCGCTCGATGTCGACTCGCGGTTGAAGAACTTCGTGTAGTTCACGCCCACGCCGACGAAGGGACGGAACTTCGCGCCCTCATCGAAGAAGTTGTAGTTCACGAAGACCGTCGGGCTCGCCTGCTTGACCTTGGCCACCGTGCCGAACGGCGCCAGCGTGCCGCGACCCTTGACGTCGTGGCGCGGCGGGATGCCGAGCACGAAATCGAGGTCCAGATGCTCGTTCAGGCGGCGGGTATAGGCCAGAACGAGCGTCGAAGCATCGTCCACCGTAATGCCGGCCGGTTGCGGCGTCAGGAAGGCCGGGCCGTTGGTGGTGAAGTCGTTCGACTTCGAATGGATGGACAGGAACGCCACACCGACGCGCACGGTGTTGACCTGCTGTGCGCTGGCGGCCGTGGCGGCGCAAGCGAGTGCGGCCAGCACTGCAATCTTGGTTTTCTTCATGCTTGACTCCTCAGATTAGCGGCCGCTGGCCAGCACGGTTTGGAAGAAGCCGCGTGCTGCCGCGTTGCAGAACGGCGGAACGAGCGGGCTGTGGTAGTTCGAAGCGACGGCCACGGCGGGATTCGCGCCCGCTGCAGTCGCCTGCGCAACCACACCGGCTTTCGCCTGCGCAAAGCCTGCCTTCACCGCGGCGAACGGATCGGCTGCGCTGGTCGGCGCGGAATCGACGTCGACCACCGTCAGCGCGGCGGCCGGCATGCCGTTGGCCACCAGGTAGGCCTGCTCCGCCTGGGTGCTGGCGAAGAACACCGTCGGGTCGGCATTGCCGCCGCAAAGCAGCGTCGGCACGTTTGGCACGTAGGTGCGCAGGTCGTTCTTG
>SPQI01000385.1 GCA_004570315.1 Oxalobacteraceae bacterium OM1 | reverse complement strand
GCATGGCGGGCAGCGCGTGGGAGGCCGCGGAAGGGGCGGATGCCTTGGCGGTTATCACCGAATGGCAGGAATTCCGCGCGCGCGATTTCCGTCGCCTCGCGGAATCGCTGCGTGACCGCGTGCTGTTCGACGGCCGCAATCTCTATGACCCGCAGCAGGTGCGTGCGGCAGGACTGCACTATCACGGCATCGGTCGCCGTGGCGAGGAGCTGGCATGAGAACCTTCCAGGACACCATACTCGTCACCGGCGCCGCGGGATTCGTGGGCAGCGCAGTCGCCGCGCGCCTGGCACGCATCGGCGCACACGTCGTCGGCTGCGACAACTTCAACGACTACTACCCGCGCGCCTTGAAATACGACCGCGTGCATTCACTGCTCGACCCGCACGGCGTGCCTTGCGAAACGGTCGAGCTCAGCGATGCCCACGCGGTATCGGAGCTGTTCAGGCTTTACCGCCCCACGCACGTACTGCATCTGGCGGCGCAAGCCGGTGTGCGTTACTCGCTGCAAAATCCGTCAGCGTACATTCAGTCGAACCTTGTCGGCTTTGCCAATGTGCTGGAAGCGTGCCGGCAGCGCCGCGTTCAGCATCTGCTGTATGCCAGCAGCAGCAGCGTCTACGGCGCCAATACCGAGGTGCCATTCGCGGAGGCCGACAATACCGACCAGCCGGTCTCGCTGTATGCCGCGACCAAGAAATCCAACGAGCTGATGGCATACTGCTACAGCCAGCTCTACCGCATGCCTGCCACCGGACTGCGATTTTTCACGGTCTACGGGCCGTGGGGCCGGCCGGACATGGCGTATTTCAGCTTTACCGAGAAGATGCTGCATGGCGAGCCGATTCCGGTGTATGCCGAAGGCTTGCTCCAGCGCGATTTCACCTACATCGACGACATCGTCGAAGGCGTCATCCGCCTGCTGTACAAGCCGCAACCCGATGTCGTCAGTGCCGCGCCGCACAAGATTTTCAACATTGGAAATCACCACCCGGTGCGAGTGCGGGACTTCATCGCCGTGCTGGAAGACTTGCTCGATGTCGAAGCCCGCATCGAATACCTTCCGATGCAGCCGGGCGACGTGCCGGCCACCTTCGCGGACTGCGGGGCGTTGCGCGACTGGGTGGGATTTGCACCCTCCACGTCGCTGGAAGACGGCCTGGCGCGCTTTACGGCCTGGTATCGCGCGTGGCAGCCAAGTCAGATGCGCAGCCTTCCACCCATATCCGTCCTGGCGGGGCCGGCCATGGGACCGCGTCATCGCACACGACAGCATGTCAATTAATGTCGCGATCCTGACCCGACACCGCATGAATCCGCTGGCATCCGGGTCCGTCCGCGGTATGCGACGGCCCCGCGACGCCCGCTCAGCGTTCACTGGTTAGGTGCCCGTGCCGCTACCCATGAAGTCGTCCGTGGTCGGGAGCCCTTCCTTGACGATGTCGCTGCGTGCCAGGACTTTCTTGACGGTCAGCGCGAGAATCTTCAGGTCGAGCCAGAAGCTTTGGTGATCCACATACCAGACGTCGAGCTCGAACTTTCGCTCCCATGAAATGTTGTTGCGGCCGTTCACCTGCGCCCAGCCCGTCACTCCAGGGCGCACGTCGTGCCGGCGCCGCTGCTCCGCATCGTAGCGCTCGAGATATTCGACCAGCAGAGGTCGCGGGCCGACGAGGCTCATCTCGCCCTTGAGCACATTCCAGAGGCTGGGGAGTTCGTCCAGACTGCTTGAACGCAGGAAGCTGCCGAAAGGCGTCATGCGTTCGCCATCCGGCAACGGCACTCCCGCTGCGTCATTGGCGTCCCGCATGCTCCGGAACTTCAGCAACGTGAACAGGCGCTCTCCCCGTCCCGGCCGAATCTGGCGAAAGAGCACCGGGCTGCCAAGCTTGAGGCGGATCAGCAGTGCGACTGCGGCAATCACCGGCGACAGCACCACGAGTGCCAGAGCCGAGAGCACGATATCGAACAATCTTTTCATCGGTCGCTCCGTTCCGGAACCAATCTCACTTTCTTTCTCGCATCCCCGGCCCGGACCCAGGTCTTTCCGCAGGCTACGCAACACGACCGGCGACCGGCATGTTTACCGGCTCGGCAGAGGAGAAGCGATAGCGCGCAGGGTGCGCGTCACGCGAGTAGTGTTCCAGCCACGCCTGAAACATCAAGACATCCCATAAATGGTATTCCCAATTGTGGCGTCCCAACGTGTGTTCTTTCCAGACCTGCGTTATCCGGTCCGGTATCAGCATGCCTTCATTGCGCAACCGCGCCTCATCCAGCAACGACTGCCCCCAGTCGCGCAAGGGGCCGCGCAGCCACTCACCGATTGGCACACCGAATCCCATCTTTGGCCGTTCGATGAGGTGTCTCGGCACGTATCGATACAGCACGCGCCTGAGAATCCACTTGGACTCATTGTCACGCAGCTTCAACGATTGCGGCAGGCTCAACGCAAACTCGACAACCCGATGATCGAGCAACGGCACTCGCGTTTCCAGGGAAACGCCCATTGCCGCGCGGTCGACCTTGACGAGGATGTCGTCGGGAAGATACGTGAGCATGTCGCTCGCCATCATCCGCGGCACTGTATCGAGCGCATTCAACATGGGTCTTGCGCCAGCCAGCATCGTTGCCGGTTCACGCCCGCCCACAACGAGTGAAGCGGGATCGCGCCAGTGCGACGTGAGGCCGAGATATAGCTGGTCTGACGAGACGCTGTCGAGCACGCTTGCTCCCTTGCGGACCTTGTATCCGAGGTGCGTCGTTGCGGCGTGCGAGGGCAGCAACCACCGAAGCGATCTGCCGACACCGTCCCAGGTCTTGGAGGGAACGGTTTTCAATGCCGCTGCCAGCAATCGGCGCAGTGGAAGCGGCGCAGCTGCCAGCTTGCGCCACAGGTTTGCCGTCAACTGGTACCGCATATAGCCGCCAAACAATTCATCGCCGGCGTCGCCGGAGAGCGCCACCGTCACACTTTGCCTGGCCAGCTTTGAGACAAGGAACGTCGGTATTTGCGACTGGTCAGAGAAGGGTTCGTCATACAGCGACGGCAGCTCCGGGATGACCGCCAAGGCTTCGGTCGGCGTCACGTACAACTCGGTATGCTCCGTGCCGAGATGCTTCGCCACCGCCTTCGCATGCTCGGCTTCGTTAAAGGCCTGCTCGTAGAACCCGATGGAGAATGTCTTCACGCGTTGCGATGACATTGCCTGCATCATTGCAACGACGGTCGAGGAGTCGACCCCGCCGGAAAGGAAAGCCCCCAAGGGTACATCCGAGATCATTTGCTGCGACACGGCTGTTCTCAACAAGCCGTCCAGCTCGTCCACGGCCTCCTCCGCCGTTCCTGCAAAACGATGTCGTGCTCCCTGCTCCGCCATGCCTGCGCAAGACCAGTATGCGCGAGGCTGCGCCTGCCGTTGCTTTAGCGATACCGTCAACAGTGTGCCGGCAGGCAGCTTGTTGATCCCTTCATAGATGGAGTACGGCGTCGGAATATAGCTATACCGAAGCTGCAGACACAAAGCGCCCCGGTCAATCTCTCCCGCAAACGAAGGATGCGCCCGCAGTGCATTCAATTCGGATCCGAACAGGAAGACCGCCTGGTCTCCATTGCCCTGCCACCCGTAATAAAGCGGCTTCTCCCCGATCCGGTCTCGTCCAAGCGTCAGTGTGTCCGTGTCGCGGTCCCATACCCCAAAGGCAAACATGCCGACCGCCCGTTCCACCGCCTTCTCCAGACCCCATGCATCAAAGGAGGCGAGCAGGGTTTCCGTATCCGAGTGCCCCCGCCACGCAGGTGCCTGCCCATTGGCTGCCAACCGCGCGCGCAACTGCAGGTGATTGTAAATTTCGCCGTTGAACACAACGACGTATCGGCCGCTCGGCGAGGTCATCGGCTGGTGACCGGCCTGCGAAAGATCCACGATCGCCAGTCTGCGGTGAGCGAGACCGACCCGCCGGTTTGTGTCGCACCAATATCCCTCATCGTCGGGACCGCGGCGGCGGATCCTGTCGGCCATGCGTTTCAGCAGGGCGGTTTCTTCCGCCGGGTCACGCATGGGACTACCTCCCAGAAAGCCAGTGATTCCGCACATTTAATCGGCACTCCTTTGGTTGTCGGCGCACATGGAAAATTCGATCAACTCCGATCCAGATAATCGCCCTGGTAGATTCTTTCCCAGCGGGCAGCGATGGCGGGCAGCGAGTAAAACGTCGACACGCGTTCGCGTGCCGCACGTCCCTTGCCGCGCAGCTGCTCGGCATCGAGGTTCAAGACTTCGTCCAGCGTGCGGGTGAGCGCCGCGGTGTCTCGAACCGGCACGATATGACCCGTATCGCCCAGCCACTCCTTGACGCCGCCGGCCTCGGTCGACACCACGGTGCGTTCACATGCCATCGCTTCCCCGACGACAAGGGGGAAGCCCTCCCACGCCGACGAGAGGACAAAGATGTCTGCGGCGCTCATGAGCGCCGGCATATCTCGATATAGACCGAGGAAACGAACCTTGTGCGCCAGTCCCAGCCGCTGCGCCAAACGTTCCAGCGACGCACGGTCCGGCCCCTCGCCGGCAATCCATAGACAGGAATCGGAATGCTTGGCGGCCAGGCCGGCAAAGGCGTTGAGCAAATTGGGAAAGTCCTTTTGCACGCAAAGGCGGCCCGCTGCCAACAGCACCTTCGTATGGCTCCCCGCGTGGAAGGCATGGCGCACCGCAATGCGCGCCTCGGGATCGAAGCGGAACTTCGCGCAATCGATACCGTTGAACACGGTCAGGATCTTGTGAGGCGGTGCGGCCGCATGATGCACGTAGCGGTCGACCGCTTCCTGGCTCACGTTGGTCGTGACGTCCGCCAGCGAATCCGTCAGGCGGTAGGCCCACAGGTATGGTCCTTCATTGGTGTTATGCGCAGTGCAGACGAGATGCGGCATGTCTACCGCGAGGCGCAGCAGACGCGCGAAGAGGTTGGCATGGACCATGTGGCTATGCACGACGTCAGGCCTTGAACTGCGCAGCAAGCCACGCGCCTTCCGGAAGGAACGAATGATGCCCAGCGGCGTCTTTGTCATTCCGAGGAGTTCCACATGCACAGCCGGGTTTTGCGGCCGTATGGAACACCGATTCGTCAGCGAGATGACGAGGACTTTGTGACCCGCGGACGCCAGCTGATCCGCCAGGTTAACGACTTGGCGCTCGGCGCCGCCTACGGTAAGGCCTGTGACGATGAGTGCGATGATCACGGTTGCGGCTCCGTCGGGTTCACATCTCGTTTTTCATTGCGCGCGGACGTGCGGTCGGCGCCGCGCGATTGAGGATGACTTCATCGAATAGCGTGTCCCAACAATCGATGACTTTTGACAGCCCGAATCGACTGTGCACCGATGTTCTGGCTTGATTCCCTAATTGGGCCCGCATTGCCGGATCCTCCAATAACCATGCAAGTGCCGCTACCAGCGCACTGTGGTCGTTCAGTGGAACAAGCAAGGCATCCTGTCCGTCGCGCGTGATGTCGCGCGGCCCGCTCGGGCAGTCGAATGCGAGGCAAGGCAGGCCTACGCCCATGGCCTCAAGGAGAACGTTTGGAAAACCCTCGTATTTCGAGGTCATCGCAAAGGCATCCGCCGCCGCCATGCACGCCCACGGCGTGTCGGTCGCTCCCTTCAGGCGCACGCGTTCAGCCAGGCCCAGCCGCCCGATTCGAGATTGCAAGGCATCCCTGTCCGGTCCTTCGCCATAGATATGCACATCCCAATCGTCGAAGCGTGGAGCGATCTCCGCAAATGCATCGATCAGTCTGTCGAATTGCTTCTGTGGCACCAGTCGTCCCATGCTGATGAGCGTCCTGCGCGGAGACGGACTACCCGGACGCTTTGTCACGATGTCCTTCGGTAGCGGGTTGGCCACGGTTCGCACCTTGCGCAATCCGGGATATATGCCATGCACCTTGTGCTCGACAGCCTCCGTCTGGACCGTCAGCATGTCGGCAAAGCGGTACGTCAGCTTCATGGGAAGTGCATGCAAGAGT
The DNA here is from genome assembly GCA_004570315.1 of Oxalobacteraceae bacterium OM1. Classification (GTDB taxonomy): domain Bacteria; phylum Pseudomonadota; class Gammaproteobacteria; order Burkholderiales; family Burkholderiaceae_D; genus Noviherbaspirillum. The sequence goes on along the minus strand of SPQI01000385.1, from coordinate 4,924 downwards.
CCGCTACGCTCCTGCCGTTCCGCAGACGGGTCGTTCCTCTCGCAGATGATCAGCGGTATCTTCAATAGCGCGGTAGCAAGGACTGCGGCCACATTTACGTTTGGCAGGAACGATATGACGACGTCTGGCGACCGTTGTGCAATCAGATCGCGTAAGGCATGGAGCCTTTTTGCATAGGTCCATATCCGCTTGTTCCTGACGCCGACCACATCCGCCAGATAAACAAGCTCGACGGCTTCGGATACCGCGTAGAACGGCCTGCCGCCGCCCGAGTACGTCGGAATCAAGGTCACCCGGTCGCCGCGGGCTGCCCACGCGTTGCACAGCTGCGTGGCGACCCGCTCTGCGCCGCCGGAGGTGAGCGAGCTGACGAGGAAGACGATTTTCAGCATGGCAGGAGCATTCGGTCGGAAGTCATTGCGCGGTCGGCTCTATGAGCGGCGAAACGCGGGAGCGCGCTACCGCGCCGATTGCCCCGACACGAGAGCAAACGTGACGAGCCAGTATGGAAAATCGAACATGTTGTGCGTAAACATCGTCATGAAGATGAATAGAAGGCACATGGCGACTTGCAGGGATCGATCCGAAAAGTACCGGCCCCGCCACAGGATGGCTGCCAGCGCCAGCCACGACACGATACCGAGGACGCCGTATTCGGCGGCCAACAGGACCAATTGGTTATGCGTGCTGATTCCCATCTGCCAGAACTGCGTAGCGCCCGCCCCGGCGCCCGCGAGCGGATTCTCCAGAAACAGCTCCAGGCCGGCCAGCAATGCGCTGGCTCTCGACTGCGCGCTGTCATCCTCCACATTGAAACTGGAGAAGAAATTCAGCCTGTCGTCTATATTGTTCAGTCCTCCCGCGATATCCTGCCGACCGTTCAAATAGCCGTAGAAGTCGCCGAAGACGATGGCGAACACACCGATCGCGATGACGATGGCAATGACCTCGGATTTCTGGAACAGTCGCCGTGCCGCAAAGAACACGAACAGAAGCAGGCAGGCCAGTGTGGCCGACCGGGTAAAGGTGAGGAATATCGCCGCGGATGTCATGAGAAACAAGGGCACACGGTACTTCGGCTGAATGACGTTGCACGCCATCAGGAAGACTAGCAACATGACTTCCGATGCGATCGTTGGGTTGATGAACGTGGCGCCGGGGCGTCCGAGCACTGCGCTCTGTACATCCAATGGATAGAGAAGTCCCGGCTCCGCAAAATCCAAGCCGACAAGGCATGGAATCGCTACCGCGGCAAACACAAAGACACGTTGATACGCCGCCGTCCGCGCCACGAAAAATGCAAAGCCCAGGATGATGGCCATCACGAGAAACTGCATGCGTGTGTAGATAATCTCGGAGGCCATCTTCACGTCTTCATCGGCAGCCACGTATTGGCTGGGATCGCCGGCCAGGAACGCGTCGACGAGATGAATGACGTTCAGAAGCAGCAGTGCCATGCTCCACAAAGCGAAAGGCGACGTCAGGTACGAGGTCAGTGCCTTGGCCCTGACGACGATGATGGGCGCAAGGATGAGCAGGAAAACGAAATAAAAATCCTTGGGCAGCACGGATTCGTTCAGCGTGTGCACGTACACCGGAAGATTGAAATAGGTGACGAGCAGGATGACGATCAATGCAGCGGTGTGATAGGCATCGAAGATTGTTGTGTGGTGTTGCGCAAGCGAGATGCCGCGCCTTGCGGCCGTAGCGCCGTCGAAATTCGGCTTGGTGTGTGTAGCTCCATAGTGCATGATCAGCCCCCTCTCCCGGACACGCCGCTACGCTGAATGTCCATCGAGCGGCTTGCGTCGGCCCGTCCCTCGCGGGCAGGCGAAAGCGGAGCACAGGCGGCGTCCTTTCGTGCGCTGCCTGCAGCGGGTCTGGCCTGTAAGGGGCGCCCGCCGCGCAGCGTGTCGAACAGGCCTTCCCACTGACTCGCTATCCTTTCCACCGAGAACCGGCTTCGCGCATCCGACGCACTGGAAGCCATGCGTGCCCTGAGTGCGTCGCCTGCCATGAGGTGCTCGATCGCTCGTCCCAGACCCGGCACATCGCCAGACGGCACCAGGATGCCATCCACGCCGTTCCGGATAATGTCGCGCGGTCCGGTGTCGCAATCGAAGCTGACGGCAGGAAGCCCGTGCGCCATTGCCTCGGCCAGCACATTGGGAAAGCCCTCGAAGCGTGAGCTGAGCACGAACAGATCGGCGAGCCCATACCAGTCCGCCATATTGCCCGCCCCTCCGGGCAACAAGACGCGCTCACAGAGTCCATGCCGGCGGACTCGTTCTTCCAGCGCCGGCCGTTGCGGCCCTTCCCCGACAATGACGACACGCCAATCCGGATGGCGCGACGCCACTTCGGCGAACGCCTCGATCAGTGCTTCGAAGTTCTTTTGCGGGCTCAGTCTCCCCGCCGCGAGGAGAATTTTTTTCCCGGCAAGGGACAGCGCAGCAGGATTGAGTTTCGGCGGCTGCTCCGGAAGCGGCCAGGGCACCGCATTGGGAATGACGGGAACGCGGACCGCTAAGGTATTTGCCTTCAGCCAATCCGCACATTCCTGCGTCAGCGCGACCACGGCAGCCAGGCCGCCGTAAGTGCGCGTTCGCATGATCTCCCAGATGCGTCCGAGCGGAAGCCGCGGCGGAAAGACGCGCTCAGAACCGATGGCGCACACGCCGTTCATGCCCAGACTGGCGAGAGCGAGAATCACATTGGATGTACTCATCATGCTGATGGCGACATCGCACCGCACGCGCTTTAACGTTCGGCGCAAGGCAAGGACGCGCCTCGCATTCCGCGCCGCTCCGGCCAGCGGATTGCTGCTTTCGGCAGCAAGTCCTAGGGATACGCGCCGGATCGCCGGGTCGAGCGCAAAGAAGTCGCCGGTATGCGACGCGAGAGTCACCAGTGTGACGTCCCAGCCTTTGCGCGCCCAATGGTTCGCGAGGTTGGCGGTAACGCGTTCGGCTCCGCCGCTGCCCAGGGAGTAGATGAAGAAGAGGAGCTTCAATTGATTCTTCCAACTCAACGTGATCGTAGTGAGGTATCCCGGAAAGGCTCATGTCCATCCCGAACAGGCGCCTCCCGCGCGGCAGGTTTGGTGCGCCCCAAGGTGAACCAGAGGAAATACGCTGTAGAGGCGTACATGAGCGCGCTTCCCGACGTGATTCCTTTGAGGCCCAGATGCGGAACCAGTAACGTGTTGGCGATAAGCTTTACGACAATCGCAATGACGCTCGACCAGAAAATCAGCATGTAGCGACGCCGGCTCGATGCATAGCTGACCAACACCATGCCCGACAGATAGAACGGCAACTGGGCAAGCCCATACCGCAGCAGCTCCGTGACCGCCGCGGAATTTTGCGTAGAGAAAGTGCCGCGCTCGAACAGCAGCTTGACCGCCACCGGCGCCAGCCACCAGCCAAGCACCACTGCGCTGACGCCGAGCAGGAAGAGCAAGCGCATCCAATAAAGAACGATTTGGTGCGTCTGGCTCCCCTCTTGCATTTCCGATTTCGAGAATATGGACAAGGTGGCCCGCGATACTGCAGTCGCGCCGATGCCGAGAATCAGCGCAAAGAGACGATTCGCGTAGCCGAGCAGCGCAATCGAACCGGTTCCTTCGGGCGCAGCGAAGTACTGGTCGACAACGAATTGCGCACTGATCAGCGCCTGTCCCACGACCGTAATGCCGAATCCCTGCCAAAACAGCCGCCACTGCGCGGATGACCATGCGAATCGGGGCGCTTCGATTTCATTGTCCCGGACCAGTGGTATGGCGAGGCTGATTGCCTGAAGCGCGAATCCGGTAATCGTTCCCCAGACGAGCAGTTCGATGCTGCCGTGGGCGAACATGAGCACGGCCGCTCCGATGATGAGAGCCGGAATGCCTTCCAGCAGCGTATTGATATGCCGCCCGGAAGCCAGGACCAGACATGAAAACAAGCCGCATAGCAGGGAAAGCGGGATCACGAACACCAATGGGACCAGCGCCCTGGCAGCCAACGCGGCCGTGCGCGGCGGCAGGCCCGCCCATGCTGAGTGCAGCATGAAGCCGAGGCCTATCCATGCTGCCATGGCGAGCCCTGCGCCGATCAACAGGGTGGTTCCGAAGAGCTCGGCGCGGAATTGCGGCAGCTCGCTCGCCGCGTCGTACTTCAGCCGGACCGACAACGGTACGAGGACTACGGTGAGTACACTGAACCAGGCGCCGGTTGGCAATGCAATCCAATTGAAGACGAACAGGTAGGCATCGACTTCCGCGCCTGCGCCGTACCGGTAAGCAACCGCCATCTCCTTGGCGGCGCCAACCACTTTCGCAAGGAGCACGAAGACAGAGACAAACGCCATCCCTTTGAAGATGGCTTGGTGATGTGTGGCTGCGGATCTGAAACCGGAACTGGCGGAGCTAAAAATTTTCACGCATCCTCGCTTCGAAAAGGCATTACAGCCTTGCAACGTCGACCCGTTCGCAGCGCTTCGCCTCAAGTTTCATGCGAGCACCTTGCCGCTTGCCCTGCGTCACATTCTTTCAGTCGTGGTTTCGATGACAGTCCGCCGAAAGTCAGCCTCTAAGCTGACCAGGACGAGCATGGAATGCTCGGATGGGATGAAGGCCGGTGCGGCCCTCGTCCTGCAAGCGTAAGTGATAATCTACCGACACAGCGCCGAAAACATAAGTAGCGATTTTCGATGCCCTGATGCGGTTCGCATGGCAACATATCGGCTTTTTGAATGATGTCGGCCGGGCTTCCGACGGACCGATTCGGACCATGCTTGAAGTGACCTACCGTACGGCGTACGCGAATTCAATCCTGCCTGAGACGCCATCATTTCCCCGCAGCCGATTCAGCGAACGTTTCATCCCCTGGAAGCCCGACTGGAACAAGCGCGTACGTATCGCTGCATCCGGCATCCGATG
>SPQI01000463.1 GCA_004570315.1 Oxalobacteraceae bacterium OM1 | reverse complement strand
ATGCCAATGCCGGCGGCAGCGTGGTCGATCGCGGCGAGCAGGGACTGGTGCTGCGCGGCGTTGGCCTGATCCGCAATCTGCGCGACCTGGGCCAGGTGGTGGTGGCCGCGAAGGACGGGGTGCCGGTGCTGGTCAGGGACCTGGGGCTGGTCACGCTGGGCCACCGGGAGCGGCACGGCGTGCTGGGCCTGGACCACAACCCGGACACCATCGAAGGCATCACCCTGCTGCTCAAGAACGAGAACCCGTCGCGCACGCTGGCCGGGGTGCACGAGGCGGTGCGCGAGCTGAACGAGCAGATCCTGCCCAAGGACGTGTCGATCGTGCCGTTCATCGACCGCACCGACCTGATAGAGGCCACCGTGCACACGGTCAGCCACACCCTCTTGGCCGGCATGGTGCTGGTGTCGCTGGTGCTGCTGCTGTTTCTGGGCAGTCCGCGCGCAGCGGCGATCGTGGCGCTGACGATTCCGTTGTCGCTGCTGACGGCATTTATCCTGATGCACCACGTGCACATTCCGGCCAACATGGTGTCGCTGGGCGCGATCGACTTCGGTATCATCGTCGACGGCTCGATCGTGGTGATGGAGAACATCCTGCGCCGGCGCGAGGCGGCGCCCGAGCACGAACTGCTGGAACCCGAAGTGCTGGGCGCTGCACGCCAGGTGGCGCGACCAATCTTCTTTGGCATGCTGGTCATCATCACCGCCTACCTGCCGCTGTTCGCGTTCCAGCGCATCGAGTACAAGCTGTTCTCGCCGATGGCGTTCGCGGTCGGCTTTGCCCTGATTGGCGCCCTGCTGGCGGCGCTGCTGCTCGCCACGGCCGCGGCGGTGTTCTTCGGCCGCCGCGTGGTGCGCGCCATCCAGGGCGCCAAGGACGCCGCGAGTGCGCTCGGTCGCGGCGAGGTGCCGGAGGCTGAAGCTTCGGGCGTGATGGAAGTGGACGAGCTCCAACGCGCGTTGATCGAAGCCAGCGCCATCCTGCTGTCGGAGCAGGCCTCGCGCCGGCAGGCCGAGCTGGAGCGCCAATACCTGTTCGTGAAGGAGCAGGAAGCGCGCCGCATCGCCGAGGGACAGAACAAGGCCAAGGACACCTTCCTCGCGATGCTTGGCCACGAACTGCGCAACCCGCTCTCGGCCATCAGCGCCGGCACCGAAGTCGTGCGGCGCGTCGATCCGGCGTCGCCGGCGGCCGCCCGCGCCTACGACATCATCGCGCGCCAGGGCCAGCATCTCGAGCGCATCGTCAACGACCTGCTCGACACCAGCCGCATGCTGAGCGGCAAGGTCGATCTGGCGACGCAGGCGACCGATCTCGCCGACGTGGTGGAGCAGTGCGTCGAAGCGCTGAAGGTGACCGGACGCTGCGCCGAACATGAGGTCACCGTGCACACCGAACCGGCCTGGGTGCAGGCCGACCGCACGCGGCTGGACCAGATCGTCGGCAACCTCGTCGTGAACGCAATGAAGTACACCCCCGCCGGCGGCCGCATCGACATCGCGGTGCGCCGCGTTGGCCGCGAGGCGGTATTGACGGTGGCCGACAGCGGTATTGGCATCGACGACGAACTGATGAAGCAGATCTTCGAGCCCTTCGTGCAGGGCAGCGTGTCGCTGGACCGTGCGCAGGGCGGCCTCGGCCTCGGCCTGACGCTGGTGCGCGAGCTGGTGCGGCTGCATGGCGGCACGGTGGAGGCGCACAGCGCCGGTCCCGGCCAGGGCAGCGTCTTCACGGTGCGGCTGCCGATGCTGGAGACGGACACGCCGGGTGAAGGCATCGCTGCGAACAAACCGCATGCGGCGCGCAATCGCGTGTTGCTGGTGGAAGACAATCCGGATGCACGCGAAATGACGACGCAGATGCTGGAGCTCGCCGGCTTCCAGGTGATCGCCACGGCGAACGGGCGCGACGGCGTCGAAGCGGCGAAGACACAGCATCCCGACGTGGCCATCGTCGACATCGGCCTGCCCGACATCAACGGCTTCGAAGTCGCCCGCGCGCTGCGCGCCGATCCGCAGACACGCGGCATGGGCCTGGTAGCCGTCAGCGGCTACGGCCGCAGCGAGGACATGGCAAGTTCGCGCGCCGCGGGCTTCGATGCGCATCTGGTCAAGCCGGTGCGCTACGACAGCCTGCGCGAGACGCTTGCGCACTGGGTGGATTGAGTGGGGTTGGCGGTGTGGGAAATTTGTCGGTGTAGCGGGGTGATGGGTCTTGGCTTAGGGCCGTGAGGCATCTCTGGGTTCCCGCCCCCCTTCAATCACCCTCTTCTCCACCGGCGAAGACATCACAATCGACGTCCGCGTCTCCCCAAACTCTCCCAGCTTCGCCACCACCGGCTCCAGATGCCGGATGCCATCGATCAACGCCTTGATGATGAAGCTGCCACTCCCGGTCACGTGGTGGCATTCACGAATCTCGGGCATCTTCTGCGCCATCGCGAGAAAGCGCTTGTACTGGCTGGGCGGCGTGGTGAGTTCAATGAACACGGTCAACTCCAGTCCCAGCTTGTCCGGCGCCAGCTCGGCGCGATACGCGGTCACGATGCCCGCCTCTTCCATGCGCCGTACCCGCTCGGCCACTGCCGGCACCGACATGCCCACCTGGCGCGCCAGCTCCGCGTAGCTCTGGCGCGCATCCTCCTGCAGCAGCCGCAGCAGCTGCCAGCCGACGGCATCGATGCCGCGTGTCGTTCCTGAAGCCATATGGACGTTTCCCTTTACGAACGTAAGGCAATGTAGCGAAGTTACCGGCATATCCTCATTCAACTTCGCGCGTCAGGCAAGCAGAATGGCGGTCAAGGAGAACGCCATGGACATCGCTTATTTCGGGAAAGGTTTGTTGATCGGCTTTTCGATCGCCGCGCCGGTCGGCCCCATCGGCCTGCTCTGCTTCCAGCGAGCGATGAACCAGGGCATGCTGCACGGCTTCCTCTCGGGCCTGGGCGCAGCAACCGCCGACGCCATGTACGGCCTGGTCGCAGCCTTCGGGCTCACTGCGGTGATGACGCTGCTGGTCGGCGCCGCCTTCTGGCTGAAGCTGGTCGGCGGCCTCTTCCTGGTCTGGCTCGGCTGGCAGACGCTGCGCGCCCGCCCGGCGACGCAAGCCGCCCATGCCACGTCGGCCGGCCTCGCCGGCAGCTACGCCGGCACCTTCGCGCTGACGGCTTTGAACCCCGCCACCATTCTGTCCTTCGTCGCCATCTTCGCCGGCGCAGGTGTGGCGGCCGGTACCGGCAGCGGCCCGGCGCTGATGGTGGCCGGCGTCTTCGCCGGCTCCGCAGCGTGGTGGCTGATCTTGTGCACGCTGGCGGTGAGCCTGCGCACGCGCTTCGGGGCGCGGCAGATGCGGTGGTTGAATGTGCTGTCGGGGTTGCTGATTACGGGGTTTGGGGTGTGGATGCTTGGAAGCGTAACGCTAGGTGTGGGGCGCTGAAACGCCACCGCAAAGAGAGGCGCGGAGCAGCTGGCCCGCATTGCTTTACGCTCCGCCCTGCAACTTCGGAAATATGACGGCGGCCCTTTTTTCCTTTCGATATATCCAGATAGGCTTTGCCAAGTTGACTCGTCAGCTCAGGCGGCAAGTGATGGCAATGTCGTTGCTACGTTGATCCTCTTTCGCGCATTAGGATTCGAATCTTCGTCATCCAACTTCCTCTTTGTCCCGCGCTCCGATGACGTTTTTACCTCCGACCGCTCACCTTTGTTCACTCCGAGCGCATATTCTTCTGTGCCCTGCTGGGTCGCTAGTTCGTTAGGCGAAGCAGCGTTTGACTGGCGTGTTTCATGAACGCCAAATCCAAGATCGGAATTTACCCGCCGCAACGATTCGGCTTCCTGCTGCGCTTGCGGATCGGTGATGACCGCAGCGTCCAACTCGGTGGTTTTTGCCGTCAGCTTGAAATTCATGGCACGAATCTTCCGGTTCTCCGGGAATTTGGTCTTCACCAATTCCACAGGATCCGGATGCTTGACCGGATAGTCTTCCGGGATGCCATACGCCCGCCATCCGTCCTTGTCTCGGGTGTAGCACACTGAGCCGCCCTTCATCCGCACGAGAAGGCTGGATTGCGTGCCGTCCTCCAGGCTCGATATCAGGTCGTTGCGCGCGATGTCTCGTGGACCGACGAACTCGGCTTTGAACCCAGGGAATGCCCGTTCCAGATCGCGCTGCGTGCGCACGACCGAGCTCGTCGAATGCTCCGTCTTGACATCTCGCTTGTCGGTCGGAGCGCGCACCGCGTTCCAGGCCTTCCTCAGCCTCTGGCAGGAGGCTTGCGCAAATTGAGAGAAGGTTGCTGCAGACTTGGCGACGTGGCCGCACGCCCCCTTGGCGAGGGTTGAAGCGCGTTCGCCCAGAGTCGGCGGCATTGCGATGGCTGGGAACGTGGCCTCATGGTTAACGGACACTCTGTCGGTCATTTGTTTGCTCCAGAAGTGCAAGCTCATGACGACGCGATGACGGCCTCGTTCTGAACTGCGTGTGTTGGTGGCTATTGCGAAAGGAATCGGCGATGACCGCCGCTGGGAGTTGCGTGGAACGGAGACTGTCTGGGTTCCGATGCGCGATTTGACTTGCAAGAGCCGCGCCGGGATTCACGCTGACACGGCTGTGTGAGTAGCCGCCCCGTGCATTACGGTTCCACCCCGGCCAGGACACCGGCATGCGCCCGATTTGACCGCGGCGCGTTCGATGGCGTAAAACACCGTGATCGGGCGCGCTTGCCGCCCACGACGCCACGGTCCCCCATGCCAGTCCCCTACCTCCGTACCCTCACCGCCCGCGAGCGCAGCCGCAAGGCCAACCTGCATCTCGCCGGCTTCCTCGCCTTCACCGCCGGGGCCGCCAATGCCGGCGGCTTCCTCGCCGTGCACCAGTACACCTCGCACATGTCGGGCATCGTCTCGGCGATGGCCGACGGCCTCGCGCTCGGGCAGACCGGACTGGTGCTCGACGGCCTCGGCGCGCTGCTGTCCTTCATCAGCGGCGCGGCGGTCTCGGCCGTCCTGATCAACTGGGCGCGGCGGCAGGACCTGCAGAGCCAGTATGCGATTCCGCTGCTGGTCGAGGCGGTGCTGCTGGTGTGCTTCGGGGTGCTCGGCCAGAACCTCGAGCGGCATGAATGGCTGTTCGTGCCGGTGACGGTGTCGCTGCTGTGCTTCGTGATGGGCTTGCAGAACGCGATGGTGACCAAGATCTCCAATGCCGAGATCCGCACTACGCATGTGACGGGGATGATTACCGACATCGGCATCGAAGTCGGCAAGCTGCTCTACTGGAATCGCGAAGGAGCAAGCCAGCATGCGCCGGTCTATGGCAACCGGGACAAGATCCGCATGCTGGGCAGCCTGGTCGCGCTGTTCTTCGTCGGCGGCGTGGCCGGGGCGCTCGGCTTCAAGCACGTCGGCTTCATGGCCGCGGTGCCGCTGGCCTTCCTGCTGACGCTGCTCGCCGTGATCCCGGTGGCCGACGACCTGCGCGGCCAGCTCGCCGGCGCACGCAAGCGGTAAGGCTTATTTCGTTCCGAACAGGCGGTCGCCCGCGTCGCCCAGGCCGGGAATGATGTAGGCGTGGTCGTCGAGATGCGAGTCAAGCGAGGCGACGTAGACCTTCACGTCCGGATGCGCCTTCTGGAACACTTCCACGCCCTCGGGTGCCGCCACCAATGCCAGAAAGATCACTTGCGCGCCGGTGACGTTGCGTTTCTTCAGCACATCCACCGCATGCACGGCCGAATTGCCGGTCGCCAGCATGGGGTCGCACAGGATGAAGGTGCGCTCGGCGAGGTCAGGCAGGCGCACCAGGTATTCCACCGGCATGTGGGTGTCCGGATCGCGGTAGACGCCGATATGGCCGACCCGCGCCGACGGCACCAGCTCCAGCAGGCCGTCGCTCATGCCGATGCCGGCGCGCAGCACCGGCACCACCACCAGTTTCTTGCCGGCGATGACGGGCGCGTCCAGCGGCTGCAGCGGCGTTTCGATGCGCATGGTGGTCAGCGGCAGGTCGCGCGTGATCTCGTAGCCCATCAGCAGGGTGATTTCCCGCAGCAGCTCGCGGAAGGTGCGCGTCGAAGTCTCGCGGTCGCGCATGTGGGTCAGCTTGTGCTGGATCAGCGGGTGGTTGAGGATGAAGAGGTTGGGAAAGCGGGGGTCTTGTTTCATGGGGGCGCTTTAACGTTAAGGCTGGAATCGTCAATGGGAGGGCATGTCCGATAGATTACTTCATGCCACAATAGGCCGCTTTTTTTCGCACAACCATAATCATCCTGGGAGAACAGAATGGCTGGATATTTTCCGCAATGGCGGGTCAGGCAGGGCGCGGGCGACGGGCAGGGCGCCGTCATCGGCACCGAGGAGCGCCTGCCCTGGCCGCAGACGATCGCGATGGGTCTGCAGCACGTGGTCGCGATGTTCGGCGCGACCGTGCTGGCGCCCTTGCTGATGGGCTTCGATCCCAACCTCGCCATCTTCATGTCGGGCATCGGCACCCTGCTGTTCTTCGTCTTCGTCGGCGGCCGCGTGCCCAGCTATCTCGGTTCCAGCTTCGCCTTCATCGGCCTGGTGATCACGGCCACCGGCTATGCCGGGCAGGGCCCGAATCCCAACATCGCCGTCGCGCTAGGCGGCATCATCGCCTGCGGCGCGCTGTATGCGCTGATCGGCCTGCTGGTGTCGGCGGTCGGCACGCGCTGGATCGAGACGCTGATGCCGCCGGTGGTGACCGGCGCGGTGGTCGCGGTGATCGGCCTCAACCTCGCGCCGATCGCGGTGAAGGGCGCGACCTCCAACATGTTCGATGCCTGGATGGCACTGATGACGGTGCTGTGCGTCGGCCTGGTCGCGGTGTTCGCACGCGGCATGGTGCAGCGCCTGCTGATCCTGGTTGGCCTGCTGCTGGCCTACGTGATCTACGCGCTGCTCACCAACGGCGCCGGCCTCGGCAAGCCGATCGACTTTGCCATCGTGGCGAATGCAGCCTGGTTCGGCGTGCCCAAATTCGTGGCGCCCGAGTTCAAGGCGGACGCGATGTTCCTGATCGCCCCGGTGGCCATCATTCTCGTCGCTGAGAATCTCGGCCACATCAAGGCGGTGAGCGCCATGACCGGCCAGAACCTGGACCGCTACATGGGCCGCGCCTTCCTCGGCGACGGCGTGGCGACCATGCTGTCGGGCAGCATGGGCGGCACCGGCGTGACGACCTATGCCGAGAACATCGGCGTGATGGCGGTGACGAAGATCTATTCGACGCTGGTCTTCGTGGTGGCCGCGGTCATCGCCCTCGTGCTCGGCTTCTCGCCGAAGTTCGGCGCGATCATCCAGACCATCCCGGGCGCCGTGCTCGGCGGCGTCTCCATCGTGGTCTTCGGCCTGATCGCCGTCTCCGGCGCGCGCATCTGGGTGCAGAACCAGGTCGACTTCGCCGACAACCGCAACCTCATCGTCGCCGCCGTCACGCTGGTGCTCGGCGCCGGCGACTTCACGCTGAAGCTCGGCCAGTTCTCGCTGGGCGGCATCGGCACCGCCACCTTCGGCGCCATCCTGCTGCACGCGCTGCTGTCGCGCGGCGCGCGCAAGGGCGGCTGACCGCGCAACATCCTCAATGCATCGTGTGCGCGCCGGGCTGCTGTCCGGCCGCCTGATGCATGGGCTGGAACGCATCCCGCGCGGCCGCCGTATCGCCAAACTGCTGGAAGCGGATCAGCTTGTCGCCCTGGTAGGTGTAGAGGTGCACCAGCTCGCCTTCCAGCGGCCGTCCCGTCGGAATCGCGACGCCGGCGTAATACCCCAGCCCGACTACCGTATCGCCCTGGGCGACAAACTTGCGGATCTCGTAGCGCGAGAGCTGCATGTTCTGGCTGAAGCTGCGGAAGAATTCGATCACTTCCTGCTTGCCGCGAAAAGTATGCGCATACGGCACGCCATCGATCTCGGGCATTACCCATTCGATGTCGTCGGCGAACGTCGCCACCAGGCCTTGGATGTCGCCGGACGAAAACATCGCGTTGCCGCGCTTCACCCGATCCACCAGTTCCTGTTCATTCATGATCCGCTCCTTGGAAAGTCTGTCCCCTTTCCTCCAGCGATGAGCATGCTACGCCGCTCGCACGCGGCCGGCGCGCCGTGCGCTGCGCAGCATTTGTGGGCGCTCAAGCCTGCGTGCGATACGCGCGGCAGGCGCGGGCACAGACTTTCCGGCACGGCATTGAACTATGGCCATCCGAATCCGATACTGATTTTCCGATCAACGACAGTTGGAGAACGATCATGGATGAGCAAGCGAACATCGGCCTGGTGCAGCAGTGCTACGACGCATTCATGAAGGGCGACATCCAGCGCCTGCTGGGTTACATGACGCCGGACATCGCGTGGGACATTCCGGAAACGGAAGGCGCAACGTTCTCCGGCAGGCGGCAGGGCGTCGATGCGGTCGCCGACTTCTTCCGCGACCTCGGCCAGTCGCAGACACCGCTGCAGTTCCAGCCCGACGACTACATCTGCCAGGGCGACCGCGTGGTGGCATGCGGACACTACAGCTGGCGCGTGAATGCGACCGGCGAGGAGTTCGGCAGCAACTGGCTGCATCTCTTCACGATCCGCAGCGGCAAGGTGTGCGGCTTCCACGAGTTCGTCGATAACCACAGCTCAGTGGCGGCTTACCAGGGACAACACGCAGGCGCCATGCAGAGCACCGGCGCGCAGACCGACGCCACCCGCTCCTCCATCCACTAATCCCGCCTTGCCATGCGCCCACGCGGCGCATGGCTTTCCTCCTTGCATCTTGCCGGCCGGCAGAACGGTTGCGCGGACTCAATTCCGCGCGACGGCAACATCTTGACCGCGCGGCGTCTCTGATACTTTTCGTATCGGCTTTTGATCGACTCGTAGTGGCCGCGTACGGCGATGCCGAGGTGCGCAAGCCTTGCCGGGTCGGGGAGAGACTGCCTTTGCACCGAACACCGTTGTCCTTCGCTTCATACCAACACACAGGGAGACAGCACGATGGCCGTTCCACCGCAAGACAACCTCGCGTACAAGGACGCCGATGCGGCGCCCACCGCACCTGACATCACAACGACCACCGCCCAGCCGCCGCAGCTGCGCGTCGTCACCGATGCACCAAAGTCCTACGTCTATCCCATCCATCGCGTCTACGCGATTTTCCAGAGCTACTTCCGTCCGCGCCGCAAGCGCGCCTTCGTGCGCCGCTTTCCGGAGGCAGCGCGCGGCGCATCGGTGGTCGACCTCGGCGGCACGGTGTCGTGGTGGACGGAAGATTTTCCCGGTCGGCCCAACCTCACCGTGGTCAATATCGACGACGACCATCGCGACATCGTGCTGCGGCACGGCTTCCGTTTCGAGCGCGCCGACGCCCGTAGCCTGCCGTTCGCCGACAAGCAATTCGATCTCGCGTTTTCCAACTCGGTGATCGAGCACGTCGGCGGCTTCGAGGACCAGAAGCGCTTCGCCGCCGAAGCGATGCGCTGCGCCCGCAAGCTCTATTTGCAGACGCCGAACAAGTGGTTTCCCATCGAGCCGCACTACATGGCCTGCGGCATCCAGTGGCTGCCCTTCGGCGTCGCCCGCAAGCTGATGCGCCGCTGTTCGCTGTGGGGCCTCGTCGCCAAGCCGACGCAGGCGCAGATCGACGAGATGCTGCGCACCACCCGGCTGCTGAGCCGTTCGCAGCTGCGCGAGCTGTTCCCGACGGCGAAGATCTCGTCGGAGCGCTTCTTCGGGCTGACCAAGTCCTTCATCGTCACGATCGAGTAGCTGATCGGCCCGGACTATCGCATCGATAGTCCGGCTGCCTATCGCTTTATTCCAGACAATCAATTTCCCGGATCAGGCTTTCTTCGCCACACTCTCCTTGCACGCAATTCATTGACACGCAATCAATTTCAATAACGCCAAGGAGAGCCCCATGTCCCGCCTGACCACCGCCGCCGGCGCCCCCGTCGCCGACAACCAGAATTCCCTCACTGCCGGTCCGCGCGGTCCGATGCTGCTGCAGGACGTCTGGTTCCTCGAGAAGCTCGCCCACTTCGACCGCGAAGTGATTCCCGAACGCCGCGTCCATGCCAAGGGCTCCGGCGCCTACGGCACGCTGACCGTCACCCAGGACATCACGCAGTACACCAAGGCGCGTCTGTTCTCCCACGTCGGCAAGAAGACCGACCTGTTCCTGCGCTTCTCCACCGTGGCCGGCGAGCGCGGCGCGGCCGACGCCGAGCGCGACGTGCGCGGCTTCTCCGTCAAGTTCTACACCGAGGAAGGCAACTGGGACATCGTCGGCAACAACACGCCGGTGTTTTTCCTGCGCGATCCGCTGAAATTCCCCGACTTCATCCACACGCAAAAGCGCGATCCGCAGACCAACCTGCGCAACCCGGTCGCGGCCTGGGACTTCTGGTCGCGCCATCCGGAATCGCTGCACCAGATCACCATCCTGATGAGCGACCGCGGACTGCCGCAGAACTATCGCCAGATGCACGGCTTCGGTTCGCACACCTTCTCCTTCATCAACGCCGCCAACGAGCGCTTCTGGGTGAAGTTCCACTTCAAGTCGCTGCAGGGCATTGCGAACTGGACCAACGAGCAAGCCGCGAAAGTGGTGGCGGGCGACCGCGAATCGGCGCAGCGCGACCTGTTCGACAACATCGCCCAGGGCAATTACCCGGCGTGGCGGATGTGCGTGCAAGTGATGCCGGAGCGCGACGCGGCGACCTACCGCATCAATCCTTTCGACCTCACGAAGGTATGGCCGTATGCCGACTATCCGCTGATCGAAGTCGGCGTGCTGGAGCTGAACCGCAATCCGGAGAACTACTTCGCGGAAGTCGAGCAGGCGGCGTTCACGCCGGCCAACGTGGTGCCGGGCATCGGCTTCTCACCGGACCGCATGCTGCAGGGCCGCCTGTTTTCGTACGGCGACGCGCAACGCTACCGCCTCGGCGTGAATCATCATCAGATTCCGGTGAACGCGCCGCGCTGCCCCTTCCAC
>SPQI01000108.1 GCA_004570315.1 Oxalobacteraceae bacterium OM1 | reverse complement strand
GGTTGCCGTTCAGCGCGGCAGTCGGCGCCCGGACGCGCCACGTAGCCGGTGTTCATCGGCATACCGTAACGGGCGGCGAGGCGCTGGAAGAAAACATAGCTTTCGGCATCGAAGTTGCCGCATCCGAAGACCGGATACAGGCTGATGCGCTCGACGCCTGCCATGAGCGGCTGCCATGCCGCCAGGTCGGCTTTGGAAGGTTTGGCGGCGAGGCTGCGGTCGTAGTCGCGCCAGGACGCGGTATCGAACCATTGCAGCCCGAGCGCGCCCGCAACCAGCGCGAGCACCGGCCACGACGGCCGCCGCAGCACGGTCGCCACGACGAGCCCCATGACGAGATAGCCGACCGGCCAGAAGAACCGGCCGCTTGCGCGGAACGTGCCGGTGATCCATTGCGCCGCTGCCGGCAGCGGGTACGTAAGCAGGTGCGCATGGCCGGCATAGACCTGGTTGGACAGCGCATACAGCGCCATCCCGATCAGCACCACGGCCAGCGCGGCGTGCCGGCGGATCGGCAGGCTGCGTCGCTGCACCGCCATCCATGCCGCCAGCGGCAGGAGCAGCAGAAGACCACCGCCGAAATAATTGAGCCCCTCGCCCTGCGCCGCATCCTTCATCCCTTCGCACAGCGCGAGACGGCCGCCGCAGAACGGGCTGGCGAGATTCATCGAGTAGGCGCCGAAGCCGTCGGTCACGGTGCTGCCATGGCCGAAGTACCCGAGCAGTCCGGCAAGCGCCAGCACGCCGGCCACGGCCGCGCATGCCATGACGGCCGCGCCGCGCCAGCCTGCGTGGCGTACATACGCGTCCAGCAGGAAGGCGATGCAGATCGGGAAGCACATCGCGAACAGGTAGGGATGGATCGCGAGGGCGGCGATGCTCAACGCGATGAGCAAGCCGCCGGCGGCACGGACGGAGAGCGTCTGCCGGCAACCGGCGAAATAGGCGGCCAGTGCGAACAGCAGCACGCCGTGCGTCATGAGCGAGGTATGCCCCATGCGATGCAGCAGCGGCGGCCACATGAGCGCGAACGCGGCCGCCGCCACGGCCCCGGCGAGATGGCGCACGCCGAGTGCGCGCACCAGCGCGACGGCCCCAGCGCCCTGGCCAAGGTAAGCGAGCGCATGCCACCCGCCGAAATAGTGAAAGCCGGGCGGCAGCAGGCCGCGCAGGCTTTTGAAGACGAGCGCAGCGAGCGGGATGCTGTCGGTGAAGGCGATACTGACGCCGGCCGGGCTGTTGAGCAGTCCGGTTTTCGTCAGCGGAAAGTGCCACGCATCCTGCACGTAGAGCAGCCAGCCGGTGACATGCTGGGCTGCGTCCGAGCCTTCGAAGTACTCACCGTGGCCGGACAGGAAGGACAGCGGATAGGTGTAGCCGATGAACAGCACGGCGAGGATGAGTCCCGCCGCGCAGGCGAGCCAGGCCGGGCAGGTTTCCCATGCGGCCCGCTGGATGGCATCGAGCCGGCCGGTGCGCGCCGGTCGTGATGAAAATGAGGTCAGCGTGGCATCGGGAAAAACCTTGGGCATGACGAGCGTAGCGTTGAAAGGAATGCGAGGCGCGGGAACGCGTGAATGGCGGGCGACTTATGCAAAGGACGCAATGCAAAAGACGCAATGCCAGGGACACAATGCAAGGGACGCAATTATGGCCGAAATGCAAAAACCGCGATGGACGCCTCGGAAACCGTTGGGTGGCGCTTCGAAACGGAGCATTGTTCCAGCAAAAACGGGAACGCTTGTCTCGAAATTGTCACGCGTCTACGCCGGCAGGTAGAGCGCTCCCAGCGCCTGCAGCGCATCGTCCGTCATCGGACCGCGCGTGGCCAGCGCCCAGAGATCGAACGCCGCGGGACGCCGCTTGCCCAGCACACCCTGGAAACCGTTGACCTGCAGCGTGGCGAACAGCACCTTGAGCGTGAAGCCGCAGCGATGCGCCATGTAGTGGTTGCCCTGCGCCAGCGCCTGCCGGTGGCCGTAGAGGATGTCGAGCGGCGTGATCGGCCCGGCGGGCGACATGTAGGCCGGATCGGTCAGCTTGTCCTCGGCGATGAGCGCACCCACGGTCTGCAGGTCGGGGCATGTCACCAGCAGGAAGCCGCCCGGCTTCAGCACGCGCAGGAACTCCTGCAGCACGCGCCCGACCTCATGCGGATACACATGCTCGATGTTGTGGGCGGAGTACACGGCATCGACGCTGGCGTCGGCGACGGCCGGCATGTCGAGCATCGAGCCGACGATGTCCGGCTCGTTAGAAGGATCGATGTCGAGACGGATCTCGCGCCACTCGGGCGTCGCGAGCGGCTCGGGCAGGCGCGCGCCGTTGTTGCGGTGGCCGGGGCCGACGTGGAGGATTGTACGGATGGTCATAGTGGCAAGTAGCGAGTGCGTCGATTGGGCAGGCGAGAGGAGCGTCGAGAAGCGCCATTAGACCTCAACTCCCCGGCCGCAGCCATCGATGGCGTGGCGCGCCTGCATCAGCCGCGCGCGACGGCTGAATCCGACAGCCGGTTTCTGCGACAATGCGCACTCGCAGTTTCCCCGGGCGCGCCGGGTCGATCAGCGCGCCGCTTCCCCAACCGTCCTCTTGTCTTTCATGAAATACTGGCTCTCCCTGCTTTGCCTGCCCTTGCTCGCCAGCTGCGGCGGCAGCGACACCTCCGCGGTCTTCGACATCTCCTCCACGCCGCTGCATTACGGCACGGTCGCGAACTTCGCCTTCTCCGGCAGCGTCGTCGGCAACCAGGGTTTGAAGGCCGACATTCCGAACTGCGTCTCGCAAGTGACGCTTGTCTCCACCTCGACCCAGCTCGGCATCCGCTGCATCCTGACCGTGAGCGGCGATATTCCGGTCAAGGTGCTGGACGGCGCGGGCACTGTGGTCTATACGAAAACCTTTAACGTCCCCGCGCCGCAGGTCACGTTCTCGACATCCAAGGGCGACATCGTCGCGGAACTGAATCCCAACGCCACGCCGGTCACGGTCAACAACTTCCTGCGCTACGTGCAGAGCGGCTTCTACGCGAACACGCTCTTTCATCGCGTGATTCCGAAATTCGTGATCCAGGGCGGCGGCTTCGTGTCCGGCCTGACGCCGCAGACGGGCGAACAGGCGGCCATCGCGCTGGAGACCAACAAGGGACTGAGCAATCTGCGCGGCACGCTGGCGATGGCGCGCACGGACGAACCGAACTCGGCGACGTCGCAGTTCTACTTCAACCTCGCCGACAATCCGACGCTGGACTACCAGAACGCGACGAACCCCGGCTATGCGGTGTTCGGCAAGATCGTCCAGGGCCTGGACGTGATGGATGCGATCGGCGGCGTGCCGACCAGCGTGCAGCAGGGCCAGCCGAACGTGCCGGTCGACGAAGTGGTCGTGAAGTCGGTCACGCGCACGCAGTGATGGCGCGGCAGACTCAGGTGATTGCCGCCGAGCCTGTCTGAACGCGCGCCGCGCGCCAGCGCTTCGGCGACAGCGCGCGCGTCACGCGCACTTCGAATACCCGGCCGATGCCCCAGGCGAGCAGGAGGCTCGCCCCGCCGCCCGCCGCCACCAGCAGCGCGAATTGAAGACTCGGCGCGAGCGTGCCGGCCTTCGAGAGCTGTATCCAGCGATAGACCGCGGCGAGCACCGGGTTGTGGACCAGGTACAGCGAATACGAGAATCCGCCGATCCACACCAGCGGACGCCACGCAAGCACACGCCGCGCCCATGCCTGCGCCGGCAGCTGCGCCAAGCCCCAGAGACCTGCGGCAGTGACGCCGCCGGTCAAGGCATCGAGGATGGGATAGTGGTCCTCGAACACGTGGACGTTGCTGGCGTCCACGATCCGCCACCGATACAACAACAGGAGCAAGGGAATCCCGAGCAGGGCCATCGTCGCCCATGCCACGGCCGGCCTCGCCTTGGACGCGCCGCCGTGCCCGCCGAATGCCAGCGAGGCGGACGCAATCCCGAGCAGGAACAGCAGGATGTAATGCGGGGGATGCGGCACCATGATCGGGAAGGCCGGCGACGCGATGCCGAGCGTGGCATCGGCGCGCACCAGCAGCGCGGCGAGCGCCGCGCCGAGCACCATCAGGCTGGCCTCGCCGATCCGCCGCAACAGCACGACGATGAGCGGAAACAGGAAGTAGAGGTGCCACTCCGTCGCAATGCTCCAGAACGGACCGTTGATCTGGTTGTAGGTCGGGAAGATGTCCTGCAGCAGCAGCAGGTTCGACCACAGCACACCGGCCGGCAGGTCCTGCGTCAGTCCGGCCGCATGGCGGCTCCAGACAGTGATCGGCACGATGCTGTTCACCAGCAGGAGCAGCAGCAGGACCGCGTAATACGGCGGCAGGATGCGGGCGGCGCGTCCCCAGAGATAGTCGCCCACCGGCACGTTCAACCGGTAGCCGTTGCGCACGACCGGCAGTGCGAGGCAGAAGCCGGACAGGACGAGAAAGACGTCGACGGCAAGATGCAGGTACAAGAGCACATCGAGCGCCTTGCCGAGTGGGGTGGAACCGCTGGTCCAGCCGAGCGCATAGAGATGGCTGTGGCCGAGGACCACCCAGAGCGCCGCCAGGGCGCGGATGCCGTCGAGATGCGGCAGGCGTTGCGATGTGTCTTGCACGGGTCGTCGATGAGCGAGGAGGAACAGGGCAGCATCTTACGCGAGACGCAAGAACGAGTTGCGCTATGTCAATCCTCCGGCGCTGCAGGGCGCGGCTACCCGTGCTGCCGCCCCTTCCGTTCCATTGGCTGGTAATGCGCGGCCAGGTATTCCCCCAGCCAGGCATGGATGTCGCCCGGCATCGGCACGCCATCCGCGCGCTCGCCGGAATCGAACATGCGCGTGCCTTCGACGTAGCTGACCGAGGCGAGCACCGGCACCGCCCTGCCCTCCTCCATGCGCCACATCACGAAGACCTTCGGTTCGGGCGCGACCCAGTTCTCGTAGTAGCCGTCGTTCTCGTCCGGGTACAGTCCGAGCTCCAGTCCCGACACGAGGTAGTACTCCTGGTCGGGGGCGGATTCCAGCTGCTGCACCGGCGGCAGCTGGCCATGGTTGCGCACCACGCCGACCGCCGACCATGCGTCGTCGGCCCACGGGTGCTTCACGCGGCGCCGCTGCATGAGCACGGCAATGTCGAGGCTGGCGAGGCGCACCGGACGCTCCTTGCTGGGCTGACTTCGCTTACTTGGTATTCGGGCCGGTCTCGCGCACCGAGATCGGGTTGTCCGGCTTGACGTCGCGGCTGGGCGGCGCCGTGCCGGCCTTCTCGCTGCGGATCGGCGGCTGCTGTGTGGCTTCGGGCGGCTTGCTGCTCTGCGGCGTGCCGGACTGACCGGCCTGGGCAGCCGCTACGGCCACCGGCGGATGGGTCTGCCAGCCGCTGCTCGATGCGCGTTCGCGCCAGTAGCCGGCCACTTTTTCCATCGACGCGCCGAGCTGCTCCTTTTCCTTCGCGGCCTGCGCATCGGCGTCCGCCTTCTTCTTCGCGGCAGCCTGCTGCGCTTCGGGCGTCGGCGCCGGCAGGGCCGCATGTGTCGCGCCGGCCGCCAGCGCGAAGCCGAGCGAGGTCAGCGTGACGAGTCCTTGCAAGCGGGTGATCTTCATCTGCCTCTCCTATTTGCCTTGGCCCTGCGGCGGCGCCGTCTTGGTGGACGCCTCGGACGGCGTCGTGCCGCCCATGGCCGTGCCGCCCGCATTGCCTTCCGCACCGCCCGGAATGCTGGGCGTGCCGGCCACGCCTTGTCCCGGCGCCTGCCCGCGGGTGGTCTCGCCGCCGGAGGTGGACGTGGGCGCATTGCCCGCGCCGCCGGTATTGCCGCCGGAGCCTTTCGGAATGCCCGGCGTGCCGCCCGCCATGTTCGCGGTCTGGGCCGAGTTCTTGGCCAGGACCTCGCCGCTGGTGCTGCCGCCGGCGGTGATCTGTCCCGGGAAATGCGTCTGCCGGGCGCCTGTGTTCGCGGCCGCGCCGTCGCCGCCGCGGTCGCAGCCCGCCAGCATGGCGCAGGCGAGCAAGAGGCCAAAGCCCGTGAAGGCAAGGTGGCGTGGTGTGCTCATGTCAGGCTCGCGGAGGATAGGTGGTGGCGCCCGGCGGCAGCGGCGGCGTGTCGTGCCCGCCGCTGGCCAGGTCGTTGTACCAGAGCTCGTGGTGGCTGCGCGCCCACGCCTCGTCGACCGTGCCGTGACGCATCGCGTGATAGGCCCCGGGCGTGCCCCAGGTGCCGATGTAGATGTGGCCCATGGCCGCCGCGATGTAAAAGGTCGCGCCGAGCAGATGCAGGTAGTCGGCGATCTGCAGCAGGTAGCGCGTGATGCCGAGGTTCTCGCCGATGTTCTTGAAGTACGGGAAGTCGAGCATCAGGCCGGTCACCGACATCAGCAGCCCGAGGCCGGTGACCCCGAGCCAGAACCATACCTTCTCGCCGGCGTTGAAGTAGCCGGCCGGCACATGCTCGTGCGAAGCCAGTCCGCCGCCGCGCTTGATCCAGTGCCAGTCGTAGTTCTGGAACACGTTGCGCCGCAGGTAGGTGAAGAACATGATCAGCGACGCCACGATGAACAGCGGGCCGACGAAGTTGTGCAGCGTCTTCGAGATCACCGCGAACCAGGAGAAGATGTCATGCCCCATCCACGGCAGCAGCAGCTTCTTGCCGAACAGGATGATCACGCCGGTGATCGCCATGACGATGAAGGCGATCGCGGTCGACCAGTGCACCAGCCGGTCCCACGCACTGAAGCGCGTAATCTGCCGCCCGGTCTCCGGTACCTGCAGCCGCGCCGGTCCCACCGCCTGGTAGAAACCGAAGATCAGCAGCGGCACCACCAGCAGCACGATGCCGGCGAAGGTGGCGAACGGACCGTTGCGCAGCAGCCGCCAGGTGTTGCCGCCGCGCTGGAGGATGAGGTCCTGTTCGGGCATGAAGCCCGGCGGGATGATGAAGTGCCGGTCGAAGTGGGTGCGGCCCGATTTCGCGGAACCGAAGCCCGGCTCCGGCTGATCCTTCTCGGTCTGCAGGACGGTCTGTTCTTCGGCATAGGCCGGCTTCGCGCTTTCGTTCGGCACGGCGGCCTGCAGCGTCGGCACCAGCGACATCAGCATGAACGCCGCCAGCCACTGCAGCAGAAGTCGGATGAGGGACGGCGGAAAAGGATTGCGGTCGCGCATAAGGCCTCCGGCTAGTCGCGGGTCCGGTTGTATTCGTTCTGACGCTGGTTGCGGTCGGATATCGCCGCATTCCATGCCAGCCGGTCGCCATGGAAATTGCGTTGCTGCGGCAGCTGGTCGGGCTTGCCGTCGTATTCGCCGTTGCGCCACACCGGGTGCTGTTCGACTTCGAGGCAGCCCGCCAGCGCGAGCGGCAGCAATGCGAGAAGAGCGAGACGTGCAAGCGTCATGTCGGCAGCTCCCCGGGATTGTTCTGGTGGCTGCGCAGCTGCTGATTCACGCGCGGCCCGTCGCCCTTGATCTCGATCGGCTTGCCGTTCTTCGGCGTATAGGAAATGTCCCAGCCCCACAGCTCCGGCCCGTAGCCGCGCTTCTCGACGCGCTGCTTGTAGATCGAAGCGATGATGTTCGCCTCGCCGCCCAGCAGCGCCTTGGTCCCGCACTGCTCCGCGCACACCGGCAGCTTGCCTTCGGCAATGCGGTTGCGGCCGTACTTCTTGAACTCGTCCTCGCTGTTGTCCGCTTCGGGGCCGCCCGCGCAGAAGGTGCACTTGTCCATCTTGCCGCGATGGTTGAAGGCGCCGGTGTCGGGGAATTGCGGCGCGCCGAAGGGACAGGCGTAGTAACAGTAGCCGCAGCCGATGCATTGGTCCTTGCTGTGCAGCACGATGCCGTCTTCGGTGTGATAGAAGCAATCGACCGGGCACACGGCCATGCAGGGCGCGTCGGTGCAGTGCATGCAGGCGACCGACATGTAATGTTCGCCCGGCGCGCCGTCGCCGATGGTCACCACGCGCCGCCGGTTCACGCCCCACGGCAGTTCGTGCTCGTTCTTGCAGGAAGTCACGCAGCCGTTGCAGTCGATGCAGCGCTCCGTGTCGCAGATGAATTTCATGCGGGCAGCCATCGCCGCTCCTTTCAGGTTCGCACGATGCGGCAGAGCGAGACCTTGGTCTCCTGCATCATCGTCACGATGTCGTAGCCGTAGGTCCAGCCGGTGTTGACGGCCTCACCGCGCACCAGCGGCGCCGCACCTTCCGGATACTGGTCCTTCAGGTCCTCGCCCATCCACCAGCCGCCGAAGTGGAAGGGCATCCACACCAGCCCTTCGGGCACGCGCGGCGTCACCATCGCATGCACCTTCAGCCGCGCGCCGCTCGGCGTTTCCACCCAGACGAACTCGCCGGTCTTCACCATCATGCGCCGCGCGTCGACCGGACTGATCTCCACGAACATCGCCTGCTGCAGTTCGGCCAGCCAGGGATTGGAGCGCGTCTCGTCGCCGCCGCCTTCGTATTCGACGAGACGGCCGGAGGTCATGATGAAGGGATAGTCCTTCGAGTAGTCGACGGACTGCACCGACTTGTAGAGCGTCGGCAGACGCCAGAACGCGGCCTTGTCGTCGTAGCTCGGATACTGCGAGACGAGGTCGCGCCGCGGACTGAGCAGCGGTTCGCGGTGCACCGGCACCGGGTCGGGGAAGTTCCAGACGTTGCAGCGTGCACGGGCATTGCCGTACGGCGCGCAGCCGTGCTTGATCACCACGCGGATGATGCCGCCCGAGTTGTCGGTCTTCCAGTTCTTGCCCTCGGCCGCCTTCTGTTCTTCCGGCGTCAGTTCGCTCCACCAGCCCAGGCGCTTGAGGAAGACGTGGTCGAACTCCGGATAGCCGATGTCGATCTCGCTGTCCTTGTTGGCCGAACCGTCCGCCGCCAGCAGCGATTCGCCGCTGTGCTCCACGCCCCAGTTGGCGCGGAACGGCAGGCCGCCGTCGATGACCGGCTTGGAGACGTCGTACAGGATGGGCGTCCCCGGATGCTTGAGTTCCGGCGTGCCCCAGCATGGCCACGGCAGGCCGTAGTAGTCGCCCTTGCACGGCCCCGACTCGGCGCGCAGCGTGGTCGGGTTGAAGGTGTGCTTGTTGAGCATGTGCAGCTTCAGGCGCTCGGGCGAGCAGCCGGTGTAGCCGATGGTCCAGCAGGAGCGGTTGATCTCGCGGAGGATGTCCTCGATCACCGGCTCGTTGTTGACCACCTTGATGTTCTTGCACAGCTCGTCCGCGAAGCCGAACTTCTTCGCGAACAGGTACATGATTTCATGGTCGGTCTTGCACTCGAACAGCGGCAGGATGACGCGCTCGCGCCACTGGATGCTGCGGTTCGACGCGGTCACCGAACCTTGCGTCTCGAACTGCGTCGACGCCGGCAGCAGGTACACGCCGTCCTTGCGGCCGTGCATCGCCGCCGTCATGGTCGGATACGGGTCGATCACCACCAGCATGTCGAGCTTCTGCATCGCCGCCTTCATGTCCGGCAGGCGCGTCTGGCTGTTCGGCGCGTGACCCCAGTACACCACGGCGCGCAGCGTGTTCGGCTGATCGACGAACTGGTCCTTCTCCAGCACGCCGTCGAACCAGCGCGAGACCGTCATGCCCGGCTTCTCCATCAGCGCCTTCGAGGCGAAGCGCTTCTGCAGCCAGTCGTAGTCCACGCCCCACACTGCCGCGAAATGCTTCCAGGCGCCTTCCGCAATCCCGTAGTAGCCGGGCAGCGAATCCGGGTTCGGGCCAACGTCGGTCGCGCCCTGCACGTTGTCGTGGCCGCGATAGATGTTCGCTCCGCCGCCGGCCACGCCGATGTTGCCCAGCGCCAGCTGCAGGATGGAGAGCGCGCGCACGTTCGCCGTGCCCACATGGTGCTGCGTGATGCCCATGCACCAGACGACCGACGACGGCCGGTTGGTGGCCAGCATCTCGGCCGCCTTGAAGACCGCGGCCTCCGGCACGCCGGTCACGTTGGTCACCTTGTCGGGCGTCCACTTGGCCACTTCCTTGCGCACCGCATCCATGCCGTAGGTGCGGCGCGAGATGTATTCCTTGTCCTCCCAGCCGTTCTGGAAGATGTGCCACAGGATGCCCCAGACCAGCGCGATGTCGGTGCCGGGACGGATGCGCACGTAGTGATGCGCGAAGCGCGCCGTGCGGGTGAAGCGCGGATCGACCACGATCATCTTCGCGCCCAGCTCCTTGGCATGCAGGAAATGCAGCATCGAGATCGGGTGCGCCTCCGCCGGGTTCGAGCCGATGAACATCACCGCCTTCGAGTGCGCGAGGTCGTTGAACGAATTCGTCATCGCCCCGTAGCCGAAGGTCTGGGCCACGCCCGCAACGGTAGTCGAGTGGCAGATGCGCGCCTGGTGGTCGCAGTTGTTCGAGCCCCACATCGACACGAACTTGCGTAGCAGATAGGACTGCTCGTTGTTGTGCTTGGAAGAGCCGATCCAGAACACCGCGTCCTGGCCGGACTTCTCGCGAATCTCCAGCAGCTTGTCGCCGACCTCCTTGAGCGCCTGGTCCCACGAGATGCGCTGGTACTTGCCGTTGACCAGCTTCATCGGATAGCGCAGCCGGTTCTCGCCGTGGCCGTGCTCGCGTACCGAAGCGCCCTTGGCGCAGTGCGCGCCGAGGTTGAGCGGCGAATCGAAGGCCGTGTCCTGGCGAATCCACACGCCGCCCTTCACCACCGCCTCCACCGAACAGCCCACCGAACAGTGGCTGCAGACGGTGTGCTTCACCTCGACCGCGGCATTCGGATCGACCTTGACCTCGTCCGCATGCGCGGGCTCGATGGCGCGCAGCGGCAGCCGGCTCGCGGCCACGCCGGCGCCTGCAGTCAGCCCCGCGCGAATGAGAAAGGCCCGGCGATCCATCGTGGCGGGCGATGCGCCGTTGCCATGATGGGCAAAACGATTGGCGTTGCGCGCCTGGCCGGATGCGTCGGAACGCTTGCGCAGCAGAGTCATGGACGTGCTCCTACATCAGCGCGGCGGTGCGGTAATAGGTGCGGATGTGCTCGGTCTCGTGGTAGCCGCGGCTGTCGGCCGG
>SPQI01000254.1 GCA_004570315.1 Oxalobacteraceae bacterium OM1 | reverse complement strand
TTCCCTGGAACGACCCGTCCGGCGACCGCCTGCGCAACTGGCTGGGCATCGATCGCGAGGTGTTCTACGACGAGCGCCGCATCGCCATCGTGCCCGCCGGTTTTTGCTATCCCGGCAAGGGCAAAAGCGGCGACCTGCCGCCGCGCCCGGAATGCGCGCCGCTGTGGCACGAACGTGTGCTGGCCGCGCTGCCGAACGTCGAGCTCACGCTGCTCATCGGCCGCTATGCGCAAGAACTCTATTTGCGGGACAATCCGAAACGATCGCTGACCGAGACGGTCGCGGCCTGGCGCAGCTACCTGCCGCGTTATCTGCCGCTGCCGCATCCCAGCCCGCGCAATCAGGCGTGGTGGAAAGCGAATCCCTGGTTCGAACTTGAATTGCTGCCCGCGCTGCGGCAGCGCATTGCCGGCCTGCTCACTCCATGACGATGCAACAACAACCCTTGCCCGACTCCGCTCAACGCGTGGCCGACCTGCTGCGCGAACTCGGTCACGACCAGCCGGTGGTGATGCTGCCGGAAACAGGCAAGACCTCTGCCGAAGCGGCCGCCGGACTTGGCTGCACGGTGGCCGAGATTGCCAAGTCCATCGTGTTCCGCCGCCTGTCCGACGACGCGGCGGTGATGGTCGTGGCCAGCGGCGCCAATCGCGTGGACGAGAAGAAGGTCGCCGCCATCGTCGGCCCCCTCGGCAAGGCCGACGCGAAGTTCGTGCGCGAGAAGATCGGCTATGCGATCGGCGGCGTGTGTCCGATCGGGCATGTGCAGAAGACCGTGATGCTGATCGACGAGGATTTGCTGCAGCTGCCCGGCGTCTGGGCGGCGGCGGGGCATCCGCATGCGGTGTTCCATCTCACGCCGCAGCAGCTGGTCGCGATGACCGGTGCGCCGGTGTGCGACGTGGCCCTGCGCGCGGAGGTTGCGTGAAGCCGTCATTGGAACCCGGCATCCGCTTCGAGTGGACCTACACGGTGCCGCCGCGCGCCACCGTGCCGCAGCTCTATCACGACACGCCGTTCTGCCGCGACATGCCGGACGTGCTCGCCACCGGCTACATGGTCGGCATGATGGAGCTGGCTTGCGTGAACGGAATCATGCAGTACGTGGATTGGCCGCGCGAGCAGAGCGTGGGCGTGATGGTGAACTTCACGCATCTCGCCGCGACACCGCCGGGGATGACGCTGCGGATTCAGGGCGAGGTGATCGAGGTCGAAGGACGGCGGGTGAAGTTCCGCGTCGAAGCCTGGGACGGACTCGACAAGATCACCGAAGGCACGCATGAGCGCATGCTCATCGCGCCGGAGAAATTCAACGCGCGCATGGCGGAAAAGAAGGCGAAGGCGGGCGTATGAAGCAGTTCGATCCACTGCATGATCCGGGGCCGGTGCCGTCGCCGTGCATCAATGTGTGTCGCATGAATGCGGCGACGGGCTTGTGCGAGGGTTGTCTGCGGACCATCGACGAGATCGTGCGGTGGGGCGGTGCGGCGGATGAGGAGAAGCGGGCGGTATGGGTGGAGATCGCGCGACGGCAGGAGGCGTTGTTCGAGTAACGTGCGGGTACATGCGCCCAAACGCACATACTCCCTTTCCCCGTCATCCCGGCGCACGCCGGAACGACGGGGAAAGGTAACCATGCGCGCATGACGGTGCCCGCTTGCGGGCAAAGAACAACAAGCAAAGGAGGAGACAACATGCAGCAGCTCGACTGGTACTTCGATTTCATTTCGCCCTTCTCCTGCCTGCAGGCGGAGCGGCTGCACACTCTCTCGACCGACGCCGACATCCGCTTCAAGCCCATCCTCTTCGCCGGCCTGCTCAACCACTGGGGCAACATCGGCCCGGCCGAAATCCCGGTCAAGCGCACCTGGACCTTCGAGCATTGCGCCTGGCTCGCGCACCAGCACGGCATTCCGATGAAGCCGCCGGCGCACCATCCGTTCAATCCGCTGCCGCTGCTGCGCCTCTGCCTCGCGCTCGGCGCGACGCAGGACGTCGTGCTGCGATTGTTCCGCTATGTCTGGCGCGACGGCCACCTGCCGACCGATGCCGAACCCTGGCACGCACTGCTGCAGGAGCTGCACGCAACACCCGAGATGCTCGAGTCGCCTAACGTCAAGCAACAGCTGCGCGCCAACGGCGAGCAAGCGATCGCCGCCAATGTGTTCGGCGTGCCGACTGCCGTCGTCGGTGGCCGCACCTTCTGGGGCCTCGACGCCACCGACATGCTGCAGGCCTGGCTGCGCAACGACCCGTTTTTTCAATCCGACCTGTTCAAGCAAGCGCAACAACTGCCGCAAGGCCTGCAGCGCGAACGCAAATAAACCGCACCATGCAACTGAATTTCTACCAGCCCGAACACGCCGTCACCGGCCCCGCCTACAGTGCCGTCTTCAAGGTCCTCGCCACGCTTGTCACCGCCGGCTTGGCGCTCTACGGCATCAACATCGCGCTGCACTTCCCCATCGGGCAATACAGCTTCGGCGTGAAGGCGCTGCTGGGCTGCTCGGCCATCATGCTCGCCGTGAGCTATTACTGGTTCCTGAAGTCGACGGTCACCATCAACGCGCAGGGCATCTCGCAGACCTGGCTCTATGACCGCAAGGTGGAATGGCGCGACATCCGCAGCGCGAAGATGATCGGCATTCCCTTCCTTTCCGCGATCTTCCCGCCGCGCCTCATCGTCCGCACCGGCAATGCCTACACCACCTTCAACGGCGGTTCGCGCGACGTCCTGGTGGAGTTCGCGAAGATTTCGCTCGCCTACCAGATGAAGAAATGACGCTGCAAAAAACGACGCTGCCTTCGACCCTGCGCGTGTTCGAGCGCGGCTGGCTGTCCTCGAACAATGTCCTCTTCCTCGGCCGCGACGAGACGGCACTGGTCGACACCGGCTACGCCACCCACGCGCCGCAGACGCTGGCCCTGGTGCAGCATGCGCTCGCCGGCCGGCCACTGGACCGCATCATCAACACGCATCTGCATTCCGATCACTGCGGCGGCAATGCGCTGCTCCAGCGCAGCTATGCCTGCCGCACCGCCGTCCCCGCCAGCGAAGCGGAGAAGGTGCGCGCCTGGCAGGAAGACGCGCTGAGCTACCTCGACACCGGCCAGCAGTGCGAGCGCTTCAGCTGCGACGAGGCGATTGCACCGGGCGATACGCTGCGTCTGGGCGACATGGATTGGCAGGCACTCGCCGCGCCGGGTCACGATCCGCATTCGCTCATCCTGTATTGCCCGGCCGAGCGCATCCTCATCTCCGCCGACGCGCTGTGGGAAAACGGCTTCGGCGTCGTGTTCCCGGAGCTGGAAGGCGAGAGCGGCTTTGCCGAGGTGCGTGCGACGCTCGACCTGATCGCGACCCTCGACGTGCGCCTCGTGATCCCCGGCCACGGCGCGCCCTTCACCGACCTTGCCGGCGCACTGACCCGCGCTTATTCGCGCATCGATTACTTCGTCGCCGATCCGGTGCGCAATGCGCAAAACGCGATCAAGGTGCTGCTCAAGTTCCTGCTGCTCGACCGCCAGGCGATCCCGCTGGAAGACATCCTGCCCACCTTCCGGCGCATGCGCCTGTTCCGCGAAATCAACCGGCACTACTTCCGCTGGCCCGACGAACAACTTGCACAGTGGGCCATCGACCAGCTGCTCAAGGCCCGCGTCGCGCGCATCGAGAACGACCGCCTGCTGGACGTCGGCTAGCGTCGAGTGAGCGCATGCGATGCGCTCCAAGCGCCTTGGGGAAAGGTTGGCGAGTACCCACCGCTCACGCTCGTTGATTTTCGTCAAGTGGCGGTATGTATGCTTGCAGACACTAGTCTTTCCGACGATCTTATTGCGCTGCAGCATGCGGCGCGGAGCAGGGAAGGACCATGGAGACTGCCGAGCTAAGCCGCTACGAGCTGTTCTACACGCTCTTTGAATCGAGCCTGGAGCCGATGCTGCTCACGCGTCCGGACGGTCGCTGCTTTCGCGCCAACCACGCCGCCGAACGCCTGCTCGGCTACACCGCCGAAGAGTTCTCGCAATGCCATCGCAGCGATTTCGTCGACATGTCAGACCCAGGCACCATCGCGCTGCTGCGCGAGCGCACGGAAAAGGGTTTCGCCACCGGCGTGACGCGCTTTCGCCGCCGCGACGGCAGCTGGTTCGATGCCGAACTGTCCTCGTTCCTCTTTCCGGGCGGCGACGGCAAGCCGTGGGCTGCGATCACGGTGCGCGACATCACTGAGCAGATCCGCCTGCAGCGCGCGCTCGACGAAGCGAACCGCTTCTATCTCACCGTGGTGGAAGCGCTCTTCGAAGGCGTCTTCCTGTTCGACGGGACCGGCCGCATCTACGGCTGCAACCGCAGCGCCGAGCGCCTGCTTGGCGTTTCGCGCGAAGCATTGATCGGCCGGCGCGCCGGCGATCACGACTGGGGCACGGTGCGCAAGGATGGCACGCCGTATCCGCCGGACCAGCATCCGGCCACCATGGCCCTGGCAACGGGCAAGCCCGTGCGCAACGTGGAATTCGGCTTTCGCCGGCCCGACGGCGAGCTGGTGTGGCTGCGCGTGAATGCCAATCCGCTGTTCCGGGAAGGCATGGACCGGCCCTACGCGGTGGTCACCTCGTTCGAGGACATCACGGAACGCACCCGGCAGGAACTGGATCTGTGGAAGCTCTCGCTGACCGATGCGCTGACCGGCGTCCCCAACCGGCGCGCCTTCATGGATCGGGTGCAGCAGCTGTTCGACCTGGCGCGCCGCACCGGCATCGCGGTCTCGGCGCTGATGCTTGACGTCGACGACTTCAAGGACATCAACGACAGTTACGGCCACGCGGCCGGCGACGATGCGCTCAAGGGCGTCGCGGCGGCCATCGGCGGGGCCTTGCGCAGCACCGACTATGTCGCCCGCCTGGGCGGCGATGAATTTTGTGTACTGCTGCCGGCCACCGATGCGGCGGGCGCCCTTGAGATGGCGCAGCGGCTGAAGGACGCCGTGCGCGGCAACACCGTCTACGCGGCGCATGAGGCGCTCACGCTGTCGGTGTCGATCGGGCATGCGGTGCTTGAACACGGCGATGCCGACGTGCGCGCCTGGCTGGCCCGCGCCGACCGCGATCTCTATGCGGACAAGCAACCCAGGCGCCGCGGTCTGCCGGTCGACGCCTGGTGCGTCGCGCACCCGGCCGGCCGGCATCCCTGAAGACCGGGCCTCAGGCCTCCGGCCGTTCGTACATCGTCACCACCACCGCGCCGCCCAGGCCGAGGTTGTGCTGCAGCGCCAGCCGCGCGCCGGACACCTGCCGTGCGGCCGCCTGGCCACGCAGTTGCCACACCAGTTCCGTGCATTGCGCCAGACCGGTCGCGCCAAGCGGATGGCCCTTGCTCATCAGGCCGCCGGACGGGTTGATCACATACTTGCCGCCGTAGGTGTTGTCGCCGCCGTTGATGAAGCCTTCCGCGCCGAACTCCGGACACAGGCCAAGCGCTTCATAGGTGATGACTTCGTTCGGCGTGAAGCAATCGTGCAGCTCGATCACCTGCACGTCCTCCGGCCCGGCGCCGGCCTGCTCGTAGACCGTGCGCGAGGCATTGCGCGTCATGTCGCGGCCGACGAGGTCGATCGGGCTGGTGAAGCTTTGCGGACGGTCGGTGGCCATGGCCTGCGCGCGGATCGTCACCGCATTGCGGATGCCATGCTTCTTCGCGAAGGCTTCGGTGGCCACGATCACGGCGGCCGCGCCGCAGGACGGCGGGCAGGCTTCGAGGCGGGTGAGATGATCGGGATAGATCTTCGGCGCGTCCATCACTTCTTCCACCGTCAGCGGCTGCGTGAAGATGGAGTAGGGATTGCGGATGGCATGGCTGCGCGTCTTCACCGCCACCTTGGCGAAGATGTCCGGGTTCGCGCCGCTCTGCTTGATGTACTCGTTGCCGGCCACGCCGAACACGCGCAGCGCGATGGGCGCGGGCGGCGCGTCGGGCGCGAGTTCGTTGAGCTTCTTGTCGAACAGGTCGAGCGGGGAGGTGCGGTCTTCCCAGGCGGAGCCGAGCGCGCCGGGGCGCATCTCTTCGAAGCCGAAGGCCAGCGCGCATTCGACGGCGCCGGACTGCACCGCCTGGCGCGCGAGGAAGAGGGCGGTGGAACCCGACGAGCAGTTGTTGTTCACGTTGACGACCGGGATGCCGGTCATGCCGACGCTGTAGAGCGCGGTCTGGCCGCAGGTGGAGTCGCCGTAGACGTAGCTGGCGTAGGCCTGCTGCACGTCGGCCAGGTCGAGGCCGGCGTCGGCCAGTGCGTTGCGGATGGCCTTGCCGGCCATGACTTCATACGGTTCCTGCTTGCCGGGTTTGGCGAACGGCACCATGCCGACGCCGATGACTTGCGCTTTGCTCATGGGGTGGGTCTCCGGGGATTGTCATGCGGTCCGCTGCGCGCGGTCCTTCTTGTTCTGCTCTTCGATTCTCTCACGCGCTTCCTTCCACTGCTCGGGCGTCCACGAGCGCAGCTCGTAGAAATTGCCGCCGGTGGCAAGGTGGTTGCCGCCGTCCATCATGATCGCCTGGCCGGTGAGCCAATCGCAGCCATCGGCCATGAGGAAGGTCGCGAGGTTCTGCAGCTCTTCCATGCGGCCGGCGCGGCCCATGGGATTGGTTTTCGCCGAACGTGCGCCCGGTTCCTCGCCGGGATTCAACCGCTTGCTCATGCCCTCGGTCGGAATCTCGCCCGGACCGACTGCATTCAAGCGCACGCCGTACTGCGCCCACTCGGTGGCGAGCGACATCGTCATCGCGTGAATGGCCGACTTGCTCATCGCCGACGGCACCACGAACGGCCCGCCGTTCTTCACCCAGGTCACGATGATGGAGATCACGCTGCGGTAGGAATCGGCCGGCGTCCACTGGCCGTTCATTGCCATCTCCACCCAGCGCTTGCCGACTGCCTGCGTCACGTAGAAGGTGCCGTGCATGACGATGTTCGCCACCGCATCGAAGCCGCGCGGCGAGAGCGCCGACGTCGGCGAGATGAAGTTGCCGGCGGCATTGTTGACGAGGCCGGTGAGCGGCCCGTCGGCGAAGATCTGGTCGACCATGTCTTCGACCGCTGCGGCATCGCGGATGTCGAGGCCGAAGGTCTTCACGCTGCCGCCGTGCGCTGCCATCAGCTCGGACGCGGTCTCATCGCACACTGGTTTACGCCGGCCGCAGATGTAGATGTCCGCGCCCAATGACAGATATTTTTCCGCCATCGCCCGGCCGAGACCGGTGCCGCCGCCGGTGACGAGAATGCGTTTGCCTTGCAGGAGTTTCGGTTGGAACATGATGATTTCCTCCATTGCTGGTTGAGCATCGCAGCGGGCCGCAAGGACCGTTTGCGTTCGGTCAAGTTACTTCAGCTTGTAGTCCGCTTCGACAAAAGATTGCAGCGGCGGCAAGTCGGTGTAAACCGGCGCGCGCCCCTGCTGCTTCGCCTGGAAGGCCTCGACGAGATTGCCCGTCTGCCAGATACCGGACTGCAGCCAGCCCATCTGCTGCAAGGCATCGTGCGTGCTGTGGTCGCGCGCATAGTGGATCGCCTGCTTGCTGCCCCAGATCGCCACCGGCGGCTTCTCCGCAATCTCACGCGCCATCTGCAGCGCGGCGGCGAGCATCGCCTGCTGCGACTCGAACACCTCGTTGACGAGACCCACTGCGAGCGCACGCTGTGCCGGCAGGCGGCGGCCGGTGTAGGCCAGTTCGTGCACGATGCCTTCCGGGATCAGCTTGGGCAGGCGCTGCAGCGTGCCGAGATCGGCCGTCATGCCGATGTTGATTTCCTGTATGCAGAAGAAGGCGTCCGCTGTCGCAAGGCGGATGTCGCAGGCCGACACCATATCGACCCCGCCGCCGACGCAGCCGCCCTGGATGGCGGCGATCACCGGCATGCGCAACTGCTCGATGAGATTGAAGGCCTGCTGCATGTCGGTCAGTTGCGGCACGATGTTGGCGCGGCCGGCGGCGCTGCGGTCGTCGAGCGCGATGCCGCTGCCGAAGACGTCCAGCGCCATGCCGGCGGTGAAGTGCTTGCCGGTGGAGCTGATCACCAGCACGCGTGCGGGTGCTTCGCGCTGCAGGCGCTGCAGCGCGTGCGTGAGCTCGCGCCAGAGCTGCGGCTGCATGGTGTTCATGTCGGCCGGGCGCGCCAGCGTCAGACGGGCGATCTTGTCGGCGATCTCTAGGGTGATGCACTGGTAATCCATGGGATGTCTCCTCTCGTTCTATACTCGGTTCCTACGTCTATCGAAGGGAAAAGCGATGCTGCGAGTCGTTCGTACGGCGGCCTTCATCCTTGCACTCGGCGCCGCCGGTGCGGCCGCCGCCTGGAGCAATCACGCGCTCGGCACCTGGCAGGCCTTGTCGGTGTTGCCGGAAGTGGCGCGCGCCACACCCGTGCCGGCCGAAAGCCTCGAACATTTCCTGCTCGCCGCCGGACCCGCGCTGGAACAGGTGCTGGCCAACGAAGAAGCCTGGGCACGCGCCAACGTGCCGCAGTATCCGGCGCGGCCCGATGCATTGGCCTATCGTGCGGGCGGCGACGCCGCTACGCAGCGTGCCCGCTTCCTCGCTGCGCTGCGTATCAATCCCGAATCCAAACTGCCGCTGTTCCTGCAAACGCGTCCTGGCACCGAAGCACAAGGCCGCCCGGCGCTGCCGTGGACCGAGGTCACCACGCTGCGCCGTGCCACCAGCGCGCGCACCATCCTCTTCCTGCAGCTGCGCGAAGGCGAAGCGGTCGCGCCGCTCGAAGTCGTCGCCAGCGCCTCCGACGAACCGGACTACGGCCTCGACCTCGGCGTGTGGGAAGACAACGACACGCCCTACGGCAAGGTCTACGGCTTCGGCAAGCAGCCCTTCGGCAGTCCCAAGCTCGAATTCTCCAGCCAGGCGCCGCTGCACATGGGCTTCTTCCACGAGAACTGGATCATGTACAAGGCCGCCGGCTTCCTCAAGCGCACCTTTCCCGAGTACCGCATCCATCTCTACCAGACGCTCTCGCAATTCGCCTTCCGCAACGGTCATCCCTACTGGGGCTGGCGCTTCGCCGGCTGGGCGCTGCATTACGTGCAGGACCTGACGCAGCCCTACCATGCGCGCGTCGTGCCGGGCGTCGGCACACCGAAGCTGCTGTGGGCCAATACCGCCGACCTGCTCGGCTTCCATCGCGCCAAGGCCGATGCCATCACGCTCGTCTCCAATCGCCACCAGGCGCTGGAGAACTACCAATACAACCGCATGCGCGCCGCCTATCTCAAACATGCCGACGACGATGCGCTCCTGCGCGCGGCGCGCGACACTTCTACCGACGCGCGCTATGCGCCGTACAACCCGGCCGCCATCCGCAGCGTGGTCACGCAGGAATCGCATGCCGAGTCCGACGCCACCGACGCGGTGCTCGAACACAGCCTGCCTTCGAAATACATTTCCGATCCGGCTTACACCATGAGCGAAACCGAAGCGCAGGCCGATCTCTACAGCGTCGCCACCGCCATGCCGGTGCAAGTCCAAGAGCACATGACCGCGATGACCGCCGGTCTCATGCGCCACTTCGGCGCGCACTCGCGCAGCTTCATCCGCGCGCTGGCGCCGGCTCCATCTGCAGCGAACGCAGCACAGCGTTGACGGCCGCATCGAACAGTTCGTCGGCGCGTTCCGTCTTCAGGTAATACCCTTTCAATTCCAGGCTCACCGCCCCGTGCATCGCCGCCCACAGCAGGCGCGCGGCGGCGGTCGGGTTGGAACGCGGCAGCGCTCCGCGCTCCATGCAGTGTTCAAACGTGTCGATCAGCACCGCGAGCGATTCCCACGCCGTCTTGCGCGACTCGACCGGCGGCACGAAGCCGGCGATGGCGTCGCCGAACATCACCATGTAGTAGCTCGGGTTGCGCTTGGCGTACTGGTGATAGACGCGCGCATGCAGCAGCAGCGGGCCGAGGCCTTCCTTGTCGGCCTTCTTCGTTGCCTGCGCGGCGGCGGTTTCGAATTCCGCCTTCAGGCGCGCGAAGCCTTCGAGATAGAGCTCGTTGGCGAGCCCGTCCTTGCCGCCGAACAGCGAGTAGAGCAGGGTGGTCGAGCAGTTCACTGCGTCGGCCACGCGGCGCACCGTCAGTGCCGCCGGGCCTTCCTCGGTCAGCAGGCGCGTGGCGGCGTCCAGCATGCCTTGGCGCAGCGTGCTGCGCAGGTCTTCCTGTGCCTGGCGGAAATCGACGACGGGTTTCTTGGATGCCATGGAAACGGGCTCTGAAATGGACCTGCAAAAAACAGCGTTTTTTCTGATAACATCATATCGCGACCTGCGAAAAACGCAACGACATTTCACCCAACGGAGACTGTATGACCGCATCCCGCCTGCCTGCCGTGCTGCAGAACCTGACCTTGCCGGTGATCGCCTCGCCGATGTTCATCGCCAGCGGACCCGCGCTGGTCAAGGCCCAGTGCAAGGCCGGCATCGTCGGCTCCTTCCCGGCGCTGAACGCGCGTCCGGCCGAGCTGCTCGATACCTGGCTGACCGAGATCCAGGCGGAACTGGCCGAGTATCAGGCGGCGAATCCGCAAGCCAAGGTCGGACCGATTGCGGTGAACCAGATCGTGCATCAGTCGAACGACCGGCTCGCGCACGACGTCGAGGTCTGCGTGAAACATCAGGTGCCGATCATCATTTCCTCGCTCCGTGCGCCGCCGAAGGAAATGCTCGACGCGATTCACAGCTATGGCGGGATCGTGCTGCATGACGTGATTTCGATCCGGCATGCGCAGAAGGCATTGGAGGCGGGCGTCGATGGACTGATTCTCGTCGCCGCCGGTGCGGGCGGGCATGCGGGGACGCTGTCGCCGTTTGCGCTGGTGGGCGAGGTGCGCAAGTTCTTCGATGGGCCGATTGCGTTGTCAGGCTCGATCGCGACGGGCGATGCGATTCTCGCGGCGCAGGCGATGGGGGCCGATTTTGCGTATATCGGGTCGCGCTGGCTGGCGACGCGGGAAGCGAATGTGGCGGATGCGTATCGCGAGGCGATCGTGGAGTCGTCGGCGGCGGATGTGAT
>SPQI01000458.1 GCA_004570315.1 Oxalobacteraceae bacterium OM1 | reverse complement strand
CTGGTGTCCCTTTGCGGACAGCCTTGCGGACGGCTTTACCCAACAGGAACTCGTAGTGCTTCGGCGGCAAGCCGAGTCCGGGCCGGATACGCCGCAAATTCTCCGGCGTCAGAACGTCGCCTGGTTGGAGATCGCTTGCGATGTATAGAGAGCGGCGATACTGCAATGACGCCTGTTCTGCCGCAGTTGGTCCGTAACTGGGAGCTCCAAGCGCCAGCCAGGCGCGCTCGGTTTCCATCACAAGTGCACGCAGCTCATCCGGCTCGAGTGAAAACGTCGCATCCACACCGCCGTCGGCCCGACGCAAGGTGAAGTGTTTTTCAATGACACAGGCGCCCAGTGCGACGCTAGCGACCGCCACGCCGACGCCCATGGTGTGGTCCGACAACCCCACCAGACAATTGAGTGCGTCGCGCATATGCGGGATCGTCCGCACGTTAGTGTTTTCCGGCGTCGCGGGATACGTGCTTGTGCATTTCAGCAGTACGAGATCACGGCAGCCGGCTTCCCGTGCCGCATGCACCGTCTCGTCAAGCTCGCCAAGCGTCGCCATTCCGGTCGAGATGATGATCGGCTTGCCGGTTCGTGCAACTCGACGGATTAGCGGCAAATCGGTGTTTTCGAACGATGCGATCTTGTAGAACGGCGCATCGAGCGACTCGAGGAAGTCTACGGCCGCTTCGTCGAATGGCGTGCTGAAGCAAGCTAGGCCGCGTTCACGGCACCGTTTGAAGATCGCCTCGTGCCAATTCCATGGCGTGTGCGCCTCCTGATACAAGTCATACAACGATCTGCCCTGCCAGAGGTTCTTCTTGTCACTGACGAAGAACTCGC
This sequence comes from Oxalobacteraceae bacterium OM1, assembly GCA_004570315.1. Classification (GTDB taxonomy): domain Bacteria; phylum Pseudomonadota; class Gammaproteobacteria; order Burkholderiales; family Burkholderiaceae_D; genus Noviherbaspirillum. The sequence continues at coordinate 10,280 of SPQI01000458.1, read as the reverse complement.
CCTCGTCCAGGTCCAACGTCATGCTGTCGGCAGTGAACGTCTGGATCTTCAGCGCGTGCGCGCCAGCATCGGCTGCGGCGTCCACGATTTCCAATGCACGGGCAAGTGACTGATTGTGGTTGCCGGACATTTCCGCTATGACGAAGGGTGGACAGCCGTCTCCGACGTCACGCGTGCCTAGTCTTATCTTCACGTTACATTCCTTTCAACCAATGCGATGTCACTCCATGCCAACCATCGATCCGTGCCCTGCTCGATCAAACGCCCGGTTTCCTCCGGACCGATAAAAAACATTGCATCGAGCACGGAAAGAAACGGCTTGAAGTCCGTCGCAACAGGCTGCTGTGTATAGGGCTTCGGCGCAAAATTTTGAAATTTGACGGTGATGCCGGATACCGGAAAGAGGCCGTCCTCGGCCATATAGTCAAAGGAACCGCGCGCGCAAAAATATTCGGTTGCGCCACAAGACCGTAAGATATCGACGACGCGCCAGGAGCGAGCGCCTCCCGACTCGAAATCGGAACTTCGACGCAGCTCCCGCTCCCATCCAATCGCGCCCAGGACCAGCTTTATGAAACCGATGTTCAGTTCAGCCAGACTCGCGGCGGGCGTGCTTAGCCAGCGTTCCAACTCCGGATATAGCGCTTGGAAGTAAGGCGCACGCCCATAGACGTGCTTCCAGCGCGCCGAAGTCTTCCTGCGCCATCCGGTACGGTCATCAATGCGGACCTGATTCAACGGCAGCGCGAACTGTCCAGCCTTCGCCACAGGAACGGTGTACCAGTCCACACGATCGGGACCAACGAACATGCGATTGCGTTGATGATAACTCTGCGCAGAAAACTGGAAGTCGTCCAGCAGCACGAACACATCCGATCGCCGGATCAGTTCGAAGTATCCCTGCCACGGCAAGAACGAAGGCTGCATCATGGCGACTTTCATGTGCTCCTCGCACTGAGCGTCATGCGTATTACCTGCACGCGCCGTTCGCCCCACTCGCCGCTGGCGGTGCCTTCCTCGGCAAAGCCCAGCCGTCGGTAAAGCGCGAGCGCATTCGAGTTGTCGGCCGCGACATGGCACACGAGCCGGCGCAGTCGCAGTTCGTGCAAGGCATGGCGCAGCAGTTCGGCCAAGGCTGCTTGGCCGGCACCTCGCCCGCGGCGTTCTGCAGGCCCGAGGTAGATCCATAGCTCTGCTGCTGCGCTATTGAGATCGATATGCTTCAAGCCACAGTTACCAATGTGCTCGCCGTTTTCCTGGATGGTGAAGACCTGCTGCGTCGGATCGTTTAAGGCGGCCGCGAAGTAAGCAAGATGCCCTTCCCAGGTAGGCTGTCCGCGCATGAGGAAAGCTTGGCGCAAAGCCGGGTCGGAAACCCACTTGAACGTTCGCTCGATGTGGTCTCGCTTAAACAACGCGAGTCGAATGCCGTTAACCATCGTAGTGTCGTGCGCTATGATCCAGAACGACGATATTTGCCGAGGTTTCCATGAAGTTCACCAACATTGGCGGAGCGACCGCGCTGCTCGAGCACAAGGGCGTGCGCATCTTGTTCGACCCTTGGATGGACGATGGAATCTTCCACGGTTCATGGTATCACTACCCTCCAGTCGCAATGCCGATCGAACAGCTCGGCCACATCGACTATATTTATATTTCGCACATCCACGAAGATCACTGCTCGGCCGGAACGCTTGCACACATCAATCGTGACGCTGAAATACTCTTGATGGATCGCGAACCAAACCTGGTTGCCCGCTTTCTGCAAGCGAACAAGCTTCACTTCCGCAAGATCCACCTCATCAAACCCCGCAATCCCGAAGAGATCGTTCCCGGCCTCATTGTGGACATGGTCGAGCCAGACCCAAGCGATGAAATGGCGCGCTTAATCGACTCTTCTCTGCTGATTGCATGGGACGGATTCATCATCTACAACGCCAATGACTGTCAGCCCTATGCGGAAGGCATGCGCTACATCCGGGAGCGCTACGGCAAGGTTGATTTGGCACTCCTCCCGTATTCCGGCGGATCCGGCTACCCCTCCTGCTACATTAACCTGAGCGACGAAGAGAAGCTCGCGGAAAAGAATCGCATCATGAACATGCGCTTCGCTTCGTTCATCGATTCCGTAAGAAACCTTCAACCGCTTTTTGTCGTTCCGTTTGCCGACCAGTATGCGATAGCTGGCAGCCGTGCCGATCTGAATCGCTTCATCTCACATCCCCCATGCCCGGGCGCGGTCGTGGAAGCCTTCGAGGCCGCGACACTGCCGTCGCGCCTGCTCCTTCTGAATTCCGCACAATCTTTCGACTTTTCGACCGAATGCAAGTCGCCGGATGCAGCATACGTGACGCATTCTGACGAAGATCGCGAAGCGTATATCGCCACAAAGCGAACCGATGCAATCTACGACCACGAGCGGCTCGAATTCGGCCCGAGCGTTCCTGTGCTGCGCCTGCTCGAATCGGCCCGCGCCCGCCTTTGGCAAATGCAGGAGCGCAAGAATTACTATCCTGATTTTCATTGGTACTTCGATACCCCGGACAGCGGCGAGCGCTTTCATCTTGCATTGAGTTCGCCGACCGTGACCGCTTTGCCGCCCGGGACGGAATACCAGCAACCGTTTCTGCGGATCTCCATGCCGCGTACCCTTTTCATTCTGATGCTGATGGGACATGTGTCGTGGAACATTGCGGATGCCGCGCTGTTCCTCGACTACGAGCGGGTGCCGAATCGATATGATCCGATGATCTACGCCTTCCTCAACTACCTCAGGATTTAGGCCGCGCATACATGAGAACTTGCCGGCCAAGATTCAGGCCGGCCAGGGCCTCGTAAAAGCGCGCCAGCTTGGCTCCCTTCCCATGCTTGCGCATTAGCGCTTCGAAGCTCACGCGCCGGTTATGACAGTCCTTGCCGATGTCCGGATTGCCGACATACACCTCACCGAGCAGCATGAACAATTCCAGCGGAAACGATGCCTCGCTTGCAATGACTTCGTAGCCGCACTGCTCAAGCAGGCTCTTCAGGCTATCGTTCGAGAAGTAGTTGAGGTGGGTTGGCGGGCACACCCACCACTGGTCTAGCCCGTATTCCTGGTCGGCCACAACCTGGAAATCGTTGAATTCGTTTGGCACTTCTACGACGAGGAGTCCACCCGGCATCAGCAGACGACTTTTCAAGTCTAGCAGCGTGTGTGCCGGGTCGCGCAGATGCTCCAGCACGTTAAGGATGGTCACTACGTCGAAGCGGCGCTCTCCGACACAACCGAAATCCTCAATGCCGGCGCGGTGGACGTCCAGGCCCTGTGCCCGTGCATACTCGACACCTTGCGGCGCCGGGTCGAGCCCTGAGACCTGCACGCCCTTGTCGCGAAAGTACAGCAAGGCCTGCGCATAACCAAATCCCACGTCGAACAGCGAAAATTCACTCCGACCAAGAAGCGCCGCGCAACGCCGGTACATGTTTTCCCATCGGCAGTCGAAGAACTCCCGTTCCTCCTGCTGCAAGTCCAATGCGGAGTCGTTGAATCGGTTGCTGGAATAGAACTCCTCACGGTAATACTGTTCGATTTCGGCCTCGGTCGGCGTCGGGTCCGCACGGAGGAATCCATACCTCGGATCTTGAACGATCTTGTACTTCGGTTTCATGTAGTCTCTCCAATGATTTCGTGCAGCGCCGCGGCGCATCGCGACGCGCCCAGCCCATCGACTAGAGCCATTGCGCGGCGGCTCTCCAGCGCCAGGGCAGCTGGATTCTGTACCGCCGAACGAATTGCCTCCGTCAACGTAGCCGCAGTGACGTCGCCAATCGTTCCAAGGAGGCGTACCGTCCCGGCTAGGGCCAGATCGCGAATCGCCACTTCCTGATTCTTCGCAACCGCGATGACCAATGACGGAAGCCCAATGCAGCAGCGCTCCCATGTGGTCGTTCCGGCCGCCCCGATATACAGGTCGCTTGCAGCCATCATCGCTGCAAAATTATCGACAAATTCATGACACTGCACCTCCGGCAGTTGTGCCGCGCGATTCAGGATCACGTCCCTGTTCCGGCAGTTCACGCCGATCACAACGTCAACGGAAAATTTGCGATTCGCCAGGCGGGCAAGCGCCTCCAGCGTCAGCGACGTACCGCCTCCAACATCGCCTGCGCCGAAGAAAACGAGCGCTCGGCTAACGTGGCCCATACGACTTTCCCGGCCCAAGCGATGCGCTGCGAATTCCGGGCGCAACAATGCGAATTCTGGGCCGAGTAATTGCCGGCACGCCGGCGCGACCAATCCACGGTAGCGGGTTGCCGCGTCGTAGTAGAAATTCTGGTCCAGCAGCAGGTCGCATGCGTGCGCCCTGTCCGCGAGGTCATCGATCACCATGCAGCGCTTTGCGAATCTTGCCGACTCCGCCTCGGTTCGAGCATCGAGCGCATAGTGGTCGAACACGAGCCAGTCTGGCCGTTCCCGCTGCACGATGCACGCCGTCTGCTGCGCGTCGAGCTCTCTGGGCGCTTCCAGCCACTGTGCGTGCGGCGAACCGTCGGCATTCGCACGGGGCAACGTCACAGTTGGCAGCACATGGACCGCAAACCCCCGGCTCGAGATAAAGCTGCACAGATTGCCCGGCAGCTCCCGGCACACGAAGGAAACCTCATTGCCACGACTGCGAAGCGCAGCAGCCAGCGTAAGGCAGCGCATCACATGCCCCGAACCGATAGCATGCGAGGCGTCGCACCGAACGACGACTTTCACGGCGCTAACGCACTTTGAACAGTGGTTCCAGCGACGCACATTTCAGCATAGCGGAAAGGCTGCGGTCGTCCAGCGCGGAGCGAAGGATAGGCATCACTTCGTCGTAGGCATTGAGAAGCTGGTCGATGTCGTTCGGCCCGTGCGCGTAACACATATTGTGGCTGCCCAGGGTGAGTATTCCGCGCGCGAACATCTCCTGAAGGAACAGTGTCTTGATTTCCCATGCCGTATAGCCTCCGGCATCGCGCATCTGCAAAAAGCTCCACGCGGGGTGTCCCGACAAGGTGAACACATCGGCCAGACGATGTTTGTCAATCAGTCCCTGCACGCGCCGCAGAAGATCCGCACCACGCTCTGCCAGCGTGCTCAGCACCGGTTCGCGCTGCAGCTTCTCCAGCGTCGCAAGTGCCGCAGCCAGTGACAGTGCCTCGCCGCCGAAGGTGAACGAGAAGAAGATTTCTTCCATGAGGCGCATGACGTCAGCTCGGCCAGCAATGACCGAAAGCGGGTAGCCATTCGCGACCCCTTTTCCAAACGTTGCCAGATCCGGCGTCACGCCGAAGTATTCCTGCGCACCGCCGTTGGCATAGCGGAAACCGGTAACAGTTTCGTCAAAGACGAGTAGCGCGCCATGTTCGTGCGCAAGCGCTTTCACACCTTCAAGGAAGCCGTCTACGGGACGGATCAGGTTCATCGGCTCGAGCACGACAGCCGCTACTTGTCCCAGGTATTCCCGAAGTACGCGGCGCAACGAATCCAGGTCGTTGTAGGTGAAGGTATGAGTGAGGTCCCGGGTGGCCTTGGGGACACCACGATTGCGTGCGGTCGTGCCGATGTACCAATCCTGCCAGCCGTGGTAGCCGCAGACCGCCACCCGGTCGCGGCCCGTGTAGGCACGCGCGAGTCGCACTGCGCCAGCCGTGGCGTCGGAGCCGTTCTTACCAAACCTAACCATTTCCGCGCAGGGAACCATCTCGACGATCTTCTCCGCAACTTTGACCTCAAGCGGATGCGCGAGCGAGAAAATCACGCCATCGTCAAGCTGGGCCCGTACGGCCTTCGTCACGTCTTCATCGTTATATCCCAGCGTAATGGCAGCCAAGCTGTTGATGAAGTCGATATATTCATTTCCATCGACGTCCCAGACGCGGCAGCCCTTGCCGTGCGTGACGAAATACGGGGACACGCCATGCGGGAACTGCGTCTTGCTCTTGCTGAATGTCTGCGTACCCAGCGGGATAGTCTCCAGGGCGCGACGCAGCATTTCCTCGGAATGCAAATAACGCTCCGACATGTTCATTCTCCTTGCTGTAACTGGATGAACGCCGCATCGGCGAGGACTGACTTTGCATATCCCTCATTGCGGCGGAATTGGGTATTCAGGGTCTTGTACTCCGGACGCTGCTCGAGCAGCCGCAAGACATCCTGTGTGGTAAAAGCTGGATCGGCCGGATACAACGCCTCATAGAGTTTGCTCACCAGCTCGAAATCCGCGGGCTCGTCGACTGTCCAACGCAACGCGGACAGGTCGGTTTCGTTGCGATACTGGCCGAGCTTGAAGCGCTCCGGATGGTTGTAGATGAAAGGCGTCACGTGCTCCCGCTCGGACGGCAGCGTTGCCTCATGCCATGCGGCCTCCAATGCCGTGAATGGGAAAACTTCCACGTCAAGACCATCCGGAAACGTCGGCGGGTCGCCCGCATTGCTGACGTGGTCGTATTTCCCGTCGCGATAAAAGTCGATGACTTCGTCGATCAGAATCGGATCGGCCAGCGGGCAGTCTCCGGTCAGCCGTACGACATGCTGCGGGCGATAAGGAAGCGCGGTTTGATAAAAGCGGTCGAGCACGTCGTTCAGGCTACCCCTGGAACAGTCCACGCCCAGGTCCGCGCACAAAGTGGCAATTGTGTCGTCGCTGGGATCTGTACTGGTCGCCACCACGATGCGGTCGAGCCGCGCCGATCGGCGGACCCGCTCCAGCTGCCGTGCCAGCATGGGTTGGCCGACGATCGACTTGAGCACCTTCCCGGGCAGCCTGGAAGAAGACGTGCGGGCCTGGAGGATGGCAAGAATCATCTGGGTCTTCTCAATGAGTACGCGGCCAGTTTGCCGGATTGAGGAATGTGTCATCCCAAAGCGCAAAACGCTCCGGTTCGACGATGTGCCGGTTCTGCTCGTATGCCGAGCAGATGGCGTCGAGCTGTGTGATGTTATTGACACCGCAGAGCGCTACATCGACTTGTGCAATGTCTTTCATGAATCCCAGCGCAGCCTCAAGCGGCGTGACCCCCATGTCGCCCAAGGAAGCTCGGCATACTGCGAGGTGTTCCTGAATCGGCGCGAAGAATGGAGGCAACCGATCCGGCGCCATCAGGAACAATCCCTGCAGGAAGATGGACCGGGCGTGAATTTCGACACCCCGACGTTTCAGCTTGTCGAGATGTCCGCTACGGATCAGCCGCTGATCGAGCAAGCTGAGCGGCAACTGAATCAGATCGACGCTGCAGTGCTCCAACAATGCGTCGATCTGGGCCGCGGTATACACCGACGCACCGATTTTCTGGACCAAACCCTCCGCTTTCAAGGTGTTCAGCCAGTCCAACATCATTCCCGCGTCAGCCCCGGTGAGGTCGTCCGCATGATGCGCGAGCAAACCGTAGATTTGTCCGCGGCCGAGTTTTTTTAGCGATGCTGCGAAACCGCTTTCCCAGGCACTGCGCCGGTCCGATGGGGCGGCGTTGCCGGCCGTCTTGGTGACGATCCGGAACGGCGCGTCGGCGGCGATGAAATTCCCGAGCACCTCTTCGCTGTCGCCGTAGCCTGCAGCAGTATCGAGCACGCGGATTCCCCGGCGGACAGCCAGCGTCAGGATGTCTTTGACCATGTCGCGTGAAGTCTTGCCGACGGCATTCGATACACCGTACGACAGACCGAACTGCACCGTTCCCAAGCCGAGCTTCATGTGAGCAGCTCGCGCAAATGTGCAACGATCGACTCCTGCTGCGTGTCGCTCAGGCCGGGATAGAGCGGCAACGTCAGCGCCGCGGCATAGTAGGCTTCGGCTACGGGAAAGTCGCCGGCGGCGAACCCGTAGCGCCGGTAGTACGGTTGCAGGTGGACTGGGATGTAATGCACGTTGACGCCCACGTCCCGCGCCCGCAACTCTTCAAAGACCTCGCGGCGCGAGCGCAACGATTTACCGACCGCGAGCTGCACGACGTATAAATGCCAAGCCGATACCGCTTCCGCGATGCAGGCCTGCGTTCGCACAGGGACATTGCGGAGCAGCTCCCCGTAACGTTGCGCCAACTCCGTCCGCCGCGCCACGAAATGATCCGTGCGCTGAAGCTGGCTCAACCCCAACGCGGCCTGCATGTCAGTCAGGCGATAGTTGAATCCCAACGCGACCTGCTCGTAGTACCACGGCCCCTCCGACGTACCCTGCATCCGGGCAGCCTCGCGGGTCATCCCGTGGGAACGCAGCAAGACGAGTTTGTCGTACAAATCCTTGCGGTTCGTAAGAACGATCCCGCCTTCACCGGACGTGATGATCTTCACCGGATGAAAGCTGAAGACAGTCATATCGGAGTATTCGCAGGAGCCGACACGCCGACCGCGGTATTGGCCACCAATGGCATGCGAGGCGTCTTCGATCACGGTGAAGCCGTATTCGCGCGCAAGGCGTGCAATGGGCTCCATATCGCACGACTGGCCGCCAAAGTGGACCGGGATCACTATCTTGGGGACGCATCGCGCAGCACGGGCCTGCACAAGGCGCTGTTCCAGCGCAGCGGGATCCATGTTGAGCGTCCCCGCATCAACGTCCACAAATCCGGGCGTAGCGCCGCAATATACTCCGCAGTTCGCGGAAGCAAGGAAGGTGTTCGGTGACGTCCAAAATGCATCGCCTTCCCCAAGACCGGCGGCAAGACAGGCAATATGAAGTCCGGCCGTGGCGTTGGCGACGGCGACTGCATATGTGGATCCGCAAAAGCGGGCTACGGCTTGCTCGAAGCGTTCGATCGCCGGCCCTTGCGTGAGCCAGTCTGAATGCAGAACGTCTACGACCGCGCGTACATCGTCCTCGCTGATGTCCTGACGGCCGTACGGAATCATGCTTCGACGACGCCAGCCAATTCCCGCAGTTGGCTCAGGCTCAGGAAATCGGGGTTGGTGCCCGAGTCGTACTCGAAGCCTTCGGGAACATAACATCCGACCTCGTTCAGGCGGCTGCCGGTGTAGTCGACTTCTTCCACGAAGTTGATCGCCGGCCGGATCACATAGTGCCCCTCGAACTCGATCGTCTGGTTCACGTTCTCGGCCGGGCACATGATTTCATGCAGCTTCTCGCCGGGACGAATGCCCACCACCCGGATCGGCAGTTCCGGCGCCATGGCCTTGGCGAGGTCGGTGATGCGGGAGGACGGAATCTTCGGCACGAAGATTTCGCCGCCGTGCATGCGTTCGAAATTCTTCAAGACGAAATCCACGCCGTCCTGCAGCGTGATCCAGAAGCGCGTCATGCGGGTATCGGTGATCGGCAAGTCCTTCGCGCCTTCGTTGATCAGCTTGCGGAAGAACGGCACGACCGAACCGCGCGAACCGACCACGTTGCCGTAGCGGACCACGGCGAAGCGTGTGCGATGGCCGCCCGCGATGTTATTCCCGGCGACGAAGAGCTTGTCCGACACCAGCTTGGTCGCGCCGTACAGGTTGATCGGGTTGGCCGCCTTGTCGGTGGAAAGCGCGATCACCTTCTCGATGTTGTTTTCAAGCGCCGCATTGATCACGTTCTCCGCGCCGTTGATGTTCGTCTTGATGCACTCCATCGGGTTGTATTCCGCCGCCGGCACCTGCTTCAGCGCGGCTGCATGCACCACGAAGTCGACGCCGCGCATCGCCTGGCGCAGGCGCTGGCCGTCGCGCACGTCGCCGAGGAAGTAGCGCATCGCCGGGGAATTGAATTCCTGTTGCATCTCGAACTGCTTGAGCTCGTCGCGGGAGAAGACGATGACGCGCCGCGGCGAATAGCGCGCGAGGACGGTCTTGATGAACTTCTTGCCAAACGAACCAGTGCCGCCTGTGATGAGTATGGATTTGTCGTTGAACATGGTTTCACTCAGCGATGGATGTGCTGCGCAGTGCGCGGTATCGGACAGCTAGAACATATCCTGAATCGTTTCTTGTCAAAGGGCAATAAAGAGACGAAAAGGGACGACTATTCCGGATTAAGGCGAACGGCACACCATGCCGAAGACTGGAAAAAATGACATCGGCGACCCTAAATTTTTCCGAATCCCGTCCGTTAAACCTGTTATCGGACCGTGTTGGCGCTCGAATCGGATCACACCGCTTTGAAGACCTGAAATGCCGCGCCAGCCGCCCGCAACGCCGGAAAACCGTCCGGCGGCGCGGCCTGCCCGTTTTCATTTCGATTGGAGGACATCATGGACATCACCCCTACCGGCCCTACCCCTGCGCCGCGGGTTGCCAATGCGCCGGCCGCCCCGGTCGCCGAAGCCCCGGCGCCCGCACC
>SPQI01000025.1 GCA_004570315.1 Oxalobacteraceae bacterium OM1 | reverse complement strand
GGCGGGCTTTCTCGTCATCGGTGACGGAGGTGGCACCCGGCTTCGTGCCCTGGCGGGTGACCATGATATTGACGAACGGCATGGCAGCTTCCTTTCAATGAAGTGGACTTCGACGAGGGCGGCAGCGCAGCCGCCCTCCATTCAATATCAACGGCTGCCTGCAGCCTGGCCGCCGTCGACGTGCAGGATTTCACCCGTGATGAACGGCGAGGCTTCGAGGAACAGGACAGCGTTCACGATGTCGCGGATCTCGCCCATGCGGCCGACCGGGTGCAATGCGGCGAGGAAGCCGTGCGTCTCCGGTGCGTGCATCGGGGTCTTGATCACGCCCGGCGAGACGGCATTCACGCGGACGTTGCGCGCGGCATATTCGATGGCGAGCGATTTGGTGGCGGCGTTGAGCCCGCCCTTGGTCAGCGACGCCAGCACGGAGGGCACGCCGTTGATCGGGTTGTCCGCCAGGCTGGTGGTGATCTGCACGACGTGGCCGCTGCCCTGCTTCTCCATCTTTTCCATGACGCGCTGGGTGATGTGGAAGAAGCCGGCGAGGTTGGTGGCGATGTTCTTTTCCCAGTCTTCCATGCTGAATTGCGTGAAGGGCTTGGCGGTGAAGATGCCGGCATTGTTGACCAGCGTATCGACGCGGCCGAAGCGCTCGACGCCTTCGCGGATGATGCGGTCAGCGGTCGCGGCATCGGCGATATCGCCGGAGATGGCGACGACGTTTGGATCGTCGGACGCGGGAAGGGAGCGCGAGTTGGCGACGACGCGGTAGCCTGCGTTGCGATAGGCCTTGACCAGCTCGGCGCCGATGCCCTGGGATGCGCCGGTAATGACGGCGACTTTCTGTTCGTTGCTCATGACGTTTCCTTCAAATTGGATGGTGAGTGGCCGACCGCACCGGTCGGCATGCGGCGCCGCGAATTGGCCGCGCCGCCGGGTTCGCCTTCGCCGCCGTTGCTTGCGGTTGCGAGGTGGAACCATCTTGACTCCTGCGCGCCGTGGAGTGAATACCTGCGCTTCGGCAGAGTCTCTTCCGCTTTGCGAACGAATCGCTGGAGCACAGCGTCGTCAGCGGACTGGGTGATTCACGCGAACGATTTCACCGGTAAGGAAAGGGGCTGCGTCGAGATAGAGCGCGGCCTCGACCACCGCTGCCGCATCGGGCGTGCAGGCGAGCGAAGGAAAGCGCCGTGACGGCCGTTCCGGACGGCATGCCTGATCGAGATAGGCGGCGACGCCGTTCACCCGGATGCGCTGCGGACCGAGCTCCATGGCGAGCGCCTGCGCGGCAGCATGGAGGCAGCCCTTGGTCACTTCCGCGAGGCAGAACGCCGGTTGCACGGTAGCCGGATGCGGTGCGGTGAAGACGGTAAGGACATGCCCGCACTCGCTGCGCAGCATGATCTCGAGCGCACGCTGCGTGATCGGAAAGAATTCGGCGAGACTGGTGCGCGAAAGCGCCTCCCAGTCGTCGGCGGTGCAGTCGCAGAAAGCCTTGCCGGCCGTTGCGGCGGCATTGTTGACCAAGGTATCGATGCGGCCGTACCGGGACATCGCCACGTCCACGACGCGCGCGGCGGCATCCGGCTCGCGCAGATCGCAGCTCATGCCGAGAAGATTGCTGTGCGCACGCGCCTTCCATGCTGGCGCAACCGCCACCACTCGATAATTGCGCCGCAGGAAACCGTGGACGAGTCCCGGCCCTGCGCCTTCCGATGCCTGCGTGACAATTGCGACTTTCTGCTCTGCGCCCATGAGATTCTCGCTGTTCGGCGCCGGGCTGCATTGCCGCTGCGATGCTCGGCCGGGCACTGGCCGTCACGCTACGCTAATCAGGCTTCCAGGCGAATAGCCGCTCCTCGGCAGACAACGTTGCAGTCTGCGGTTGAATCGTCGCGGCGTTGTCGTGCGCTTCCGCAACGCGGGCGAAGTAGGTGCGCAGGCGCGGCACGGCAAAATCGACGAAGGTGCGCACCTTGGGTACCGAGAGGCGTCCGTAGGGCATCAGCAGATGGACCGGCAAGGGCGCATGTTCGGCCTCGTCCAGGATGACCTTCAGGCTGCCCTCGCGCAGCTGGGAGGCGATGTGGTACGAGAACAGGCGCGTGAGGCCGCGCCCTTCGACCGCGGAGGCAGCCGCCGCGCGCACGCTGTTCACGACCAGCCTCGGCTTGAACTGCACCGTCTGCGGGACATGCGACCCTTTCGGCGGCGGGAAGCGCCACGCATCGTGGCCGAAGTGGGTCATGGCGATGATGTCGTGCTGCGCGAGGTCGGCCGGCTTGTCGATGCGCGGATGCGACGCGAGGTAGCGCGGCGCGGCCACGATCACGCGGCGCACTTCGCCGACATGGATGGCGACGAGCGAGGAATCGGCGAGGTGGGCGATGCGCAGGGCGACGTCGATGCCTTCCTCGATGAGATTGACCGGGCGGTCGAAGAAGTAGAGCTTCACGCAGACGGTGGGCACTGCATCGATGAAATCGTCGAGGATGGGCCGCAAAATTTCCTCGCCGGCCGCGACGGGAGCACTCAGCGTCAGCGTGCCGCGCGGCGCGGACTTCGCGCCGAGGACGTCGAGATCGGCTTCTTCCAGTTCGGCCAGCACGCGCCGACAGGCCTCGGCATAACGCTCGCCCGCTTCGCTGAGGCGCAGGCTGCGCGTCGTGCGGTGGAGCAGTTCGGCGCCGACGTGCTCTTCGAGAAAGGCAATCGCGCGGCTGACCGCCGCGGGCGAGCGGCCGAGCTTGCGTCCCGCGCCCGCCAGGCTGCCCGCTTCGAGCGCGGCGACGAACACCTTCATTGCATCGATGCGGTCCATGGTGCATGCCTCCTGCGAGAGTGGTGTGCGGGCTGGCGATCAGGTATGCCTAAGTATCGTACATTCGCCGGACCTTGGCGGGCCTGTCTGTACGGCATGCCGCATTGGCAACGGCAATGCCAGTCATCCGCGGCGCGCAAGAATCTGTTCCGGCGCGCGTGGTTTGTATTGGCCCACATGCGATTTACACTTTTCGTACATTACCGGTGACGAGGGCGCCATGCCACGGCCGGACGGCATCCACCAAGGACATCGCATGAACGGCAATCAAGACTGCTTCCTGTTCCCGCACGAGTGGGACGCATTGAAGAACGCATTGCGGCGCGACATTTCCACCGAACTCGAAAAGGCGGGCGCGGACGCAGCGCTCGCCAACCCGCATGCGCGGAATGCGCGCATGTCGCAGCGCATTCTCGAAACGCTCTTCGCCGACGCGGCCGCCGCCGTGGAATGAAGTACGCGCGGTGCTTCAGACGGCGCGGATCACCACATCGATGTTGCCGCGGGTCGCCTTGGAGTGCGGGCAGGTCTGATGTGCCATCTCGAGCAGCGATTGCGCGGTCGCGGCTTCGATGCCGGGCAGGTGGACATTGAGGCGCGCCGCCAGGCCGAAACCGCCGGCGTTGGTGCCGAGATCGACTTCCGCGTCGACGGCAAGATCGGCAGGCAGTTCGACGTTCAAGGTCTTCGCCGCCTTGCCCAGCGCGCCGATGAAGCAAGCCGACCAGCCGGCCGCGAACAACTGCTCGGGATTGGTACCGGCGCCGGAAGAACCGGGCGTGGACAAGGCGATGTCCAGGCGGCCGTCGGAGCTGCGGGCGGTGCCATTGCGGCCGCCGGCGGAGGTGTGGGTCTTGCCGGTATAGAGAACGTTGTCGAGCTTGGTCATGGCGGTTTCCTTTGCGGAGAGATGAAAAGCGGCGCTTTATATCGTATGCGATCTAAGCGCACGAGACACATCATACCGGCCTGCCGCCAAAAGTCAATCACTTCAGATTAAATCGGGTCCGACATATAATGCGGAGACCGCCTCCAGGCTGTCGTACCACGAAGGACACCGATGAAAAATTCCCGCCGCAAGGAACCCGCCGACACTGACATCCGCAAGCTGTCGGAGTACCTCTGCTTTGCCGTCTACTCGGCCAATCTCGCATTCGGCAAGGCCTACAAGCCCATCCTCGACGCACTCGGCCTTACCTATACGCAATACATCACCATCATTGCGCTCTGGGAGGAAGACGACCAGACGGTCAGCGCCCTCGGCGAAAAGCTGTTCCTCGAATCGAACACCCTGACGCCCATCCTCAAGAAACTCGAAGCCATGGGCTACCTGCGGCGGCAGCGCGACCCGGAAGACGAGCGGCAGGTGCGCGTCGGACTCACGAAGGCCGGCGTTCAATTGCGCGAAAAGGCGCTGGGAATGAGCCTGGCCGGCGCGACCGGTCTGGCGCCGGACGAGTTCCAGACCGTGCAGGCGGCCGTCGTGCGCCTGCGCGACAACCTGCTGCAGACGATCAAGGATAGGAAGTAGGCACGACAGACCTGTCCGCGCGACGGCGACCGCCGTTACCTCCCTGGCTTCACGATGAGCCGTCTCTTCACGCAGACGGCGCATGACCTCTGGAAACCTCATCCGTCTCATCCGCTGCCGATACTGCCGCCTTTCCGGCCTAAGATGAACAAAGACGGAAAAGAAGGTTTCAAACCCATGCATTCGGAAGCACGGAGAAGTTCCCATGAACAACCGCACCATTTCCGAGATCAACTTTGCGCTTGCAATCGAGGCCGGAAGGATTGGCACATGGAGACGAGACCTTTCCACCAATCTGATCTCTCAAAGCGCGATCACGTCGCGCATCCTTGGCCATGGCGACGCGGAAACGGTCATTCCCTTCGACTACCTGTTCACGTATACGCACAAGGATGACTTGCCGAAATTCGGCGCTTCACTGGAACGGCTCATCGACAGCGGCGAGCCCTTCGATCTCGAATTCCGCGTGTGGCGTCCCGACGGCAAGTTGCGATGGATCACCATACGCGGGAAAAGCATCAAGGACGGAACGGGCAAGCCGATCGAGGTGGTCGGCGTCATGTTCGACGTGACCGACCGAAAGCAGGCGGCCGAGCGATTTCGTCTGTTGACCGAGTACAGTCCCGACGCGATCGTGGTCGAAGTGAATCACAACATCGTGTATGCGAACCCCTGCGCCAGGCATCTGCTCGGGATGACGGAGCATGCGCAAGCGTCCGCCGCTTCCTTGCTGGACTTTACGAGCAAGGCGTCTTATGGCGCCGTTGTTTCCGGCTACAAGTCCATCAGTGAGGACATGCCCTCGTCTCATCCGCTCGACATCCAGATAAAACGCGCGGACGGTTCGCTCGCCGACGTGCAGGCGGTCTTCGGTTTCCTGTTCTGGGACGGCCAGCCAGCAACGCAAATCATGATGCGGGATATCACGCCGCTCAAACGGACCCAACACCAGGTACAACACCTGAGCCACAGGCTGTCCCTCATCGTGGAAGGCACAGGCGGGGGAATCTGGGAGTTGGATGTCCCGCACAAGACCTTTGCCTTCTCCGGCGGCTTCAGCAAGATCATCGGGCGCCCCGAAGCCGAACTCGTCACCACGGCAGCCGACTGGCACACCATGATTCACATCGACGATGTGGACAGGGTCGAACGCAGCTTTCAAGACAGCCTGCGGGAGAAGGTTCCGCTGTACGACTGCGAGTTCAGAGTCAGGTCCGGCGACGGCGAGTGGAAATGGGTCCGGGCGCGTGGCGTCATCGTGGAGGAGGATGGAGAGGGGCGGCCGCTCGTGATGGCAGGAACGCTCGTGGATATCACCGTGCGCAAGGAATCGGACGAGCTGAATTGGAAGCACGCGCACCTCGACACATTGACGTCCTTGCCGAACCGGCGGCTATTCAGGCAGTGCCTCGAATACGAGATTCAAAAAAGCCGTCACGTCGACCACAAGGTCGCGCTTCTGTTTGTCGATCTGGACGGCTTCAAATGCATCAATGACCTCTACGGTCATGATGCCGGCGACTCCCTTCTCATCGAAGCAGGCCGGCGGATCAAAGCCTGTCTCGACGCGCTGGACACCGTTGCGCGGGTTGGCGCGGACGAGTTTGTCGTCATCCTGTCGAACTTTTCACGCATCGAAGACATCGAGCTGCTTTGCCAGGAAGTGCTGCGCAGCCTGTCGCTGCCGTTCGACCTTGGCAAGAGCGTGAGCTACGTATCCGCCAGCATCGGCATCAGCCTTTATCCGCTGGACGCAACCGACGCGGAAGCGCTCGTTCGCAAGGCGGAACAGGCCATGCACGTCGCCAAGACCCGAAAGAACCGGTTCTCGTACTTCACGGCGGAGCTCGACGAAAGCATGCGCGAGCGGCTGACGATCATGAACGAGCTCCGCGTGGCCTTGTCGCTCAACCAGTTCGAGGTGCATTACCAGCCCATCGTGGATTTGCGGGCGAGGCGGATCGTCAAAGCCGAGGCGCTCCTGAGGTGGACACATCCGACTCTCGGCAGGGTCTCTCCCGCATCCTTCATTCCGGCCGCGGAAGAATTGGGAACCATCATCCCGATCGGTGCGTGGATGTGCCGGCAGGCCGTCGATTTCTGCAAGCGATGCGGACCGTTGTTCGGCACCGATTTCCAGGTTGGAATCAATATGTCGCCGGTCCAGTTCATGACCGATGTCGAAGAATGCGACCTGCCAAGCCATCTTGCGGAAAGCAGCCTGCCGGGCGAACGCATCGTCGTCGAAATCACCGAGGGCGTGTTGCTGAACGGCTCTCCCAAGGCCGTCGAACGCTTCAACGGACTCAGGAGTGCACGCATCCAAGTCGCCCTCGACGATTTCGGAACAGGCTACTCCTCGATGTCTTACCTCCACAAATTCGACATCGACTACATCAAGATCGACAAGTCCTTCGTGCAAAACCTTGCATCGAGCCACGATAGCCGTGCCATCGTCGAGACCATTATCGCGATGGCACACAAGTTGAAAAAGAAAGTCGTTGCCGAAGGCATCGAAACTGGACAGCAATTGGACTACCTGTTGGGAGCCGGCTGCGATTACGGCCAGGGCTATCTGTTCTCCGAGGCTTTGCCGCCCGAGAAATTCATCGGTCTTGCCCCCAGCGTCATGTAGCTTGCATGCGACCTGGGCAGGCATGCGCCCTGCCTGCCCGCCCCGCATCGGCCGTTGCCAGGCCGCGGATTTGTATTCCAGTGTATCCAGCCGCGCCGATACAAGCGCGGACACAAAAATCCCGTTTGTTCAAAACACACGAGATACATCCCCCTCCTAGTCTTGCGTCTGTCGGCGAAAACAACTCGCCGCCACCGATCCGCTTCCACTGACTGCAAGGAGATTCTCGTGAACAGCACCCGCGCCGCCCTGGCCGCCGCCCTCGCCTTCGCCGCATGCGCCACCGGCGCCATGGCCGATACCCCGGAAAAGAAACCGATGGAGAAATGCTACGGCGTCTCGCTCGCCGGCCAGAACGACTGCGCCGCCGGCGCCGGCACCTCGTGCGCAGGCACGTCGAAGACCGACTTCCAGGGCGACGCCTGGACCCTGGTCGCCAAGGGCACCTGCACCACCATCAAGACGCCCAAGGGCTTCGGTTCGCTGACCGCCATCAAGTCGTGATCGCCATGAACTACGTCAAGACCTTGACCATCGCGTTGACGTTCGCCGCGCCGGTCCTTGCAAGCGCCGCGCCGCCGGAGCCTGCGGGCGCCAAGAATATCGTCATCGTCCCCGACGCCTTCGTCGACGGCTCGGGCTGGCGCGTGGTGTACGACATCCTCTATCACAAGGGATACAACGTCACCGTCGTCCACGCACCGCACTCCTCGCTCGAAGACGACGTGACGGCCACGCGCAAGATCCTGTTCAACCAGGTGGGCACGGTCATTGTCGTCGGCCATGGCGTCGGCGGGTCCGTCATTTCGAACGCCGGCACGGGCGGCAAGGTGAAAGCGCTGGTGTATGTCGCCGGGCTCCAGCCGGAAGTCGGCGAGAACGCGGCGCAGCTGCAGGCGTCGATGCCTGCGCCCGGGTATTCCGTGAAGACCGACTGGACCGGACTCAAGTTCTTCGACAAGGCGAAGTTCCACGACGATTACGCCGGCGATGTGAAGGACAACCGCACCAACTTCATGGCCGCCTCCCAGGTCCCGATCACGCACGCCTACCTCTACACCCCGAGCACCTTCGCCGTCTGGCACGAGAAGCGCACCTACGGCGTCGTCGCGACCGAGGACCGCGTGCTCAGCCCGGAGCTGCAGCGCTGGATGTACCAGCGCGCCGGCTCGAACGTCACCGAGATCAAGGCCAGCCATGCCGTCTACATCTCGCAACCGGAAGAGGTCGCGAAAGTGATCGAACTCGCTGCGCTGAACGCGAAATGATTTTCCCGGCAGCGCAATGACCGCCATCGCGCCGCCATCGTCCCACCCAGGCAACAACCCACATAGGAAAGCTTCATGAACACCACTCTCTCGTCCCGCTTCAGCTTCGCCACCGCCGCAGCCATGCTCGCATTGGCCTCGGCCTCCGCCGTCGCCGCTCCCGCACAGACCGCCGCCAAGGAAGAGCCGGGCCGCTGCTACGGCATCAACACCTGCAAGGGCACCAGCCTGTGCGCCACCGCGAAGAACGACTGCAAGGGCCTGAACGAGTGCAAGGGCCAAGGCGTGCTGGTCAAGACCCCGAGCGAGTGCAAGGCGCTCGGCGGCACCCTGACCGAGCCGAAATAAACCATAGCCGTACCGGTCCGGCCCGCGCGCCGGACCACTCTCTCCCCGTATTCACGCGGTATCCAAGAGGCGCACCATGCCAGCATTGCGACTTCCTCCTTCCTTCTCCGGCTTCGGCCTGGGCCTGCGCAAGGAGCACTACCAGGACTTTCTCGAAACCCGGGTGCCGGTCGATTTCGTCGAAGTCATCTCCGAGAACTACATGGTCGAGGGCGGCCAGCCGCGCCATATCCTGCGCCAGGTGCGCGAGCGACATCCGGTGGTGCTGCACGGCGTCTCCCTGTCCATCGGCTCGGCCGACGGCGTCAAGCGCGATTACCTGCTGCGGCTGAAGGCGCTGGCCGACGAGATCGAACCGCTGTTCGTGTCGGACCACCTGTGCTGGACGCGCATCGACGGTTTCAATTCGCACGACCTGCTGCCGCTGCCCTACACCGAGGAAGCGCTGGAGATCGTGTGCGACAACATCGACATGGCGCAGAACACGCTCGGCCGCGCGCTGCTCTTCGAGAACCCGTCGAGTTACCTGGCGTTCGAGGGTGCGATGACCGAGTGGGAATTCCTCGCCGCCATGGTCAAGCGCACCGGCTGCTCGCTGCTGCTGGACGTGAACAACGTCTACGTCAGCGCCAGCAACCACGGCTTCGACCCGCATGCCTTCCTGGCCGGCATTCCCGCGAACGGCGTACGCCAGATCCACCTCGCCGGCCATAGCCAAGGCAAGGATCTGCTGATCGATACCCACGACAGTCCCGTGAACGACGCGGTGTGGGCGCTCTACGCGAAAGCGATCTCGCGGCTCGGCCCGGTGGCCACCATGATCGAACGCGACGACAACATCGGATCGCTGGCCGAGCTGCTGGCCGAGCTCGCCATGGCGCACCGATTGGCGCTGAAGGAGGCCGCATGAGACTCGCCGAACTGCAGCGCAACTTCCAGTCCTGGCTCGTGAGCGCATCCGACGAATCGGCCAGCCGCTTCGGCGCTCATGCAGCCGCGGGACTTGCCGTCTACCAGAACAACTACCGCGCCCAGCTCGTCGGCAGCCTGGAAGCGGCCTTTCCGCAAGTCCGCGCCTGGATGGGCGAAGAGGCTTTCCTCTACGCCGCCGTGCAGCACATCGACAAGCACCCGCCGCACGCATGGACGCTCGACGCCTACGCCGAGAACTTCGGCAGCACCCTGGCCACGCTGTTTCCGTACAACCCCGACATCCACGAACTCGCCTGGATCGAACTGGCACTCAGCACGGCTTTCGTCGCAGCCGATGCGCAACCGCTGCTTGCGGCCGATCTCGGCGCCGTCAATTGGGATGCCGCCACGCTGTGCCTGACGCCGTCCCTGCAGACGACCCGCCTGACCACGAATGCGGCAGACATCTGGTTGGCGATGAACAATGCGGCCGAGCGACCCGAAGGCCGGATGCTCGATACGCCGTGCGGCCTCATGGTGTGGCGCCGCGGTTTCGTCTCCAGCCTGCGCACGTTGGAACCGCTCGAACACGACGCGCTCCTCGCCTTGCAGGCGCACGGCAGCTTCGACGCACTCTGCAACATGCTGGTGGAACGCATCGGCGAGATCGACGGCGTCACCGAAGCTGCCGCCTTCCTCGCCAAGTGGATCGGCAGCGATCTCATCACCGGCGTGGAGTACGGTTCCGCGTCCTATTACGCCCTCGATCAGGAAGACTCGCATCGTGTCTGAGCTCCGTTCCCGCCGCCGCTTTCTGCTGGGCGCCGCCGGCGTCGCCGGCCTCGCCTTCGGACTGCCGGTGTCCGCCCATGCGGCGCCGGAAGTGCGCCATCGCCCCATCCGCAAGGCGCCGCCCGCGTTGGCGCCGCTGCCGGTCGAGCCGGTGAAAACCGATGTCCTAAGCTTCGGCGTTCATGCCGCTGGGCCGGAAGACGGCCACGCGATCATCCTGCTGCATGACTTCTTTCATGACATCCACAGCTTCGCGGAAGTCGCCGGGCTGCTGGCGGCCGACGGGTATCGCGTCGTGGTGCCTTATTTGCGCGGCCACGGCAGCACGCGCTTCAAGGATGCCGCCACGCCGCGCTCCGGCCAGCTGGCCGCTCTGGGCAGCGACGTGATCGCGATCATGGACGCGATGCACATCCCCGAAGCCGTCGTCGGCGGCTCCGGCTGGGGCGCACGAGCGGCTTGCGCCATGGCCTTGCTGCGGCCGACGCGCTGCGTGGGCCTCGTCACGGCAGGCGCAGACCTGTACGACGATCCGGTCGTCGCCGATGCGAATCTCTGGAAGCAATTCGACCTGCAGAGCGAAGCCGGCCGTAACGCGCTGAATGCGCATCGCCGCGACGTCGCACGCCGCCTCTGGAAAGAAGGCTCGCCGCAGCGTGAGTTGGACGCAGCCGCATTCGCACGGAGCGCGCCGTCCTTCGACAACCCGGACTTTGCGGAGGTCGTGAGTCACGCCTACTGCCACCGGCGCGGGCTGGCCGCAGGCGATCCCGCCTACGACGCGGCCGAGGCGAAGCTGACGACGCGGCGGCCGCTTGCCGCGCCGTCCATCGCCCTGGACGGCGACGCCTCCGG
>SPQI01000516.1 GCA_004570315.1 Oxalobacteraceae bacterium OM1 | reverse complement strand
GCTGTTCGGTCTTGCACTGCTGGTTCTGGTCTGGCAGATCGTCGCCGCACAGACGAGCGGCTTTCCCACGCCCTTGCAGACGCTTGACGAAGCCATCAAGGTCTTCAGCGATCCCTTCTATCGCAAGGGGCCGAACGACCAGGGCATCGGCTGGAACGTGCTGTCGTCGCTGCAGCGGGTGGCGACCGGCTTCGGACTGGCCGCGCTGGCCGGGATCCCGCTCGGCTTTCTGATCGGGCGCTTCAAGTTTCTGGCGGGCATGGTCAATCCCATTGTCAGCCTGTTGAAGCCGGTGTCGCCGCTGGCCTGGCTGCCGATCGGCCTGCTGGTGTTCAAGGCGGCCAATCCGGCGGCGATCTGGGCGATCTTTATCTGCTCGATCTGGCCGATGATCATCAACACCGCCGTCGGCGTGCAGCGCGTGCCGCAGGACTACATGAACGTGGCGCGCGTGCTGAACCTGTCCGAATGGAAGATCGTCACGAAGATTCTGTTTCCCGCCGTGCTGCCCTACATGCTCACCGGCGTGCGGCTGGCCATCGGCACGGCATGGCTGGTGATCGTCGCGGCCGAAATGCTCACCGGCGGCGTAGGCATCGGCTTCTGGGTCTGGGATGAATGGAACAACCTCAACGTGCCGCACATCTTGATCGCCATCGCGGTGATCGGCGTGGTTGGCCTTCTGCTCGAACAGGCGCTGGTGGCGCTGGCGCGGGCGTTCACCTATGAAGACGTATCGCATTGAGGCGCCCATGGACATCGACAACAAATTCATCGAGATTCAGGACGCCGAGATGGTGTTCTCGACGCGCGGCGGCAGTTTTCACGCGCTCACCGGCATCAACCTCACCGTGCGCAAGGGAGAGTTCGTGACGCTGATCGGGCATTCGGGTTGCGGCAAATCGACGCTGCTCAACCTGATTGCTGGGTTGCTCAAGGCGACCAGCGGGGCGCTGCTGTGCGCGCATCGTGAGATCGCCGGGCCGTCGCCGGAGCGGGCGGTGGTGTTCCAGAATCATTCGCTGCTGCCCTGGCTGACCTGTTTCGAGAATGTGTATCTCGCGGTGGAGCGGGTATTCGGCGCGGCGGAGTCGGCGGCGGTGCTGCGGGAGCGTACGCGCGGGGCGCTGAACCTTGTCGGGCTGGCGCACGCGGCGGACAAGCGGCCGCATGAGATGTCGGGCGGGATGAAGCAGCGCGTCGGGATTGCACGGGCCTTGTCGATGGAGCCGAAGGTGTTGCTGATGGATGAACCCTTTGGCGCGCTGGATGCGCTGACGCGGGCGCATCTGCAGGACGAACTGCTGAAGATCGTGGCGAAGACGCAGTCGACCGTGGTGATGGTGACGCATGACGTGGATGAGGCGGTGCTGCTGTCGGATCGGATCGTGATGATGACGAATGGGCCGGCGGCGACGATCGGGGAGGTGGTGCATGTGCGGCTGGATCGGCCGCGCGATCGGGTGGCGCTGGCGCAGGAGGGGTTGTATGGGGAGTATCGGAGGACGGTGTTGGAGTTTTTGTATCAGCGGGAGGTGAGACAGGGAGGGCGTACTGGTGCGTTGGTGAAGTGAAGCAGTGAAGCAGTGAAGCAGTGAGACAGTGAAGCATTATCAACCGCTGTCGTCCCCGCGCAGGCGGGGACCAAGGGATGCGTCTCCTGCGCCTGCCACTACCGCCGTCATTCCGACGGAAGCCGGAGTCCAGTGTCTTGCTTCTGTGCGTTCTTCGGTAATGCAGCGCTGATGGTTCTTCGTTAGAACCATTGCCGGGGGCGGCCCGGCAGCCGGTCACTTCTTTTGCTTCGCCAAAAGAAGTAACCAAGAAAAGGCGACCCCGGTGCAGCCGCCCCTTCGGGGTCCCCAAAAAAGCGCCGAGCCAGGCGGGAAGCGCGCAAACTCGCTGCGCTCAGACAAGCGCGCTTCTTGTTCCGCCTGCCTCGACACTTTTTTGGCGTCTGCACAGGGGAAACTGCTAACCCCATCCCCACCCTAACCCTCCCCTTGAAGGGGAGGGAACGGTTCAAGGTCTCGGCAGACTCGGTAGGGTGCGCTTGCGCAACGGTGCCCCGGTTACGGTGATGGTGCGCAAGCGCATCCTACGATTCGGGTTGCAAGCTTGGTAGCAGTCGTCTCCCCGCTTCCCCTGGATTCCCGCCTGCGCGGGAATGACAGCAGATCAGAGAGCCGACGGTGAATTCCTAAATTTCCTGTCGTTCCCGCGAAGGCGGGAACCCAGAGATGCCTGGACTACCCCCGGACCATCCACCCTTTACCTCACCACCACCAAATACAACAGCAGCAAATTCACCACCACCGACCCCACCGCCACAGCCCGCCACACCCCAACCGGATCCTTCTTCACCAACGGCGCCACCCGCCGCACCGGACTCTCCAATCCCCCGCGCTCCAACGCCACCAGCATTTCCTCCGCCGTCTCGAACCGGTCCTGCGGATCGCGTGCCACGGCCTTCAGCATCACGTTTTCCAGCCACAACGGAATCTCCGGCCGATACCTGGACGGCGGCACCGCATCGCCGAACCGCGGCTGCTGGAAGGGTTCGATCTCGCCGTAGGGATAGTGCCGCGTCAACGCGTAATACAGGGTCACCCCGACCGCGTACACGTCCGTCGCGCGCGAGGGCGGCGCGTTGGCGAACTGCTCGGGCGCGAGGAAGGAAGGCGTGCCGGCCTGCGGCGCAGCGAGGACGTCTTCGCTCTCGGTCTCCGAACGCGCCACGCCGAGGTCGAGCAAGCGCAATTCATCGTCCGTACCCAAATGCACGTTGTCCGGCTTGATGTCGCGATGAATGATCCCGCGCCGATGCAAGGCGCCCACCGCGCGCACCAGGCGCGTGCCGAGCGCAATGGCTTCCGGCGCCGTGATGTGGCCGCCCGCATCCAGCTTTGCCTGCAGCGTGCGGCCCTCGTGCCAGGTCGTGAGGTAGTAGAGAAAATTCTTGTGCTCGGGCACGATCACCTGCGGGAAGAAGCGCGCCACCGCTCGCTTGGCCAGCCATTCCTCATGCGTAAAGGCGGCGATCTCGTGCGGATCGCCGGCGTGGTCCGGCTGCAAGGTCTTGAGCACCAGTGTGCGTTGCGAGCGCAGGTCGTGCACCCGGTAGAGCAGCGTGGCGCGCGAACTGTGGATGACCGCTTCGACTTCGTACCCGTCCAGCGATTGCCCGGGCGACAAGCGCGGCGGCACCGGCAGCTGGCGCGCGGACGACAGCGCATCGCGCAGGCTGGGTGCCGGCAGGGCGTCCACGCGCAGTACGAGCGCGCTGCTGTTGTCCCGCGAACCGGCCTTGAGCGCGGCGTCCACCAAGACGCGGGCCACATGGTCCGCGTCGCTCGCCTCCTGCAACAGCGTCGAAAGCGTATGCGTGATGTCGTATTCCGTCAGCGCCGACCAGACGCCGTCGCTGGCCAGCAGGAACACGTCGCGCGGCTGCAGCTCGCCCATGCCTTGGTCGATCGCCAGGCGCGAATCGAGCCCGACGGCGCGGGTGAGTACGTGCTGCATCTCGGGCCGGTCCCACACATGGTCGGTGGTCAGCCGGGTCAGCGTGCCGCCGCGCAGCAGATAGAGCCGCGTGTCGCCGACGTGGGCGAAATGGTAAAAGCCGCCGCGCAGCACCAGCGCCGTCAGCGTCGTCGCCATGCCGCTCATCTCGCGGCGCGTGGACGCCTGCTGCTGGATCCAGCCGTTGATGGACTTCAGCACCTTGTCCAGCGATTGCGTGACGGCCCAGGTGTCGGGCGTTGCGTAATAGTCGGCGAGCAAGCCGCGCACGGTGTATTCGGCGGCTTCGCGTCCGCCTTCCGAGCCGGAGACGCCGTCGGCGATGGCGGCAATCAAACCCTTGGTCGATAGCTCCGGCTCGCGCGGCGTCACCATGCCGACGAAATCCTCGTTGCGCGGACGCAAGCCGGCGACGGAGGCGTGGGCGACGGTGACGGTGAGGAACATGCAGGAATTGTAGTCAGATCCGCGCCTGCGTCATCGCCGCGCTGCCCCAGGTCGTGCGCCAGCGGGTCTTCACCATTGTCAGGCCAACCAGCGCCGCCACCGCGAGCGCGGCAAAGAGGGTCAGGCCGAACTGATAGCTGCCCGTCACCTGCTTCGAATAGCCTAGGCTCGACGCCAGGTAAAACCCACCGACGCCGCCCGCCATGCCGACCAGCCCCGTCATCACGCCGATCTCGCGGCGGAAGCGCTGCGGCACCAACTGGAACACCGCGCCGTTGCCGGTGCCGAGCGCCAGCATCGCGACCACGAAGACGACCACGGCCAGTGCAGCAGATTGCAGCCCGAAGCTCGCGATGAAGAGAAAGCCGGCCGCCACCACGTACATCGCCGAGAGCGTGCGGATGCCGCCGATGCGGTCGGCCAGCTTGCCGCCGAGCGGACGCACCACCGAGCCGGCGAACACGCAGGCCGCGGTGAAGTAGCCGGCCGTCACCGGCGAAAGGCCGTACTGCGTATTGAAGTAGATGGTGAGCGACGAGGCCAGGCCGGAGAAGCCGCCGAAGGTCACCGCATAGAAGAACATGAACCACCATGCATCCTTGTCCTTCAGCACGACGAGATACTCGGTGAATGCCTTGGGTGCGGGCGCGGACGGCGCATCCTTGGCGAACGCCAGATACACGGCCAGCGCCACGCCGAGGGGAATGAGGCAGAGGCCGAACACGTTCTGCCAGCCGAATGCCATGGCGAGCGAGGGCGCAAACAGCGCGGCAAAGGCCGTGCCGGAATTGCCGGCACCGGCGATGCCCAGCGCCGTGCCCTGGTGCTCGGGCGGATACCAGCGCGACGCCAGCGGCAACGCGACCGCGAAGGCAGCGCCCGCCATGCCGAGGGGCATGCCGAGCATCAGCATGTGTTCGTAGGTCTTCAGTTCTCCCAACCACGCCCAGGCGAGGCCGGCAATCACGATCACTTGGCCGATCAGTCCGGCCTTCTTCGGTTTGAGATGGTCCACCAGCACGCCCATCACGATGCGCAGCATGGCGCCGGCCAGCAGCGGCGTGGCCACCATCATGCCCTTCTGCGCTGCCGAGAGGCCGAGGTCCTTCGCGATCTGCACACCGAGCGGGCCGAGCAGCACCCACACCATGAAACTCAAGTCGAAGTAGAAGAAGGCGGCGAGCAGCGTCGGCAGGTGGCCGGCTTTGAGAAAGGAGGTCTTGGTCATGGCGTGTGGTTCGGTAGACGGGCGGGCTCGCGCCGGGATGGGGCGGACCGCGCGTGCGCTGCGCTATGCAAGCGATGTGCCACGAAGGCACAACCAGCAAGGTCGCGCATCAGGCGCACGGACGATGCGCATGCCATGCACGCAAAGCGCTCGTTCGCACCAATGCGTGTCTTGCAACGCACTCATGAAGTGCATCCGCACGAGGTTTCGCCGCCGCTGAGTGGATAGACCGACATGGCACCGCTCTTGCTAAACCGGTGGCAGGTTCAATCTTCCGCGGCCTTAACGGCGAGGCCGCACGTCAAGGAGCTTTAATGAAGAAGCTGAAGTTGGTCATGGTCGGCAACGGCATGGCCGGTGTGCGAACGCTCGAGGAGCTGCTCAAGGTCGCGCCCGACATCTACGACATCACCGTGTTCGGCGCCGAGCCCTATGCGAACTACAACCGCATCCTGCTCTCGCCCGTGCTCGCCGGCGAGCAGACCATCCAGGACATCATGCTCAACGATGTGGACTGGTATGCCGCAAACAACATCACGCTCCACCTCGGCAAGACCATCACGCAGATCGACCGCGTGCATCGGCGCGTGATCGCGGAAGACGGCACCACCGCCGAGTACGACCGCCTGTTGCTCGCCACCGGCTCCGCGCCCTTCATCCTGCCCGTGCCCGGCCACACGCTCGACGGCGTGATTTCCTACCGCGACATCCACGACACCAATGCGATGATCGCAGCGGCGCAGCAGCATACCGACGCCGTGGTCATCGGCGGCGGCTTGCTTGGCCTCGAAGCCGCCAACGGCCTCAAGCTGCGCGGCATGAACGTCACCGTCGTGCACCTGCCCAAATGGCTGATGGAGCGCCAGCTCGATCCGGTCGCCGGCAAGATGCTGCAGAAGTCGCTCGAAGACCGCGGCCTGCACTTCCTGCTCGACAAGAACACCAAGGAAATCGTCGGCGATGCGCAAGGCCGCGTATCGGCGGTGCGCTTCACCGACGGCCACGAACTGCCGGCGCAGCTGGTGGTGATGGCGGTCGGCATCCGGCCCAACACTGCGCTCGCGGAATCCGCCGGCCTCTACTGCAACCGCGGCATCGTCGTCAACGACACCATGCAGACCTACGACCCGCGCATCTATGCGGTGGGCGAGTGCGTGAACCACCGCGGCACCGCCTACGGCCTCGTTGCGCCGCTGTTCGAGATGGCCAGGGTCTGCGCCAACCATCTCGCCAACTTCGGCATCGGCCGCTACCAGGGCTCGGTCACGTCCACCAAGCTGAAGGTGACCGGCATCGACCTGTTCTCGGCCGGCGAATTCATGGGCGGCGAGGGTACTGAAGAGATCGTGCTGTCCGACCCCATCGGCGGCGTCTACAAGAAGCTGGTGCTCAAGGACGACAAGCTTGTCGGCGCCTGCCTCTACGGCGACACCGTGGACGGCAGCTGGTACTTCAAGCTGCTGCGCGAAGGGAAGGACGTCGGTGAGATCCGCGACACGCTGATGTTCGGCGAAAGCAACACCATGCGCCCCGGCGACACGGGCCACGAAGGCCACACCCGCGCCGCCGCCATGCCGGACGAGGCCGAGGTCTGCGGCTGCAACGGCGTCTGCAAGGGCAGCATCGTGAAGGCCATCAAGGAGAAAGGCCTGTTCACGCTGGAAGACGTGCGCAAGCACACCAAGGCGTCCGCCTCCTGCGGCTCCTGCACCGGGCTGGTCGAGCAGATCATCATGTTCACTGCCGGCGGCGACTACTCCGCCTCCAGCAAGGCCAAGCCCTTGTGTGCCTGCACCGATCACACGCACCAGGAAGTGCGCGACGCCATCAAGGTGAACAAGCTGCTCACCATCGCGGCTGCCATGCAGTTTCTCGAATGGCGCACACCCAACGGCTGCTCCACCTGCCGCCCGGCGCTGAACTACTACCTCATCTCGACCTGGCCGCATGAGGCGAAGGACGATCCGCAGTCGCGCTACATCAACGAACGGGCCCACGCGAACATCCAGAAGGACGGCACCTATTCGGTCATCCCCCGCATGTGGGGCGGCGAGACGAATGCGTCAGAACTGCGCCGCATCGCCGACGTGGTCGACAAGTACCAGATCCCGACGGTGAAGGTGACCGGCGGCCAGCGCATCGACCTGCTCGGCGTGAAGAAGGAAGACTTGCCCGGCGTATGGAAGGACCTCGATATGCCGTGCGGACATGCCTATGCCAAGGCGCTGCGCACGGTGAAGACCTGTGTCGGTTCGGAATGGTGCCGTTTCGGCACGCAGGATTCGACCCGCATGGGCCAGGAACTGGAGCGCGCGCTGTGGCGCATGTACGCGCCGCACAAGGTCAAGATCGCCGTGTCCGGCTGTCCGCGCAACTGCGCCGAATCGGGCATCAAGGACGTGGGCGTGATCGGCGTGGATTCCGGCTGGGAGATCTACGTGGGCGGCAACGGCGGCATCAAGACTGAAGTTGCGCAATTCTTTGTCAAGCTGAAAACGCACGAAGAAGTCCTGGAGTATTCTGGAGCTTTCCTGCAGCTGTACCGCGAGGAAGGCTGGTACCTGGAACGGACCGTGCATTACATCGCGCGCGTCGGCCTGGACTACGTGAAGAAGAAGGTGTTGGAAGACGCAGGGAACCGCAAGGCGCTGTACGACCGCCTGCTGTTCTCGCTCGACGGCGAGCCCGATCCCTGGCACGAACAGGAGAAGGCGCAGGTCGATGCGAGGCAGTTTGCGCCGTTGTCCGTATAGAGGAAGTCTGCTGTACAAAGGACGTTCCCTCCCTTTGAAGGGGAGGGAACTAACGGAAGAGCGCCGCGCGGTTCGTTCAAAGCAACCCGAAAGGAACGACCATGAGACTGTACCTGACTGCCATCGTGCTGACCTTCGCTGCCGCTGCAACCATCGTCACCGCCTGCATGTCCTATTCGTCTCCGACCCGCGCCGCGCCCGTCAATCTCATGCAATGGATGTGAAGGGGGCAGGATGTCGCAACAATGGAAGGCCGTCTGCAGCGTGGCAGACATTCCCGTGCTGGGCGCGCGGGTCGTGCAACGTGCGGCGCAGGCGCCGGTCGCCGTGTTCCGCAACGGCGAGGACAAGGTATTCGCGCTGCTGGACCGCTGCCCGCACAAGGGTGGACCGCTCTCGCAGGGCATTGTCTTCGGCGAGCGCGTGGCATGTCCGCTGCATAACTGGAACATCGAGCTGCAGTCCGGCTGCGCGGTAGCGCCCGACGAAGGCTGCACGACAAAGTTCAGCGTGAAGGTCGAGGATGGGAAGGTGTATCTCGACGTGCACGAACTGAATACCCTGGGCACGACCGCCGAGGCGGCATGAACGCCCGGCGCGAGACCCGCGCGACCTGTTGCTATTGCGGCGTCGGATGCGGTGTCATCGTCGAGACGGAAGCGGGAACGGTCACCGGCGTGCGCGGCGACCCGGACCATCCGGCGAACTTCGGCAGGCTGTGCACCAAGGGCAGCACCCTGCATCTCACCGCCGATCCGCTGATCCGGCATCAGGTCCGCGCCCTGCATCCCGAGCTGCGCATCGCGCGCGCGAGGCCGCGCGAGCGCGCCACATGGGATGAGACGCTGGACTTCCTCGCTCGCAAGTTTGCGGCGACGATCCGCGACCACGGCCCGGACAGCGTGGGCTTCTACATCTCGGGCCAGCTGCTCACCGAGGACTATTACGTCTTCAACAAGCTCGCCAAGGGCCTCGTCGGCACCAACAACATCGACACCAATTCGCGGCTCTGCATGTCCAGCGCGGTGGCGGGCTACAAGAAGACGCTGGGGGCCGATGCGCCGCCGGCCTGCTACGAAGACATCGACCATGCCGAAGTCATCTTCATCGCCGGCTCCAACACCGCCTACGCGCATCCCATCCTCTATCGCCGCATCGAAGCGGCGCGCAAGCGCAATCCGAAGCTGAAAGTGATCGTCGCCGATCCGCGCCGCACCGACACGGCGCGCGAAGCGGATCTCTTTCTCCCGATCCTTCCCGGCACCGACGTTGCGCTGTTCAACGGGATGCTGCACCTGTGCCTGTGGGAAGACCTCGTGGACGCGGCCTTCATCGACGCGCACACCGAAGGCTTCGCCGAACTCAAGCGCCTCGTGCGCGACTACACGCCGCAATTCGTCGCCGCCACCTGCGGCATCCGCGAGGAAGACCTCGTACAGGCGGCCCGCTGGTTCGGCGGCGCGCGGGCCGCGCTGTCGCTCTATTGCCAAGGCCTTAACCAGTCGGCCAGCGGCACCGACAAGAACGCGGCGCTGATCAATCTGCATCTCGCGACCGGCCACATCGGCAAGCCCGGCGCCGGACCCTTCTCGCTCACCGGCCAGCCGAACGCGATGGGCGGCCGTGAAGTCGGCGGCATGGCGAACCTGCTGTCGGCGCATCGCGATCTGGCGAATCCGGAACATCGCGCCGAGGTGGCGCGCCTATGGGGCGTCGATGCCGTCCCCGCCCGGCCGGGCAAGACTGCGGTCGAGATGTTCGACGCCGTGCGCGAGGGCGAGATCAAGATCCTCTGGATCGCCTGCACGAACCCGGCGCAATCGATGCCGGACCAGAACCTGATCCGCGCCGCACTGGAAAAGGCGGAACTCGTCATCGTGCAGGAGGCGTACACGAACACGTCGACCTGCGACTATGCCGACGTCCTGCTGCCGGCCACGACATGGGCGGAAAAGGAAGGCACGGTCACGAATTCGGAGCGACGCATCAGCCGCGTGCGGGCGGCGCTCGACAAACCTGGCGAGACGCGCCACGACTGGGACATCGTGGTGCAGTTTGCACGACGCCTGGAGCAAGTGCTGCAGCGCCCGCAAACGCTGTTCCCCTACGAAACACCGGAAGCCATCTGGAACGAGCACCGCGAATCCACGCGCGGCCGCGACCTCGACATCACCGGCCTCTCATACCGCCTGCTGGATGAGCAGGGGCCGCAGCAATGGCCTTATCCTGAAGGCGCCGCGCACGGCCGCAAGCGGCTCTACGAAGACGGCGTCTTTCCCACGCCAAGCGGACGGGCGCGCTTCGCGCCGACCGTCTGGCAACCAGTCGCCGAACCCGTCGATGCGCGCTATCCCTTCCGCTTGATGACAGGCCGCCTGCGCGACCAATGGCACGGCATGAGCCGCACCGGCACCGTGGCACGCCTGTCGGCGCACGCCCCGGAACCTGCGGTCGTGATGGCCCGTGCCGACATGGAGCGTCGCCTGCTTGCCGACGGCGACCTCGTGCATGTGACCAGCCGGCGCGGCACGCAAATCCTGCCGGCGCGCGCTGGCGACGACATACGCGCCGGCCAGGCTTTCATCGCCATGCACTGGGGCGAGGAAGTCGTCGGCGGCCGCAGCGGGCATGGCGTCAACACGCTGACCTCGCCAGCCGTGTGCCCGGCGTCGAAGCAGCCGGAACTCAAGCATGCCGCGGTGAAGATCCTCAAGGCTGAATTGCCCTGGCGCCTGCTCGCCTTCGGCTGGCTGGAACCGGACCAGGCGCTGCGCGTGCAGGCCGGCCTACGTGGCCTCATGCGCCAGTTCAGCTATGCCTCCTGCACGCTGTTCGGGCGCGAGCGCACCGGCGTGCTGCTGCGTGTCGCGGACGATTACTCTGCTGACGCGGCGCTCGTACGCGACATTGAAGCGCGTTTCGGCCTCGAAGGGCGGGAGGTGCTGCGCTACGACGATACCCGCCGGGGCGTGAGTCGCCGCATCGCCTTGCAGGACGGCAAGCTGCGCGCGGTAACCCTGGCCGGCGACGTCGCGGCGGAATCCTGGCTGCGCGAATACCTGGAGTCCGAGCAGCCGGTGACATCGCTCGGCCGCATGCTGCTGATGCCGACGGCCAAGCCGCCGTCCGGTTTCACGCCGCGCGGCCGCATCGTCTGCAACTGCCTCAACGTCGCGCAGCCGGAGATCGAGGCGGTGTTGGCCGGGCACGACT
>SPQI01000054.1 GCA_004570315.1 Oxalobacteraceae bacterium OM1 | reverse complement strand
TGCGTTTCTTCGGCGAGACCGATCCGACCTCGCGCCGCATGATGGAAGACATCCTGGCGGTGGAGGAAGAGCACGCTGAGGACATGGCAGACCTGTTGGACAACGTTCCGCAACAGCACTAACGTGTTAATGGGCAACGCAACGGTTTTACTTTAGCTGCCGCTTACCGTATCAACTCGTGAGGGGATCGGCGCTCATGTCAAAGAAATCCTCCGCAAGCGAAAAGCCAGGTTTTGGTAAGAACGACGGATCCCGCAGACGCGCCCCGTCGCTACACGACCAGCCAGTTGACTTCACGAATGGGACCATGTCGCAAGCCTACCAAGTACTCGACAATCTGAGCGACTCGGTATTTGTTGGGATGGTCACCCTGCGCGGCATTGTGGACTATGTCAATCGTGCCGCGCTCGAAGCCGTTGGCGAAAGGCTGGAGGATGTCGTCGGCCATGCAGTTGAGATGACACCATGGTTCGCTCAGTCCGCTTCGAGCCAGCAGCAGTGGCGCTCGGCCTTACACACTGCGTCCAACGGTCAACCTGCACGTTTCCAGTTTGCTTTTAAAGACGTCAATGGCATCGTGCGAACAATCGACCTGACGCTCCAGCCGGTTTTCGACAAGAGTAGTCATGTTGCGCATTACGTGTTCACCGGACTCGACATTACCGAGCGCCGACGTGTCGAAAGACTTCTACGTCTATCGGATTTTGCGATCGAATGCACGCGCCTCGCCCTGGTGCAAGTGGGCGCCGACGGCAATGTATGCCGTGTTAATGATTCCGCGTGCGTGCTACTGGACTATCCGAAGCAAGAGTTGCTTGGCATGCCGATCGCGAGGTTGAGTCACAACGTGGCTAGGCTTGGCTGGGCGAAGGTGTGGGGCCGCCTGAGAACGCGGGGATCGTTGCAATATGAGACGTCCTACGTCCGTGCGGATGGTTGCAAAATACCTGTGGAGTTGTACACCAGTTACGTGAAATATGAGGGCCACGAGAATGCGTTTATCTTCATAAACGATATCAGTGAAAAAAAGAGTGCAGAACAGCACATTCAGTTTCTGGCGAAGTTCGATGCATTGACGGCACTTCCCAATCGAGTTTCTTTTCTGCAAAGTGTTCGTAAATCCTTGGATCGGATCGACGCGGAGAACTCTGCAATCGCGGTGGCCATTTCTGATGTGGAGCGATTCTGGTCGATTAACAATTCGTTTGGAAGGAAAGCCGCCGATATGCTCCTCACGCAGATGGCGGATCGCTTGGTGAACTGCATCGAAGACAAGGAGCGGCTTGCGCGGATAGGCGCGGATCAGTTTGCGTTTATCGTCATCGGGATAAGCGACAGTGAACAACTCGAGAAGTATATTGAACGCCAGTACAAGGCCGTGTATTCAGCTCCCTTTCAGATTGACGGGCATCCCGTTCGGGCGTCAGGGAAGTTCGGTGTTGCCACGTATCCCGAGGCGGGCACTGATGCCGAGACTTTGTTGAGACACGCCGAAATTGCCTTGAACCGGGCAAAAGACGTGACGGAAAGGTGCTTGATTTACACACCTGGTATGTCACATCTCACCGCAGCCGACGTTCAGCTTGAGACGAAACTCCGCGGCGCATTGGAACGCAACGAATTTATGCTCCGTTATCAACCGAAGGTGACACTTGTTGATCGCCGCATTGCGGGATGCGAAGCGTTGTTGCGTTGGCAGGACGCTGAATTGGGCATGGTCCCGCCTGTGCAGTTCATTCCTATATTGGAAAGAACTGGATTGATTTTGGAAATCGGCGCGTGGGTGCTGCAGCGGGCAGCACAGGACTATCGCAGTTGGGTAGGGCAAGGTCTAACCGCGCCGCGGATCGCTGTCAATGTATCGGTCATTCAGCTACGTACTCGCAATTTCGTGCAAGTATTGGAAGCCGAGACCCGGCGTAACGACGGTCCGGTCGGCATTGACATTGAAATTACTGAGACGGCCGTCATGGAGGACATTGACGACAGTATCAAGAAACTCAAGGCGATTCACGACATGGGGGTACAGATCGGGATCGACGACTTCGGTACAGGATATTCCTCGCTCGCTTATCTGACCAAGCTCCCAGCGCAGATCGTGAAGATTGACCATTCATTCATTTCTACGATGCTCGACGACCCGGATAAAAAGACACTAATTGCAGGAATTATCTCTCTGGCACATGCACTCCGATTGAAGGTGGTCGCGGAGGGGGTGGAGACCGTAGAACAGGAACAAGCACTTCATTCACTCGGCTGTGACCAAATGCAAGGTTATCTATTTAGCAAACCGATATCGGCACAGGAGATGAGTAGCTTGCTCCCTAAGTCTTGACACCAATAGAGCAGGCATTTGACGCAGGTGATTCACGGCCTTTGGCCAACCCACAATGGACGCCAGCTCTTCTTCAAATCAACCCTTCCAGCATGAGCGCCGACAGCCGACCGCTCAATGGCAACGTCCGATCACGTCGTCAAGGGGAGCATGACGACCTTTTGGAAGCCCGGCCGCTCGGCCAGGCGCTGAAACCATCGCTCCAAGTCGGCCAGCGGTTCGCGCGCAATCGGCAGCGCAAACCATCGCCAAGCCGCGCAACCAACGGCGATATCGCCCATACTCAGCACATCCCCGCCAACATACGATTGGCTAGCCAGGTGACGGTCGAGGATCGACATAGTGTCTTGCGCTTCAATCAACTGCTGTTCAAGCCGCGCATAATCGCGCTTTTCCGGTGGCGTACGCATGTACGCACGAAAGAGCGGCAGAAGCCTGGGCCATAACGTGGAATTGGTCCAGTCCATCCAGCAGTCGGCACTGGCTCGCCGTTGCGGTTCATGCGGCCACAGCTGTCCCAATGAGTATTTGGCAGCGAGATACCTGACAATGGCATTCGACTCCCACACGACATAGCCATCATCTTCAATCGTGGGTACGAGTCCATTGGGGTTCAGGCGGCGGAATTCTGGCGTGTTAACGACGGCAAAATGACGGCCGGCGTCAATCCGTTGATAGGCGATTTCCGCTTCCTCACAACACCAGAGCACCTTTTGTACGTTGACTGAGTCGGCATTGCCGTAGATCGTGACCATCGTTTGATTCGCCCGTGAAAATTTTCTCGCATCGTAGCGCAATCCGATTCGATCGTGACAGCAGTATGCGGGACATGGATCTCAGCCTTACGCCGAGCAAGGATGTGACGTGGGCAAACGCCTTCGAAGTGCCAAGATGTGCGATACAACCTGCCGCTGTATGACATCCGACATACCCGTGCCATCGGCATCGATGAACGCGTTAGTTGCTGCGCGACTGGCGATGAGCAATTCCATACAATCATTTCGTCTTCCGACCGAATAATCTGACGACCTGATGCTTGGTATTTTGATCGATTGAGATGCTAATCAACCTTAGAGAAACAGCCGCACAGCTTCCGCTACCCTGGAAGTCCACCATAGTTGGAAGCGCTTCGGGCGCGAATTTGAAAGTTTTGCGAATGGATGGACGCACCTACGCGCCAGAAGCTCATGAGTATGCAGAGGCTCTGATCGTGCTCGATGGATGCATGAACTTATCGATCGAAGACCGTATGGTTGCGGTAAAGGCTGGTGAGATGTTTCTAGTACCCTCAAGGGTTCTTCACGGGGTTGCAGATGGAAGCCATGGAACGCTTTTAATCGTGGACCAAATCACCGGCGCATAACTTGAATCCTGACACGGAAGCGTTCAACGCTGAACAAGCACGTCGTTGAAGGCCTGCCTTGGAGAAAGCCAACGGTCTCTTATGGGTCGATTTCGTGAGTTCGCTCTGGCGGGTAGAACGTCCGGTCTTTAGCGTTAAGCCGCCATTGACGTCCATTGGCCCGCAACCGGGATCAGTCACACGCGCCCATTCCAGCGAAAGAAAGAAGGGTAGGGGGGGCGAGGACGACGCTCGTCGCGTCCTTGGAACCACCGGTGGACGGCTATATCACGACGACAGCGCCTAACATCCTAGCTCCCGATAACGCTTCCGCGTTGTGTATAGGTCACGCTGCAACTGCGGCACCTGCGCCCCTGATGTCTTTCTTTCCTTCTCTTCGACTGCAGTAATAGAGGCGTCCAGTCTGCCGCATTCGTGCTGTGCCGCCTGAGGCGACTGTCTGCGCCTGCTCGTTTTTTCTAGCTGTTCGGGCGTCATGCCGCTAATGGCTTGCAACGCGGCTCGTCTTGAGTCCTGGATCTGTTCGGTCACCACGTCGCGACCGTGGCGCGTCGTCCCGATCGACTTGTCCAGGCCGCGCGTCGGCTCGGTATGCAGTCGCTCAGCGCCCAAGCAAGGCGCATCACTGTAGATCACGCTTCCATCGATCTACATATCATCGAGGATTGGCAGACTGTCTACTTGTCACCAAGTTTGCTGCAGGTTTGTCATTGAATTTGCTATAGGTGGCCACTAGAATGCAGTTTTTTGAAAAGCACCTGCATTGCGCATAATTTGTATTATGTAAAATGCCAAACGCGGGCCGGCCTCGTGAAAAGACGGGACGCCGGACCTCAACCGCCATCTCGTCAAGAACACGGCCTATCGTGCCTGGTACGCCGAATTGACCGGCGAGACGCCTGACGTACGCGCATGCGCTGTCCTGATGCGCTAGTGCCCCGCCATGGGTGCGTGCGCTGAACGATACCAATCCGCAAACCTGTCCCCCGAGGCCGGGCGGGACACATAGTAGCCTTGGGCCTGGTCGCATCCATGCAACCTGAGATAGTCGAGATCGTCTTGCGACTCGACGCCCTCGGCCACGATTTGGAGCTGCAGCGTCCGGCCGAGTGCGATGATCGCCTCGGTCACCGCCCGGCTGACCCGGTCGTTGTGGATGCGGTGGATGAAGGATTTGTCGACCTTGATCTTGTCCAGCGGCAGGCGGCTCAGGTAGTTCAGGCTGGAATAGCCCGTGCCGAAATCGTCCAACAACACCTTGTACCCTTTGCTGCGCAGGTGCTTGAGCACCGCCACGGAATGGTCGATATCTTCCATCACGGTGGTTTCGGTCAGTTCGATCTGGATCTGATCCGCACTGATGCGCCCGTCGTCGATTGCCGATTCGAACACCCTGCTGAAATCCTTGCGCCGAAACTGCAGCGCGGAGACGTTGATGGCGATCGGAATGGTCGGCAAGCCCTGCTGTTTCCAGCGCTCCTGCTGCCGGCATGCTTCCCCGAACACAAAGTCGCCCAGCTGCCAGATCAATCCGGCGGACTCGGCCACGGGAACGAATCGGTCCGGCATCATCGATGCGTCGTGCAGCCGGAGCAGCGCCTCGGCGCCGACAACGTTCCCGGTGCGCATATCGACCACCGGTTGGTAGATCATGCAGAACTGGTTCTGCTCGATCGCCTCCTTGATTTTCTGCTCGACCTGCAACAGCGCGTGGAACCGTTCGGCGTGTTTTTCGGTATAGAGAACGACCCGGTTGCGGCCGGTCTGCTTGGCTTCGTACATGGCAGCGTCGGCATGACTGATCAGCGCGTCGATATCCTGCGCGTGTTCCGGATAAACGCTGATGCCCGTCGACGCCGTCAGCTGCACGCTCAGCGAGTCGATCAGGAAGGGCTTCGCCAGCGCAAGCGTGATGCAGGCGTTCAGTGCCGCCACCGCCGAGTTCGGATCCATGCCAGGCAGCAGAGCAATGAACTCGTCGCCGCCGAAGCGGAAGACGATGTCCTGCGGGCGCAGCGCCGCCTGCAGGCGATCGGCGACCTGGCGCAGCAGCGCGTCGCCGACGTCATGGCCGTAGAGATCGTTGATCGGTTTGAACCGGTCGAGGTCGATGAAGGCGACCGCCGCCTGCGACTGCGAGCGGTCGGCTGCTGCGAAGGCGTGCAAGGCATACTCGAACAGCAGCGCGCGGTTCGGCAGATTGGTCAAGGGGTCGTGCAATGCAGCGTGGCGCACCTGGTCCTGGGCGCGGCGCCGCTCCGTATAGTCGTGGCAGATCACCATCACCTCCCGCACCCTGCCCTCTCCTTCCTGCACCGGGACACAGGTCACCGCGAGATTCCGCACGTCCTCATCGGCCGGGTACGTCATGTCTTCCGATTGGATGACGCCGGTGACTTGCGCAGACGTCAGCAGCGTGCGCCACAGCGTCATGATGGAATGCGGCGGGAACTCGCTGTCCATCCGGCCGATCACTTCGCGCGCCGGCATATCGGCCAGGGCAAGCATGGCGGCATTCACCACCTGTATGCGCAGGTCGGTATCGTAGATGGCAATGGCGTCAGGAATGTTTTCGAAGGCGAGCCGCAGGCGTGCTTCGCTCAAGCGCATGGCGTTCTCGGCCGTTTTCCGCCGCGATATGTCGCGCACTGTCAGCACCAACAGCGGCGGCCCTTCGGTGTGGCTGTAGACGACCGAGCCGCTGAAGCTGCCGATCCAGCGTCGCGCGGTGCCGCGCCGCCGTACGGCCAGCTCGACGTCCATTACGGCATGCCCGCAGTACAAGCGCGAAATCGGCCAGTCCGGCGGCTCGAGCGGATCGCCGTCGAGCGTCCAGACTTCGAAGGTCTGGCCGAGCACCTCCGGCGTGCCAATGATTTCGCTCGGGTGCGTGTAGTCGAACAGGGCCATGGCAGCGGCGTTTGCCTCGAGCAGCTTCCCATGCTGATCGAAGACCAGCACGCCCTCGTTCAGGCTTTCAAGGACGGCCTTCAAACGCGCTTCACTGCGCTGCAATGCCTGCGTGGCGTGTACCTGCGGTCCGATATCCTTGACGACGGAAATGAAATACGCCGGGGCCTGCTGTTCGTCGCGGATCAGCGTCACGGTCAGCTGTCCCCAGACGATCTCTCCATCCTTGCGCAGGTAGCGCTTTTCGAAGGTGTATGTGAGCGCCGTGCCCTTCAATAAGGCATCGACGTGGCAGAGGTCGCGCTCCCGGTCGTCGGGATGCGTAAGCTGCTGCCAAGTGCGGGTGATCAGCTCCGCCTCGCTGAAGCCGAGCATGTCGCAGAGGAACGGGTTGGCCCGCAGCCATCTGCCGTCGGCCGCAATATGGGCGATGCCGATCGGCGCCAGTTCGTACGTGGCGCGATAGCCGGCCACCGCCGTCGAGGTGATGGGCTCATGCCAGGTTGCACGCTGCTCCTGGCAGGCGAGCCGATGCCTCAATTCAGCGGCGGCCGCTCGCTCGCGGGCGAGCTCCGCCTCTAGCGCTTCGATCCGTGCCTGGTCTGCGGGCGTGGCGCCGGACATGGGGAAACCCTCCGACAGTTGGCAGCAAACGCTGCCGATGAAGATGACGCTCATACGATACCCCTTCCGTTCGTTCGCGGTGCGCGGAACTGGATTCTGTCGCCGGCGCACATCGCAACTGGCCGTCGGTATCGAGACGGCGCAAAACGGGCTGATGCGCAAGTGGCACATCGCGTACCACTCCGAAAAACAACGCTTCAAAGCGCTTTATTGCCGCGCATCTGGCGTTTCGCTAGCATTGTGTTGCTGTAAGGCAATTCCTACAGCTTTAAGGAAATCGGAAACCGAAGCGAAAACGAGAACGAGGAGATCGGAAATGGAATCAACGGGTGACGGCCGACAGCCTGGACTGCTGCAGCGCGTGCGGATCAGTACCAGCCTGACGGGCGTGCTGGTGTTGTTTGTCGTGTTTATGGCGCTTGGCAACGTCGTATCGTGGAGCGGCTTGCGCCAGACCGCCGATTCGGTGGAACGACTGAGTGCCGTCACCGACGAAGTGCAGGCGGTCAACGGTGCCTTCGCAGCGACCCAGCGCGCGCGGGTGTCCCTCGCGGGCACGCAGAGCGCTACGCGAGTCGGTAACGAGGCCGCTGCCAAGGACCTGATGAAGACAGTCGACACCCGCCTGGACCAGGGGCAGAAGCTGATCGATGCGTTCGCTGCCATGCCGCGCACCGATGCCGACGCCCAGGAGCTCGCCAAAAAGCTGGTCACCACCTATCTCGCCCTCAATGAGAGCGTGCGCGCCGAGAAAAAGGCCGT
The DNA here is from genome assembly GCA_004570315.1 of Oxalobacteraceae bacterium OM1. Lineage (GTDB taxonomy): Bacteria > Pseudomonadota > Gammaproteobacteria > Burkholderiales > Burkholderiaceae_D > Noviherbaspirillum. The sequence continues at coordinate 3,184 of SPQI01000054.1, read as the reverse complement.
GCTCGCCGGCGACACGGCCGCGTACGACCGTATCAGCGCCACTGACAGCATCGCTGCCTCGCGCTTCTTCAACGCCGAACTCGAAAAATTCGCGAAGCTGGCAACGGCGCGCGGCGACGAGGAAGAAAAGGCCGCGCGCAACACCTTCAGCCGGCTCCAGACCGTCATCGCGGCATCCATGGCGCTGGCCTTGCTGGTGGCGTTCGCAGCGCGCTGGGCCTTGACCCGCATCGTCCAGCAGCCCTTGCAGGAAATCGGCACACACCTCGACAGGATCGCCGGCGGCGACCTGACGGCGCGCGCCGATCGCGCAAGCGACACGGAGATCGGGAAACTGTTTGCCGTCACGCGGCGGCTGCAGGACAGCCTGGCGCAGCTGATCGGCACCGTGCACACCTCGGCCGAATCGGTCAGCGCGGCCTCCCAGCAGATTGCTTCCGGCAATGCCGACCTGTCCGCGCGCACCGAATCGCAGGCCAGCTCGCTCGAAGAGACCGCTTCGTCGATGGAGGAGCTGACGTCGACCGTCCGGCAAAACGCCGACAACGCCAAGCAGGCCAACCAGCTCGCCTGCGCGGCATCGGAAGTGGCCGTCCAGGGCGGTCAGGTGGTGTCTCAGGTCGTCGATACCATGGGCGCCATCAATGACGCCTCGCGCAAGATCGTCGACATCATCAGCGTCATCGATGGCATCGCGTTCCAGACCAATATCCTTGCACTCAATGCTGCGGTCGAGGCGGCGCGGGCCGGTGAACAGGGACGCGGCTTCGCCGTGGTGGCCAGCGAGGTCCGTACGCTGGCGCAGCGCTCGGCGGCCGCAGCCAAGGAAATCAAGGCGCTGATCGGCGACTCGGTCGGCAAGGTCGACGCCGGCACCAAACTGGTCGACCAGGCCGGGGCCACGATGACTGACATCGTTCAGAGCATCCAGCGCGTGACCGACATCATGGCGGAAATCACTGCCGCCAGTGCCGAACAGGGAGCGGGTATCGAGCAGGTGAACCAGGCGATCGTCGACATGGACAACGCGACCCAACAGAATGCCGCTCTCGTGGAGGAAGCGGCTGCAGCCGCACAGGCGATGCAGGACCAGGCCGCCCGGCTGGTTCAGGTCGTGAGCGTCTTCAGGCTGGACCGGACCGCCGTGGCAGTGGCGCCGGTTGCGGTGCGCCAGGCACCGGTCCCGGTTGCCGCCGCCCGGCGCCAGCCCGCAACGAGAACGGCGGCAGGCACTGCTGCCATGCGTGCAGCTGTACGCGACAGCGACTGGCAGGAGTTCTGAACGCGCATCGGCGCTAGCCGCAAGCGAACTGCGCAGACGTCAGGGCGACACGCGTCTGCGCACTAGCGCCCTCCTCCCAGCTGTTCGCTATCGGTCGCCGGCAACGCTGCCGCGTTCGCGTTTGCCGGCCCGGACTGGGGCAGCGCCGCCTTGTAGCCCTGTTCACCCGGTCCGGGCGCTGCATAGGGCGGGCCGAAGATCAGCGCCTGGGGATGCTGCTCGAAACCGTCCAGCGCGCGATCGAGCATGCGCAGGCTGCGGGACAAATCGCTGACGGTGTTCATCAGTCCCGGCAGCGAACCGCCGATGGCATTGCCCGTTGCACCCAGCTCCTGCGCGGCATCGCCGAGTTGCGTGACGGCGCCGAGGCGCTGTTGCATACCGTCCGCCAGCGACTTCACGCTGGCCAGCGCCGGCGGCACCTGCCGCATTGCCACGCCCGCCTCCTTGCTGAGCGCTGCGATGTTGCGTATGGCCGGCCGCGCTTCGCGCGTCAGCAGCGCCAGCTCCTGCGAAGTCTGATCGAGGTTGGCAAGCGTGGTGCCGATGTGCGCGAGGTTCTGATCGCTGAGCAAGCGGTCGAGCCGGCCGATCACCCGGCCGGAATCCTTCATCAGCTGCTCGCCGGCCTCCCCTACCGCATCGAGGAACGATGGGCGCATCGGAATGCGGGCGCCGCCGGCCAGGGGTTCGCTCCCGCCGGGCATCGCGTCATCCTCATGCAATTGCACGAACGAGAGGCCGGTCACGCCGAGCAAGCCCAATTGCGCGTAGGCGCCGCGATGGAGCGGCAGTGTCTCGTCGACGCGAATGTCGATCAAGACCGTGTGCGTCGGGTCCGGCGTGATGCGCACCGCGGCAACGCGGCCGACATCCACGCCGCGCAGGCGCACCGGGGCGTTCGGCTGCAGGCCCGTCACCGGCAGCAGCGACTCCACCACGAAGCCTGTCGTCGCCGTCGAACCGCCCGTCAGTCGAATCGACACCACGGCAAGCGCAATGCACAACAGCAGCAGGAACAGTCCGGCGGACAAGGCATGCGAGCGGCTTTCCATATCAAGGCTCCGGTTCGGCGGCCACTGGTTGTTCAATGGCCAGCGTATCGCGAAATTCCTGCACCACTTCTTTCCGGCAGCGATTGCGTTGTCCGAGGAAAAAGTTCTTCACGAACGGATGCTCGTTGCGCACCACGTCCCACAACGGCGCCACGGCGAGCAGGTGCTGGTCCGCGAGTACGGCGACGCGATCCGACAAGGCGAGCAAGGTATCGACGTCGTGGGTGACCATCACCACGGTCAGGTCGAGGGCGCGCCGCAAGGATTCGATCAGCTTGACGAATCCGTGGCTGCGTTCCGGATCGAGGCCGGCCGTGGGTTCGTCGAGAAACAGCAGTTCCGGATTCAGTGCGAGAGCCCGCGCGAGCGCCACGCGCTTCACCATCCCGCCGGACAGCTCGCTGGGCATCTTCCCGGCGCTGCCCGGATCGATGCCGACCATGTCCAGTTTCATGGCGACCAGTTCGTCGACCACGTCCGCCGGCAAGGACTTCAGCTCGCGCAGCGGGAAAGCGACGTTCTCGGCCACGCTCAGCGCCGAGAACAGCGCGCCATCCTGGAACAGCACGCCGCAGCGGCGGCGGATGTCGAGCAGCGCCTGCGCGTCTCGCGTGCGCAATGGCATGCCGAACACGTCGACACTGCCGCGCCAGGGCTGCTCGAGGCCGAGCATGATGCGCAGCAGCGTCGTCTTTCCGCTGCCGGAACCGCCGATGACGGCCAGCACTTCGCCGCACGCCACCTGCAGATCGATGTCGCGGTGAATCACGACATCGCCGTAGCGCGTCGACACCGCGTTCAGCGTGAGAATCGGCGGCGCCGTCATGTCAGTTGCCCACGTCTGCGA
>SPQI01000302.1 GCA_004570315.1 Oxalobacteraceae bacterium OM1 | reverse complement strand
CGATTTGCACCAGAAGCAGGAGCCGGGTGATGCGTTGAATCATGCAGCCGCGGCCGGGACGGGCGCCGCCTTGCCGGTCAACTCCTCGGCGAGGCGGCTGGCGAGGCGGGACGTCATGCCGTAAATCGAGAGTTGCGGGTTGGCGCCGATGGACGTCGGGAACAGCGAACCGTCATGGACCGACAGATTGCGCAGGCCGTGGTAACGCCCGGACGAAGACGTTACGCCGGCCTTGGCGTCGTCGGACATCAGGCAGCCGCCCATGACGTGCGCCGAGGCGACGTGCGCGATTCTCGGCTGATAGGGCAGGGCCTCGATCGCAGCGCGTGCCGCCTGCCAGCTCGTATAGCCTTCGGCCGATTCGTGCACCGGGTAGACCGCCTGCGCCCCGGCGGCAAACTGCAGCTCGGCCATGGTGAGGAAGGCGCGGCGCACGCCATCCCAGACGTAGTCCGTAAGCGGGTAATCCAGTTCCGGCGAACCGTCGCTGCGCAAACGCACCGTGCCGCCTTCCGACTGCGCGTGGAAACCGTCGCGCAGCAATGCGATCTGCGCATGGGTGTACGGGAAATCTTTCATCATCGCGGCATGGCGCGAACCGAAGCCGTACAGGGACGTGGCGAAGAGCAAGGGATGCAGCGGCGGCACTTCCAGCTTGTAGCCGATCGGACCGTCGATCGGTTGCGTGTGCAGGAAGTGATCGGAGTAGATGGACTGCGGCGCGCCGTTGAAGCCATCCACTTTCTGCGCGAAGCGCGAGGACGAGATCACCGTCGGATGCAGGAAGGTGCGCTTGCCCAGCAAGCCGCTCGGGTCCGGCGCCTTGGAGCGCAGCAGCAGGGCCGGCGTATTGATCGCCCCGCCGGCAGCGACGAAATGCTTCGCGCGCACCCGCACGATCTTGCCGGTCGGCGCCAGGCCGGCCTCGTCGAGCGCTACGCAGCGCACGCCTTCCACCCGCTCACCGTCGATGATCAGCTGATCGGCGCGCAGGCGGGTGTAGAGCGTTGCTCCATGCGACAAGGCAGATGGAATCGTGGTCACCAGCATCGACTGCTTGGCATTCGTCGGGCAGCCCATGCCGCAATAGCCAAGGTTCCAGCAGCCTTTGACATTGCGGCGGATCGAAGCGGCAGGAATGCCGAGCTTCGCCGCGCCGCGCTGGAGAATGTCGTTGTTTTCGTTGGGCGCGGTCTGCCAGTCCGAAATGTTGAGGCGCTTCTCCATCATGGCGAACCACGGGGTGAGCGCATCAACGTTGTAGTCCTTCAGCCCGTAGTGCTGTTGCCAGTATTCCAGTGTGCCGGGCGGCGTGCGGAAACTCGACGTCCAGTTCACCGTCGTCGATCCGCCGACCGAGCGGCCCTGCAGGATGTTGATCGCCTTGTCCTTCGTCTTGCGCGCGGCCGACTCCTGATACAACGCAGGATAGGCTTGCGCTTCGCGCATCTTGAAGTCGCGCGACGATTTCAACGGCCCTTCCTCGATCAGGACCACGTTCAGTCCTGCCAGCGTCAGGATCTCGGCCGTCACGCCGCCGCCGGCACCGGTGCCGATGATGGCGACGTCCGCATCGACGGTGCGGTCGGCATTCAGCGTCGAGGCGTCGACGATTTTCCATCCGGCTGCGAGGCCGGCCTGAATGGGATCGGGAATGGGGCCGCTGGGATTGTTGGGACTGTTCGGCGTTTGGTTCATGGCTCAGCTCAGCTCCTTCAAAGGTCCGGGATAGCCAATGCTCGCCCAGGTCGATTCGTCGGCATACCAGGAGCCGGCGATCAGGTCGTGCAGGGCAAGGTAGGCGCTTTGGAAGAGACCGATGCGATGGAAGCGCCACGATTCCAGGAAGGCGGCAACGTCGTCGGGTTTGGCTGCGGCCCAGTCGTCATGGACGCCCGCAAGCAAGCGGCGTCCCGGCGCCAGCACCAGCAGGCCAAACAGGTCTTGGATTTCCTTTTGCGTGACGAGCGGCAGTCCGGACACCGCGCCTTGCACGCGGGCGATAGCAGTGTCGAGCGCGGCGGGTGTGTTCTCGACGGCATCCTTGAGCATGACCGGGATCACGGCCGCGAGCACGCTGCGCGGGCCGCTGTCGAAGATGAAGGGGCGCAACGGCTCGTCGCGCCGGGTGAAGCCGTAAAGGCCGCCGGCGACCGCCAGTACGGCCGCACCGGCAAGGCCGGCCTTGAGGAAGGTGCGGCGGGTCAGGCGTGTCTCCATGTTCGTGCCCCTGCTGTTTTTTAGTGCAGTGTAACCGAAGCTCCCGGGCGAACGCGGCGGGTCGCTAGAGTGACGGCTCTATTTCTCCGCGGGGTTCAGCGCGACAATATGCCGCGGACGCCCGGTCGATCTGATCCGCGACAAGGAATTCGTCATGGATAAACGAGCACTCATCGCGCGGATACGAAGCGAACTTGCTGCGGCGAGAATGCTGCGGGACGCCGCAACCCGCGACCCCGGCATTTCCGCAGCGCGCGTCGTCCTGCGGCGATACCAGTCCGGCCGTATGGCGCACACGCATCAAGACTTTCTCTCGGCCGCGGCAACACGCGCCGCGGCGCAATTTTTCCTGGAAGATGTATACGGCGCGGGCGACCTTTCGCAACGCGATGCCGATCTTGAGCGCATCGTACCCGTCATGGAGCGGCTGTTGCCGGGAGCGGCGCTCGCAACCGTCGCCGATGCGCTCGCGCTGGATGCGCTTTCGGAGCGCCTCGACGGCGTCATGGCAGGCCGGCTAGGTGTTCGTTTCGACGAGCGCGAGTATCTTGCGGTCTATCCGAAGGTGACGGCGCGCATCGACCGGGATCGGCAGCTCGATCTGGTCGCTGCGCTCGGTGACTCCCTGTGCAAGCTCGTGCGCGTGCCCTTGCTTGGCGCTACGCTCACCGCCATGCGCAAGCCCGCGAAACTCGCGGGACTCGGGGAGTTGCAGGACTTCCTGGAACGGGGCTTCAGCGCCTTCAAAACCATGCCGGACCCGGCGTATTTTGTCCGGACCGTGGTGGCCCGAGAGAGACGCATCCTGGAGGCGATCTTTGCGGGAGAGGCTGAACCCTTTGCGGTCGGCAGTAGACCTTAGCCCTTGACTGAGACGGCGTCGACGGAAATGAGGCGCGTCCCGGCGATGCGGTCGTGCAGGAACTGGCGATTGCGGTCGAGCCAGGCACTGGCTGCCCACAGCGCTACATTGGCGGCCGGAATCGCCAGCAAGGCCCAGGCCTTTGCTTGAAATGCCCATGCCAGCGCGAATCCGGGCACCAGCCATAGCCACGACAGCAGAAAGCGCCCAGCGGCACGCGGAAGGCGTACCGGCTCGCCCTGCACCGTGACCAGACGAATTCGCCAGGTCTTCATGGCGAGTGTCTGCCCGCCGTGCGTCCAGAACCAGATGAAGTAAGCGGCGAGCACGACGAAAAGCCAGACCTGGCCAGCGTGCCGCATTTGCAGCGCATGGCGCTGCTGAAGGAGGGTGGAAAAGATCCAGTCCGAGATGAATAGCACGCCGAAAAGCAGCATGGCCTCATAGACCATGCTCGCCAGGCGGCGGCGGATCGATGGAGTGTCAGACAAGCGGTGACCTTATTTTTTGTCCGGCTGGTTCACCGGTTGCAGGGCAGATTGATGCGCTGCTTCGGGCGTGACCGATTTTTCAAGAACCTGCTTCGGGGCCGATTTGATCGGCGGCACGGTCTTTGTCTTGGCCGGCTGGGTCGCAGAGGGCAGGGTAGCGACATGCTTCTTCGACGCCGCATCCGCAGCCAGTCGCTTCTTCTGCTCTTCGGGCAGCTGCTGATATTGCTGCCACTGCTCGGATTTCTGATCGGGCGGCAGCTTCTTCGCCCGAGCGAAGCTTTCGCGTGCGATGCGCCGCTGTTCCGGGGTGAGCTTAACCCAGTCGCGCATGCGCTCCTGGATCCGCTGCTGCTCGTCCGGCTTCATCGTCGCGTACTTGTTGCCGATGGCAAGCCACTTGTTCTTGCGGAAGCTGTCAAGCCGGTCCCATTCGGGCGCCAGCGGAGCCAAGGCCTGCTGCTGGGCCGGCGTCAGTTCGGACCAGAGCGGATGGACGACGCCAGCTTGCGCTTTCTGTGCCACTGGTTTGAGTTGGCCGGGCGCTGTAGCGGGTGTTTGAGCGTCGGCTGTTGTCAAAATCAACATAAATGCGCCGCCCAGAATGGACACCGCCCGCGCGAGGCGGGCGGCCGGCGGCAGGAATCGCACGGCCACGCTATTCGCCTCGCTTGGCCAGATACGCGTTGAAGCCGTGATCGAGATACGCCGATAGCGGCAGTTCATCGGCCAGGACCGCGACATCGATTTCAGCAGTCTCCGCAATGCGACGCTGCTGCTCGTACTGGTAGATGCCCGCGAGGCCGATTGCCACAGCCGCCATGGGAATGACCAGTCCAATCCGACGCAACCAGGAAAGCCCGCCGTTGCCGAACGCGGTCCCTGCACCCGCGAGCGCAGGCCGGAAAACCAATACCTTGAGCGCCGACTCCTTCTTCTTGCGAGCGAGTGCTATCTTGCGTGCAGATGCAAGGCGATCGGCGGTGGATGCCGGCAAATTCTCGGCTGTTTCGTTCAAGGCGTGGCGCACCTTGTACGCGAAGTTCAGTTCCCTGGTGTTCATAATGTGATTCCCTTGGCCCGTAGAGCCTGAGCCAATGTGTGTGTCGCGCGGGAGCAATGGGTTTTGACGCTGCCCTCTGAGCAGCCCATCGCGGCGGCCGTTTCGGCCACGTCCATGTCCTGCCAATAACGCATAAGGAAGGCTTCCCGTTGACGGGCCGGGAGTTTCTGTATCTCTTCCTCTATGACGGCCAGCACTTGGTCCCGTTCGACCTTGTCGGCGCTCGATTCCGCCGCCTGGGAGCCTTCTTCCGATTCGAAGGTTTCCAGAATGTCAAAATTCTCGTTGTCTTCGCTATCGCCGGTCATGCCCGAAAACAGGCTGACCCAGGTGTTGCGTACCTTTTCGCGCCGAAAGTAGTCGTGGATCGTGTTCTGGAGAATGCGCTGGAACAGCAGCGGCAGTTCGGCGGCGGGTTTGTCGCCGTATTTTTCGGCCAACTTGATCATCGCGTCCTGCACGATGTCCAATGCTGCCTCGTCCTTGCGAACTGCATACACCGCCTGCTTGAACGCGCGCCGCTCCACGTTTTCCAGGAAGTCGGAAAGTTCTTTGTCAGTTGCCATGCGTTGCGGCGGATCGGGTTTCCTCTGCCGGGGGTGGGAGGCTGGAGCAGCCTGGGCAGTCGGTATTGTTATGAAAAACTGTGCGCATGCTAGCAAAAAAGGTGCGTGTTGTGCGGAATTTTTCGGTGAAAAGTCTTGATTTCTAAGGGATTTGGCACTTACACGCTTGACCAAAATGGTGCGACGCATTAACGTATGACTCCCTTCGCACCCTGAAGGACTGTCGTTCGCGCGGCTCATCACGCCGCGTCATGAACCGACGCGCTTCATTTTGAAAGCTGTTTGCTCTAACCCGCGCCACAAGCGCGAGAGTCGTACCGGTAAATCCAGAAACCTTGGCTGAACGAGTCGCGTTTAGCGTCGCTTTGAACCGCACCTACGGATGCGCAACGAACCGGCGTGACCGCACAAAGAAGGGAAGCCTTGGCACTGATACGCCGCACGCACTCGCCAGGAGAGGGCATCCGATCAATTTCCTATGGACCTTGAAAGGAACCAAGCAATGAGTGCAGAACTCACGGGCGCGGAGATCGTCGTCCGCTGTCTCGCGGAAGAGGGCGTCGAACACGTGTTCGGCTATCCCGGCGGCGCCGTTCTCTACATCTACGACGCCATCTTCAGCCAAAACAAATTCCAGCATATCCTGGTGCGCCACGAACAGGCGGCCATCCACGCGGCAGACGCGTATTCCCGCAGCTCCAATAAGGTCGGCGTTGCCATCGTCACCTCGGGCCCTGGCGTGACGAACGCCGTGACCGGGCTGGCGACCGCCTACATGGACTCGATCCCGATGGTGGTGATCTCCGGCCAGGTGCCGACGCATGCCATCGGTCAGGACGCGTTCCAGGAGTGCGACACGGTCGGCATCACCCGGCCGTGCGTCAAGCACAATTTTCTCGTCAAGGACGTCAAGGACCTTGCCGAGACCATCAAGAAGGCGTTTTTCATCGCCACGACCGGTCGTCCGGGACCGGTGCTGGTCGACATCCCGAAAGACGTCTCTATGCACAAGTGCGCGTTCGAGTATCCGAAGGAGCTCGAGATGCGTTCGTATCGCCCCGTCGACAAGGGGCACGCCGGCCAGATCCGCAAGGCGGTGCAACTGCTGCTGCAAGCCGAGCGCCCGATGATCTATACCGGCGGCGGCGTCATTCTTGCCAACGCCGCTAACGAACTGAACAAGCTGGTCGACCGCCTCGGCTATCCGTGCACGAACACGCTGATGGGGCTTGGCGCTTGCCGCGCTTCCAGCGACAAGTTCGTCGGCATGCCGGGCATGCACGGTACTTACGAAGCCAACATGGCGATGCAGCACTGCGACGTGCTGATCGCGATCGGCGCGCGCTTCGACGACCGCGTGATCGGCAATCCGAAGCACTTCGCGTCGCAATCACGCAAGATCATCCACATCGACATCGACCCTTCGTCGATTTCCAAGCGCGTCAAGGTCGACATCCCGATCGTCGGCAACGTTCGGGACGTACTGCAGGAAGTGCTCGCTCAGCTCGATGCGTCGGAGGCCAAGCCCAACGCCAACGCGCTCTCCGCGTGGTGGCGCCAGATCAATGAATGGCGCGGTCGCGAATGTCTGAAGTTTGCAACTTCGGATCAGGTCATCAAGCCCCAGGAGGTAGTTCAGAAGGTTTGGCAGGTCACCAAGGGCGACGCGTTCATCACCTCGGACGTGGGCCAGCACCAGATGTGGGCTGCACAGTACTACCCGTTCGACAAGCCGCGCCGCTGGATCAACTCCGGCGGTCTGGGCACCATGGGCGTCGGCCTGCCGTATGCCATGGGCGTCCAGATGGCCAATCCGGGCGCGACTGTGGCCTGCATCACGGGCGAAGCCTCGATCCAGATGTGCATCCAGGAGCTCGCCACCTGCAAGCAGTACCACCTCACGCCGAAGATCATCCTGCTGAACAATCGCTTCCTCGGCATGGTGCGCCAGTGGCAGCAAATCGATTATGGCTCGCGCTATTCCGAGTCCTATATGGATTCCCTGCCGGACTTCAACAAGCTGGCCGAATCCTTCGGCCATGTCGGCATGACCATCGAGAATCCACGTGATGTCGACGGCGCGCTGAAAGAGGCCTTCGGAATGAAGGACCGTCTGGTGTTCATGAATTTCATTACGGACCAAACCGAAAACGTCTGGCCAATGGTCAAGGCGGGCAAGGGCCTGACCGAAATGCTCCTGGGTTCGGAGGATCTGTAATGCGACACATCATTTCCGTCTTGCTTGAAAACGAAGCGGGCGCCTTATCGCGCGTCGTCGGCCTGTTCTCGGCACGCGGCTACAACATCGAAACGCTGACCGTGGCGCCGACCGAGGACGCCACGCTCTCGCGCATGACCATCGTCACCACCGGTTCGGACGACGTGATCGAGCAGATCACCAAGCATCTTAACCGTCTGATCGAAGTCGTGAAGGTCGTCGACCTGACCGAGGGCGCGCACATCGAACGCGAACTCATGCTGATCAAGGTGCGCGCCGTCGGCAAGGAGCGTGAGGAGATGAAACGCACTGCGGACATTTTCCGCGGCCGCATCATTGACGTCACTGAAAAGACGTACACGATCGAGCTGACCGGCAACAAGTCCAAGCTCGACGCCTTCATCGAGTCCATCGACCGCACCGCCATCCTTGAGACCGTCCGCACCGGCGGCTCAGGCATTGGCCGTGGCGAGCGCATCCTCAAGGTCTGACCCGTTTCGAATCCCGCATATCACCATTACCAGAGATAGGAAAAACAATGAAAGTGTTCTACGACAAAGACTGCGACCTCTCCCTCATCAAGGGCAAGAACGTCACCATCATCGGCTACGGCTCGCAGGGCCACGCGCATGCGCTCAACCTGAACGACTCCGGCTGCAAGGTCACGGTTGGCCTGCGCAAGGGCGGCGCATCGTGGGAAAAGGCGAAAAACGCCGGCTTGAACGTCGCTGAAGTCAACGAGGCCGTGAAAGCTGCCGACGTCATCATGATCCTGCTGCCCGACGAGAACATTGCGCAGGTTTACAACGAAAACGTCGCACCGAACGCCAAGCAGGGCGCCGTTCTCGCCTTTGCTCACGGCTTCAACGTCCATTACGGCCAAGTCGTGCCGCGCGCCGACCTCGACGTCATCATGATCGCTCCTAAGGCTCCCGGGCACACCGTCCGCAGCACCTACGCTCAAGGCGGCGGCGTGCCGCATCTCGTCGCGGTCTACCAGGACAAATCAGGCAGCGCGCGCGACATCGCCCTGTCGTACGCCATGGCGAACGGCGGCGGTCGTGCCGGCATCATCGAGACCAATTTCCGCGAAGAGACCGAGACTGACCTCTTCGGTGAGCAGGCCGTGCTGTGCGGCGGCACCGTCGAACTGATCAAGGCCGGTTTCGAGACGCTGGTCGAAGCCGGCTACGCTCCCGAAATGGCTTACTTCGAGTGCCTCCACGAGCTGAAGCTGATCGTCGACCTGATCTACGAAGGCGGCATCGCCAACATGAACTACTCGATCTCCAACAATGCCGAGTATGGCGAGTACGTCACTGGTCCGCGCATCGTGACGGAAGCGACGAAGGATGCCATGCGTCAGTGCCTGAAAGACATCCAGACCGGCGAATATGCGAAGAGCTTCATCCTTGAAAACAAGGCTGGCGCACCGACGCTCATGTCGCGTCGCCGTCTGACTTCCGAGCACCAAATCGAGCAGGTCGGCGAAAAGCTGCGTGCGATGATGCCTTGGATTAAGAAGAACAAGCTGGTCGACCAGTCCAAGAACTAATCCGCTTCGCCGCGGACGGGCGCATTCCGATTGCGCCTTTGCAAGCTTCAGTACAATGACGGGGCCGCACGCTGGTGTGGCCCTTTCTATTTGGAGATTGCATGGTGTTCAAGCGAATGCTGCTGGTTGGTCTGCTCGCTGCTTCGTCCTGGCAGACGGTCCACGCGCAGGGCAGTGCGCAAACGAGCGGGACGCTGGTCGTCGTGCCGGCCTACGGTGAAATCCGGCTGCCGAACGATGAAGCGCGGGCCACGTTCATGATTGAGGAGCAGGACAAGGACAAGTCCGTCGCAGCGTCGCGCGTCAACCAGAAAATGAAGGAGGGCACCGAGATCATCCGCAAGGCGGATAAGAGTGCCACGCTCACGACGCGCGGCTACTATACCTATCCGGTCTATAACGACGAACCGCAGCCGCGCCCGCTCAACATCAAGCCCCGGCAAATCCTTGGCTGGCGGGTTGGGCAGTACCTCGAAATGACGACCACCGATCTGGCCGCTCTGCCAGCGACGGTTGCGGCTGCACAGCGCGTGCTTGCGCTGAACGGTCTGGTGTTCGGCTTGACCACCGCTACGAACCGCAAGCTGGAGGAGGCGCGCATCGCCGCGGCCTATGCCAACCTGATGGATCGCATCGCGGCAGTGGCGAAGGCGATGGGGCGTACACCTGCGGATGCCGTGATCGATACCATCGACTTCGAGGCCAGCGGGGCCTATGCACCGCAAATGGAAGCGATGGCGCCGAAGGCCGCCCGTGCGACGATGCCTGCGCCGGTCGAAGAACCGAGTTTCGAAGCCGGCGAGACCACTGTAGGGATGCGCGTCGTCGGCAAGGTGCGTTTTAAGTAGGAATCGTGCGGCGTTGCCAAAGCCGGACTGGTTGCATTTGGGCATCCCTGGTCTAGAATAGCGTCCGCCCATTCATTCCTGCCGCGGCCTGCATCAGCGCCGTGCGCATGTCAGCGGCGGAAACAATTCCGCCTTCGCATTAATCATATTGTGATCGTCCAATCGAATACGGGAGCGGCATGGCAACATTCAATCGACGCAAAGTGAAGGCCAAGACAGGCCTGATGCCGCGGGTGCCCCGCCTGGGCCGACGGCAGCTGCGTCATCCGTTGCCGGACAACGAGCCGCCGGAGGAAACGCCTGCGCCGCGCCGGCGCGGCATCTATCTCCTGCCGAATGCCTTTACGACCGCGAACCTGTTCGCCGGCTTCTTCGCTATCGTGATGGCGATGAATTTAAAATTCGACTATGCCTGCATCGCGATCTTCGCCGCCATGCTTCTCGACAGCGTCGATGGCCGCGTCGCGCGGCTCACCAACACCCAGAGCGAGTTCGGCGCGCAGTACGACAGCCTGTCCGACATGCTGTCCTTCGGCGCCGCACCAGCGCTGATCGTCTATGAATGGTCGCTGCGCGGCATGGGCAAGTTCGGCTGGATGGCGGCCTTCGTCTACTGCGCGGGCGCCGCACTGCGGCTGGCGCGGTTCAACACGAATATCGGTGTGGTCGACAAGCGCTACTTCCAGGGGCTGCCCAGCCCGGCGGCAGCGGCGCTGGTCACCGGCTTCGTCTGGCTGATGGATGACCTGCGCTTCTCCGGTCCGGAACTGAGCTGGTATGCCTGGACGATTACCCTGTATGCCGGCCTGACGATGGTGACGAACGTCCCGTTCTACAGCTTCAAGGAAATCAATTTCCGCAAGTCCGTGCCGTTCATTGCCATCTTCGTCATCGTGCTGCTCTTCGTGCTGGTGTCAAGCGATCCGCCGAGTGTTCTGTTTGGCATGTTCGTGTTGTATGGCTTGTCAGGCTACGTCATCTTCTTCTGGCGACTCATGAAGGGCAGGCCAGTCAGCATCGTCCAGACTAGCGAGACCGAAGGCCCGGACGAGCGCGAATAAAGCGTAAAGCTGATGCCGGCCGCGCAAACAGTTGCACCGGTCGGCATTTGCGCATATAGTCTTCTGCATGTCCTGCGAAAATCACATTTCCGCAACCACCTCCTTCCGCAGCCTGCTGCTAGGCCTGCTGGCGCCGCTATTTCTGGCGGCGCTAGTGCGTTAACGCGCGCTAAATCCCCCTACCCACAATTCGTGTAGTTCCCGGCTCGTGTCTGCGTGACAAGGGCAGGCGAAAGACCGTCCCGCGAACGATTTTCCTATTTCTCAACAGGAGCAGAGCATGGCCGACAAACTCATCATTTTCGATACCACCTTGCGC
>SPQI01000167.1 GCA_004570315.1 Oxalobacteraceae bacterium OM1 | reverse complement strand
CGCTGGGGCCGGCCGACCTGATGTCGTTCGGGTTCGCGAGGTTGTTCCATGCGACGAGGTCGCGATAATTTTGGCCGAATTCGAGCGCGACCTGAATCAGCGTGTCGCCCTTGCGGACGGTGTAGTAGCCGCGATCGGCATGCTTGGGCTGCGGCGGTGCCGGCTGCTGTGTCGGCTGTTGAGGGCGCGGCGCCTCGACCACTTTGGGCGGCGGCGTGCGGTCGACCACCGGCGCGGACGTGCGCGTGGTCGAACATGCGGCGATCAGGCCGGACAAGGCGGCGAGGAATACGAAACGTGCTTTTTTCATTCTCATGGCTTCTATCACTCGGGGCCGTCAAACCACGCCCGGGCGCAGCGGAACAAAATGACAATCTTCGAGAGTGGTGTTCCTCCACTCGAATTTGCTGACGCGCTCGATGAGCTGCAGCACCTGATGACGCGCTCCCACCGGCGCCACGAGCCTCCCGCCTATGCTGAGCTGTTCGAGCAGGGCCTGCGGTACTTCCAGTCCGGCGGCAGCGAGGATGATGCCGTCGAAGGGCGCCACCGAAGGCAGGCCAAGCATACCATCTCCGTAATGCAGCCGGATGTTGGGGATGCGTAGCGGCCGCAGGTTCGCCTTTGCGAGTTCATGCAGGGGCTTGATGCGCTCGATCGAGTACACCTCCTTCGCAACCAGCGACAGCACGGCTGCCTGGTAGCCGCAGCCGGTGCCGATCTCGAGCACGCGATCGAGGACGCCGCCGTTACCGTTGCTGCGCATGACCTCGATCATGCGCGCCACGATGTAGGGCTGCGAGATCGTCTGGTGATGGCCGATCGGCAGCGACGCATCGATGTAGGCCTGGCTGGCCAGCGCCGGCTCGACGAACATGTGGCGCGGCACGGCTTCCATCGCGGCGAGCACCTTAGTGTCGGACACGCCCTGCTTCGCGACGCGGGCCACCATGGCGAAACGGACCGCGTCGGAGACCAGTGGCGCCGCCCGCACCGGCGCGGCGGGCGTCGGGTTGGCATGCATCGTGGAACGTACCGCTGTCTCCGTTTGGCGCACCGGACGGCTCCCATTCTGAGCAGCGTTCAGGGTGGCGGTTTGAGGCGTCGCAACCTTGCCGGCACCTCGCTGCATCGCCTGTGAGTTCTTCGATGGCTTGTCGACCACCGAAGACAGCGGCAAGGGAAAGCGCTTGTCCTTGTCGGTCATGTCAGTCTCTGTTCGAGCGCGGCGAGCTGCGCGGCGTGCGTCAGATCGATCTGCAGCGGCGTGATGGAAACATGGCCGTTCGCAACTGCATGGAAATCCGTGCCCGGCCCGGCATCCTTCGCCCGGCCCGCCGGTCCGATCCAGTAGATGTCGCGCCCGTGCGGATCTTGCGCCTTGATGACCGGCTCCGACTCATGCCGCTTTCCAAGACGCGTCGGGCGCAGGCCCTTGAGCGACGCATACGGCAAGTTCGGAATGTTGACGTTCAGGAGGTACGGCCCCTGCAACATGTCGAACCGGCGTTCGACGATTTCTCTTGCCACGCGGGCGGCGGCATCGAGATGTTGCCAGCCTTTCTCCACCTGCGAAAACGCGATGGCGGGAATGCCGAAGAGGAAACCTTCCGTAGCCGCCGCGACCGTGCCGGAATACAACGTGTCGTCCCCCATGTTCTGCCCCTGGTTGATGCCGGAGACCACGAGATCGGGCTTGAAGGCCAGTCCGCCGGTGAGCGCCACGTGGACGCAGTCCGACGGCGTGCCGTTGAGGAAATAGAAGCCGTTGGCGGCCTGCTGTACCGTGAGCGGACGGTCCAGGGTCAGCGAATTGGAACTGCCGGAACGATTGCTGTCCGGCGCGACGACGACGATTTCGGCGATAGCGGAAAGCGCATCGGCCAGGGCGACGATCCCGGGCGCGAGGTAGCCGTCGTCGTTACTCACGAGAATCTTCATGGGCCGATTTTAACCGAGTTCCCCAAGCCGTCCGGGCCGCGATATTGACATTTCGAGGCCCGTGCATAAAATCAAACGACCGTTCGTTTTTCAACAATGACAAGGAGACATCATGAAAGCCATCCTCTGCAAATCCTGGGGGTTGCCCGACACATTGGTTGTAGAGGAACTGCCTGATGTCGTACCCGGCCCCGGCCAGGTGGCGATCGACGTGCAAGCCGCCGGCGTCAATTTTCCCGACGTGCTCATCATCCAGAACAAGTATCAGTTCAAGCCCGAGCTGCCTTTCACGCCCGGCAGCGAGTTGTCCGGCGTCGTGCGCGCCGTCGGCGAAGGCGTCACGCAGTACAAGCCGGGCGACAAGGTGCTCGCTTTCGTATCGCAGGGCGCCTTTGCGCAGCAGATCGCCGTGCCGGTGCAGGCCCTGATGCCGATGCCGCCCGGGCTGGATTTCGATACCGCAGCCGCGGTCACCCTCACTTACGGCACCTCGCACCACGCGGTCGTGGATCGCGCACAGCTGAAGGCCGGCGAGACGATGCTGGTGCTCGGCGCAGCGGGCGGCGTGGGTTTGGCTGCCATCGAGATCGGCAAGGCGCTCGGCGCACGCGTGATCGCCGCTGCCTCCACCGATGAAAAGCTCGAAGTCTGCAAACAGCACGGGGCGGATGCGACCATCAATTACACGACGCAGGACCTGCGCGAAGCGATCAAGGCAGCGACCGACGGCAAGGGCCCTGACGTCATTTACGACCCGGTCGGCGGCGTCTACGCGGAGCCTGCCTTCCGTTCGATCGCATGGCGTGGCCGCTACCTGGTGATCGGCTTTGCCAACGGCGAGATTCCAAAGCTGCCGCTCAACCTTCCGCTGCTCAAGGGCGCATCGCTGGTCGGCGTGTTCTGGGGTGAATTCGCTCGCCGCGAGCCGAAAGCGAATGTCGCAGCAATGCGTGAGCTGATGGGCTGGATGGCCGAAGGCAAGATCCGGCCGCATATCTCGGGACGCTACGCGTTGGCCGAGACGCCGCAAGCCCTCAATGACATGGCCGCGCGCAAGGTGACGGGCAAGATCGTCATCCAGCCGCAGCGCTGAACCGGCAACTCAGGCGGCGTCGACCTGCTCGGCGCCGTCCTCTTCCTTCACCCGCCGAAAAAACTCCTGGACCACGGCCGGATCACGCGTGCGGCTGAACGGCGGCAGGCTTTGCCAGATGCGGCGGCCGTAGGGCTTCGAGATCAAGCGCGGATCGCAGATCATCAAGACGCCCCGGTCGGTCTCGTCGCGAATCAGGCGGCCGGCGCCCTGCTTGAGATTAATGATGGCGGCCGGCAACTGGTGATGTACGAAGCCGTTCAGCCCCTTGCGCTCGAGTGCTTCGATACGCGCCGCCAGAACCGGATCGTCGGGCGGCGAGAACGGCAGCTTGTCGATGATGACCAGCGACAGCGCCTCGCCCCGCACGTCCACGCCTTCCCAGAAGCTCTGGCTGCCGATCAGCACCGCATTGCCGGCTTTGCGGAACCGGTCCAGCAACTCGGTGCGTCCAGCTTCGCCTTGCACCATCAACGGGAAGTCCCAATGCCGCTGCTCGAACTCCGCGCGCAAACGCTCGGCCGCGCGCGTCACTGCCCGCAATGTCGTGCACAGCAGGAAGGCCCGTCCACCGGAAGCTTCGATGATCGGGAGTGCGGCGTCGATGACTGCGTCGGTGTACTCGAACGAGTTCGGCTGCGGCAGATTTTCGGGCACATACAGGATGCCCTGCTTGACGTAATCGAACGGGCTGGGCCATGAACGCGCCGGCTCGTTCCACAGGCCCATCTGGGACGCGTAGTGATTGAAGTCGTTCTTCACGGCGAGCGTGGCCGACGTGAAGATCCATGCGCGCGGCGTACCCTCGCGCTGCTTGTTGAAGACCGGCGCAATCGACAGAGGCGTCTGGTGCAATTGCAGCGACGAGGTGAACGCTTCGACCCATAGCACCTTCTCCTGGCCTTCCGCTACGCCGTCCTGCTTGGCGGCGTTCCAGGCATCGAGCCGGTTCATCAGCTCAATGGCACGGCTGCGGCACTGCTCGATCGTTTCAGCGCGCTCCGCCTGGCCTTCCAGCACGGCGAGCATGCCTTCGATTTCTTCGCGCAGCTTGTCCAGCGCCGGGAAGAACGGGCTCGACGGCGCGATCTGGTTCACCGAAAGACGCACGATGTCCTGCGGGAACGCCAGCCGCAGATCGCGGGCTGCGCGCTCGACAGTCGAAACGACCTTCGGCCAGTCGGCGCCGTCCCGGGCATGCGCAAGCCCTTCCGCGAGCACGTCACGGCAGAGCTCCATGACCTGCGAGGTCGAGACGGTTTCGCCGAAGAAGAGCGTCGCCGTTTCGGGCAGCTGATGCGCCTCGTCGAAGATCACCGTGTTCGCCGACGGCAGCAGCTCCGCCACGCCGGTATCCTTGAGCGCCACGTCCGCGAAGAACAAGTGATGGTTGACCACCACGACGTCTGCCTGCTGCGCTTCCTTGCGCGCCTTCATGACAAAGCAGTCCTGGTAGTACTGGCATTCTGAACCCATGCAGGTGTCCCGGGTCGAGGTCACCAGATTCCAGACCGTCGCCGCCTCTGGCACTTTCGAAAGTTCCGCCTTGTCTCCGGAGCTGGTCGTCTTTACGAAGCGCGATATCTCGCGCAGGTAACCCACGTCTTCACGCGCCGTGAGCCGGCCATTCTGAAGTGTGCGTTCGAGATGGAAGTGGCAAACATAGTTCGCCCGCCCCTTCAGCAGTGCCACGGATACGGGTGCGCCCAATGCCTTGCGCACCGTGGGAACGTCGCGCAGGTAGAGCTGGTCCTGCAGATTCTTCGTGCCGGTCGAAAGAATGACCTTGCCGCCCCACAGCAGCGCGGGCACGAGGTAGGCAAAGGTCTTGCCGGTGCCGGTGCCGGCCTCCGCGATGAGCGTACGCTGGAAGGCGATCGCGTCGGCGATGGCCTTGGCCATTTCCGTCTGCGGAAGGCGCGGACGAAATCCGCCGACCGCCTCGGCCAAAGGCCCGTCGGTACTGAACAGACGTTCGACCTCAACGTCATGGGCGCCCGGTTCGACGGGCGGTGTCTGGGATTCGCTCAAGGGAAGTGATGCTGAATGCGTGACGCTTCGGTCATGCAGGAATATCGGGGACCAGCTGCATCTTGAGCAGCGTGATGTGGTCCTTGAGTTGCAGCTTGCGCTTCTTCAGGCGGCGCAGTTGCAGTTCGTCATGGCGGCCGTCCGTTGCTAACAGCTCGATCACCGCATCGAGATCGCGATGTTCGACTTCCAGCTCGACAATCCTGCGCTGTAGCTCTTCGGTCGGAATCATGGGTGTGGACACAGGTCGGGATGCTTTGCAACACGGCGGCATTGCCCATCTGTCATGTCGGTCCAACGTGCCTTGCAAGCAACATTGCAAACACGCAAAACCTGTAACAAATCCCTACGGCAACGAACGCGCCGCGAAGGCGCTGCAATAATTTTTTCCAATAGACAGCAGTGTAATCCACAGTGCCGCCCGAGCCAACTTCAGACAGGGAGAAAGCCATGTCAGCCGTTCTTTCCGATAAAGGCCCGTCGTCCGCCGGACACAACCTGCAGCCCACCGCCGCGACGGCGTGCAAAATCGAAGCGGGCACCGGTCAGCACATCGGCGATCGCAAGGAACAGCAGGATCGCGTTGCCCTGTTCGCAGCGCCGCGCGCGCCGGGATACATGATGGCCGTGCTGGCAGACGGCATGGGCGGCTTGAGCGGTGGCGCGCTCGCTGCAGAGCAGGTCATCCGCACCGCAAGGCAGGCCTTCGACCTCTTCTCGCCGCAAACCGACAAGGTCGACAATCTCCTTGCGACCATCGCACGCGATGCGCACACCATCATCAAGCTGACCGCCATCTCGTCCGAGAAGCTGCCGCACAGCACCTGCGTCATCCTCGTCATCACGCCCGAACGACAGGCCGTCTGGGTGCATGTCGGCGACTCGCGCCTGTATCGATTCTCCGGCCCGAACTGCGTCCAACGTACGGTGGACCACACCTATGTGGAACGACTCATCGGCGAAGGGAAGCTGAGCCGTGAAGCGGCGAAGGATCATGAACTGTCCCACGTACTGACCAGCGCACTTGGCAGCCACGACAGCGAGCCGCAGATCACGCTAGGCCGCTGCGCTGGACTCCAACCCGGGGATGCTTTCCTGCTTTGCAGCGACGGTTTGTGGCATTACTTTTCGGAGCCAGAGCTGGGGGCCGCCATTTCGGTCCATACGCCGCGCCAGGCGAGTGAAATGCTGATTCAGAAAGCGCGGGAGCGTGCCGCGGGCAAGGGAGACAACTGCACGTTGGCGATCGTCAAGCTCGTGGCTCTTCCTGCGGAAGTCAAGAACTACACCGCGCAGAAGATGCGCCGCGCAGTCTAGAAATCATTGCGCGACGGCGCCGCTTTGCGGTGGCGCGGCTTTCGCCTCGCGCTCGCGCGACTTTTCCTGCTTGCGTGCCTCGATCTCGCGCTGGCGCGCTTCCGCCTCATGGACCTTGCGCTGATACGCAGCGACGTTTTCCGCCCGGCGTCGCCCCTCCTCCGCCGGGTCGGGTTCGGCCTGCCTGGCCTTGGTGGCGTGCCGGCGGGGCTGCCCCTGCTTGGCTGGTGCTGACGCAGCGTCCTGTTCATCCGCGGCTTCCGCAGCAACGACGTCGTTTCGGCTCGCCATGTCAGTCTGCGTCGCAGCCTTCGCGGCAGCCGCTGCTTCGTGCTCTTTCAAAGTCTCATCCCGCTCGGCTACCCGTTGCTTCCGTTTGAACAGATTCGCTTCCTGTTCAATTGTGCGGATCCGATTCAACGCAATGCGCCGCCGCTCCTTGGCATCGTCCACGCAGGTGCTGGCAAAAAATTTTCCGAAGCACCCCTGCTCCTCCGAAGCGTAACTCGCCTGGACCGCCGCGCGCACTTGCTCAACGTCTGCGAGCGCGGCGTCCGCACGCTCGATGGAATTGATTGATCCGGCCGGGTAACGCTTCAACAGGACGGCGTGATCGTTGGCGCCCCACGCCGTTGCGCAGGCAAGCGTACCTGCAAGGGCGACGGACAACCAGCTGCAACGCAAGGTGAAGAGACGAGCCATGAGCGATCCTTTCATCGGTATCGGCCTACGCGAAATCGCCGGCGATATCGCGCCGCTCGGATTGCATATACTCGGCCGACTGCATCTCGACGATGCGAGAGACGGTGCGATGGAATTCATTGGCCAGCATGCCTTCGGTGTACAGCTCCTCGGGCACCACTTCGGCCGACATGATGAGCTTGACCTTGTGATCGTAGAAGACATCCACGAGCCAGGTAAAGCGCCGCGCCTCCGATGACATCGCGGCCGACATGCGCGGTACGTCGGACAGTATCACGCTCTGGAACAGGCTCGCAATTTCCAGGTAATCGTTCTGCGAACGCGGCCCGCCGCAGAGCGTCGCGAAGTCGAACCACACCACGCTGCCGGCCCGGCGCAACGACTTGATTTCGCGCGCTTCGATGTGAATGCGCGGATCTTCGTCAGCCGTCTCGGCGAGACGCGCGAAGGATCTGCCTCCGCGCCCAGCGGCGTATGGTAGGCCTCCACCTGCTCGAGCGCACGCTTGCGGTAATCGGTGCCGGCATCGACGTTCAGGATGTCGAGGCGCTCCTTGAGCAGATCGATCGCAGGGAAAATGCGATCGCGGTGCAAACCGTCCGGATACAGTGCATCAGGCACGTAGTTCGAGGTCATGACGAAGGACACGCCGTTATCGAATAAGGCCTTCAGCAGGTTGTAGAGAATCATGGCGTCGGCGATGTCCGACACGTGGAATTCGTCGAAGCAGATCAGCCGATATTTCTTGGCGATGCGGCGCGCCACTTCATCCAGCGGATTCTCGACGCCTTTCAAGTCGTCCAGCTGTCGGTGCACGCCACGCATGAATTCATGGAAGTGCAAACGCGTTTTGCGGACAACCGGCACCACGGAATAGAAGCTGTCCATCAGGAAGGATTTCCCGCGGCCGACGCCGCCCCACATGTAGACGCCGCGCGGAACGGACGGCCGGTTGATCAGCCGCTTGAATGCGCTTGCCCGTTGTGCCTTGTAAGCGACCCAGTCATCGTACGCCTGCTGAAGCCGGTCCACTGCGCGCAATTGCGCCTCGTCGGCCTGGTACCCGCGCTCGGCGAGCGCATGATGGTAGGACTCCCTGACGTTCATTGTTTTAGACCTTGTCGGCGAAACTTGCCGAGAGGCAAGCCACCGAATTGCGAAAAAATGGGCGAGACCTGCTCGCCCTGTACCGTTTATGCGCCGGCCGCTGCCGTGACGCTCACTGCGGATTCATGTCGACCGTCACCCGCGTTGGATAGCCTGCCGGTGTCAGCCCACCAATGGGCATGCTGACACCGACACCGAGCCCCACATGGCTGCCCCAGCCCCCGGCACCCACGCCCAGACTCGAACCGCTATAGGACGAACCGCCGGGCCGATAGACCACCTCGGACGTCCGGTAGCCTTCCTTGTTGCACACGACCCGCAGGTCGCCGTTCGGCGGTCCGACCGAGATCGAAGCCGGCGTCGTGACGTTCCAGGTATTGCCGTAATTGCTGACCGTGCAGGCGGCACCCGCCAGGGACTGGCCGCGTGCCGCCGTATCGATGGCAATCACGCCGCCGTTCGATCCTGTCGTAGCGCATGCGGCGAGCGCAATGGGCAGCAACAGCATCAAACGGCGCATGGCAGCTTCCTTTAAAAGTTGAGCGAACGCTTGTCGACCGCCAGTGCGGCTTCCTTCGTCGCTTCGGACAAGGACGGGTGAGCATGACAGATGCGCGCGATGTCTTCGGCCGAAGCACGGAACTCCATCGCCACCACGGCTTCGGAAATCAGCTCCGAGGCCATCGGGCCGATGATGTGCACGCCCAGGATTTCATCGGTCTTGGCATCCGCCAGAAACTTCACCATCCCGGAGGTATCGCCCAGCGCGCGAGCCCGGCCGTTCGCCATGAAGGGGAAGGTGCCGGCCTTGTATGCCACGCCATCCGCCTTGAGCTGCTGCTCGGTCTTGCCCACCCAGGCAATTTCCGGAGACGTATATATGACCCAGGGAATTGTATTGAAGTTCACATGGCCGTGTTGACCAGCGATACGCTCGGCCACGGCAACGCCCTCTTCTTCCGCCTTGTGGGCGAGCATGGGGCCGCGCACGACGTCGCCCACCGCCCAGACGTTCGGCAGGCTGGTCTTGCACTCGTCGTCCACCACGATGGCGCCGCGCTCGTCCAGCTTGAGGCCGACGGCCTCCGGATTGAGGCCGACCGTATTCGGCACGCGGCCGATCGACACGATCAGGCGGTCGTACACGTCCTTGTGCGCCTCGCCCTTGCTGTCGGTGTATTCGACAGTGACGTCTTTCTTGCCGGCAGTCACTGCACCGATCTTCACGCCCAACTGGATCGCCAGGCCCTGCTTGGTGAACAGCTTGTTCGCCTCCTTGGCGATCTGCTCGTCGACCGCGCCGAGGAATGCCGGCAACGCCTCCAGAACAGTGACTTCCGCGCCGAGGCGGCGCCACACGCTGCCCATTTCGAGGCCGATGACGCCGGCGCCGATGACGCCCAGCTTCTTCGGCACCGCATCGATGGCGAGCGCGCCGGTATTGGACAGAATCAGCTTCTCGTCGAACGGCGCGTTCGGCAGCGCGCGTGGATTGGAACCGGTCGCGAGAATGACGTGCTTGGCCACCAGCGTCTCTTCGGCGGCGCCGGCCACCTTGATTTCATAGCCGTCGGAGCCAGACTTTACGAAGGAACCGCGGCCGTGGAAGAACGCGACCTTGTTCTTCTTGAAGAGATAGAGAATGCCGTCGTTGTTCTGCTTGACGACGTTGTCCTTGCGGGCAAGCATCTGGCCGAGGTTGAGGCTCAAGCCCTTCACTTCGATGCCGTGATCGGCAAACGCATGGCCGGCATGCTCGAAGTTCTCGGAAGACTGCAGCAGCGCCTTAGACGGAATGCAGCCGACGTTAGTGCAGGTGCCGCCCGGCGCCGGACCGTTCTTGGCGTTCTTCCACTCGTCGATGCACGCCGTGTTGAAGCCGAGTTGTGCCGCGCGGATCGCAGCGATATAGCCACCAGGACCGCCGCCGATGACTACCACATCAAAATTCTTCGCCATATGGTTTTTACCTAAGCAGATGGGGTGACGGCCGCGGCGAGTCCTAGCCCGCTGCGGCCGCGTACGTGAATGTCTTACAGGTCGAGGAGCAGGCGCGCCGGATCTTCCAGCGCTTCCTTCATTGCGACCAGACCGAGCACAGCCTCACGACCGTCGATGATGCGGTGGTCGTACGACATCGCCAGGTAGTTCATCGGACGGATCACGATCTGACCGTTCTCGACGACCGCACGCTCCTTCGTTGCGTGCACGCCCAGAATGGCGGATTGCGGCGGGTTGATGATCGGAGTCGACAGCATGGAGCCGAAGACGCCGCCATTGGAGATGGAGAACGTGCCGCCGGTGAGCTCTTCGAGCGTCAGCTTGCCGTCTTTGGCCTTGACGCCGAACTCGGCGATCTTCTTCTCGATATCGGCAATCGTCATCTGGTCGGCGTCGCGCAGGATCGGCACGACGAGGCCGCGCGGCGAACCGACGGCGATGCCGATGTCGAAGTAGCCGTGGTAGACGATGTCATTGCCGTCGACCGAAGCGTTCAGGATCGGGTACTTCTTCAGCGCAGCGACGGCCGCCTTCACGAAGAAGGACATGAAGCCCAGCTTCACGCCATGCTCTTTCTCGAACTTGTCCTTGTACTTGTTGCGCAGTTCCATGACCGGCAGCATGTTCACTTCGTTGAACGTAGTCAGGATGGCGTTCGTGGACTGCGACTGCAGCAGGCGCTCGGCGATACGCGCGCGCAGGCGGCTCATCGGCACGCGCTCTTCCGGACGGTTCGCCAGGTTGTTCAGGTTTACCGGAGCAGCGACCTGCTGCAGCGCGGGCTTCGCCGGCGCGGCGGCAGGTGCAGCGGCCGGAGCGGGCGCGGCCTTGTTCTGCAGCGCGTTGATCACGTCGCCCTTGGTCACGCGGCCGTCCTTGCCGGTGCCGGCGACCTGGCCGGCGCTCATGCTGTTCTCGGACAGCATCTTCGCAGCGGCGGGCATCGCGATGCTGCCGCCAGTGCCGGCGTTGGCCGCCATGTTGGCGATCGCGGCAGCGACCGGGTCGGCTGCTACGGGGGCCGGTGCAGCAG
>SPQI01000181.1 GCA_004570315.1 Oxalobacteraceae bacterium OM1 | reverse complement strand
TGCTCAGCGGCAGGATATGGCGCCCTGCCAGCGATCCGGTCAGCTGGTCCTGCTTGAATTCCATCTTCTGCACATCGAAGATCAGCTTGTCGTTCGCCTGGATGGTCCACTGCGCCTGCATCGCCAGTTTGTCGAACGGCATTTCCGCTTCGGGCAGGTAGCCGGGCAACTGCAGCTTCAGGTTGTCGGACGCCAAGCTGAAACTGCCGCCGCGCTCGGTCGCATTGACGGCGCCCGTGAGGTTCTCGAAGCCCGGAATCGCCGGGACGGCCGGCTGGGCCGGCGCCTTGCCGACACGAGGCCGCGCCGGACGCGCCGGCTGTGGGTTCATCGACAGGCCGGCGAACTGGCCGCGGACCGCGTAGGCAAACACATCCGGATAGCGGCCCTGCCACTGCACGCTGAAATCACGCAAGGCGCCGCGCGGTGCAAAGTCGGCCAGCATCTTGCGCTGCTCCGCCGGCAACGGGAGGCGTTCGACGAAGTCGGCCAGCGTCCGCAGATCGAGGAAACGCGTGCTGATCTCGGTACGCTCGGGCTTGCCGTTGCGCGCCGGCGAATAGCTTTCGCTGACCGTGGTCTTCGGCAGCACGAGGCCGTCGTCGGTCTGGAGCGAAAAATCCGTCAGCGCGATCGCGTGACCGTTGGCGCCGAAGGTCGGCGTGCCGTCCTGGCTGGCCGGGTTGAATTCCTCACGCACCGACACGCGGCCGGTCACTTCGACCAGGTTGAGCATGTCGAGATCGGGACGGAGCCGGGTGGACACGTTGGCCAGCTGCAGATCGCCGGTAAAGTTGGCGACCTTGGCATGGTCGAAATCCAGCCAGGCGCGCACCGAGCCCTTGCCGCGAACCATCTCGACCGGGTAGTCGACGTAGGCCTTCCAGACGGCCAGATCGGTATCGCGCACGTCGGCATAGAGCTCGCCCTTCCACCGGCTGGCGTCGGAGATGCGCTGGCTGAAGGCGGGATGTTCGAAGGAGGCCCGCACGTCGAGGGGCGCGGCGAAGGCGGCCGGCGGCGTCGCCTTCAGCGCGAAACGGTGCCGGTGCCACTCATTGCGCAGGACGAAGTCGACGTTGTCCAAGGCGAGTTCGGGCGCGGCGCGCTTGGCGTCGTTCCAGCGGATGCGGCCGTTCCGGATCACGATCTCGTGCTGGCGCAACACCCAGTCGGCGCCTTTGCCGTCGCCTTGCGTGCGGTTGTCGAGATCGATGCCGGCGACGTAGAGCTTGCCGTCGGCGTCGCGCACCACGTCCATGTCGGGCCGGTCGATCACCAGCGAGCGCAGGCGCAGGTCGACATTCGGAATCGACCACCACGAGAGCGTGGCAGTGACGGTGGGCAGGGTCAGCGCGTCGTTGCCGAACTTGTCATGGATGACGAGGTTGCCCAGGGCGAGCTGCGGGTGCAGGCCGGACCACGAGGCGCCGATGGTGCCGATGGTGACCTTGCTGCCGATCGCACGGGTCGCGAGGCTCTCGATGTCGGGCTTGTAGCTGTCGATGTTCGGCAGCACCGCATAGCGCAGTCCGAGCACCAGTGCGCAGAACAGGAAATACAGGACGAGCGCCGTCTTCAGCAGCGCGCCGAGCGCGTGATGCGTGAGCTTGTTGACGGTTCGATACGTTTTCCGGGTTGCCTGCCAGGCTGCCGCAACGCGCGTTGCCGACCGTTCTTCCAAGGTGGTGTTGTTCTGTTGGTCGGTAGACATCAATCTGAAACCGGGGGCGTAGAATGGGGGGCCATGCCGGCGCAGACGCACGCATGCTGGAGCTTGCCGCAAACGCATCGCGCCGATCCGCAGGCAACGGCCGCCCTCTTCTCTTGATCCCTGAAATGGTAATCCGCTCTCATTTGACCGCTAACGTTGCTTCCCGGTTCTACGCCCGCTGGCAGAACGCCGATCCCAAGCGTCCCGGCATGGTCGCCGGCCTTGCCGGATTATCCATGACGCCTGCGATTTTTGCTCGGCTTTTACAAACGGAAATAGCGGCCGGGATGCCCCTGCCGCGCGCGATGCGCCGTGTACGCAATCTCGTCATGGCGGCCCTCATCGAACGCGACCTCGGCGGCCACGCGAACCTCGACGAAGTCCTGCGCACCATCAGCGAGTTCGCCGATTTTGCCGTAGCTGCCCATACTGCGGCATTGATGCAGGAAATGACCGCGGCGCACGGCGTACCGATCGGCGCAGAATCCGGCGAGCCGCAGGAGATGATCGTCATCGGCATGGGCAAGCTGGGCGGCTGGGAGCTCAACGTCTCCTCGGACATCGACCTGATCTTCGTCTACCCGGAAGACGGCGAGACGCGGGTGGAGACGGCCGAGCAGCGGCAGTTGTCGAATCATGAGTTCTTCATCCGGCTGGGCAAGAAGCTGATCGGGGCGCTGTCCGAGATTGCCGAGGACGGCTTCACCTTCCGCGTCGACATGGCGCTGCGTCCGAACGGCGGTTCCGGACCACTGGCGGCCAGCCTGGCGATGCTCGAAGAATACCTGCTAGTGCAAGGCCGCGAATGGGAGCGCTACGCCTGGGTGAAGGCCCGCGCCATGACCGGCAAGCCGGCCGACATCGCGGCGCTCGACCAGGTCGTGCGGCCCTTCGTGTACCGCCGCTATCTCGATTTCGGCGCCATCGAAGCCTTGCGCAACATGCACGGACAGATCCGGGCGGAGGTGAAGCGGCAGGAGGCCCGGCACCCGGAGCGCAGCAACAACGTCAAGCTGGGGCGCGGCGGCATCCGCGAAATCGAGTTCCTCGCGCAGGTGTTTCAATTGATTCGCGGCGGGCGCGACGCCGACCTGCGCGACCGCTCGACCCGCGAAACGCTCCGCACGCTCGGCCACAAGCAGCTGCTGGCGCCGCAGGACGTGGAACGCCTGCTTGAGGCCTACACATTCCTGCGCAATCTCGAGCATCGCCTGCAGTATCTCGACGACGCGCAGACCCACGCGCTGCCGGCCAATCCCGACGATCAGCTGGTCGTGGCCAAGATGATGGGCTGCGACGACACCGCGAGCTTGCTGGCCGAGCTGGAACGGCAGCGCATGATCGTGGCGGCGCAGTTCGACGCCATGTTCCATGACCCGACGGAAGAGCCGCGTCCGGTGGAGGAGATCCCGCCGATCGGCCTGCCGCAGTTCGACGCCGACCGACAGGAAGCGCTCGCCGAACGTCTCGAAGCGCTCGGCTTCGACGATGCCGAGGCCGCTGCCAAACGACTGATCGCCACTTGGCATGCGCCGAAGCTGCAATCGCTGCCCGAGGCCAGCCGCAGCAAGATCACCAAGCTCATCAACAACGCCCTGCCCTCTGCCGCCCGGACCGACGCGCCGGCCGCCACGCTGGGACGACTCCTCGATTTCCTCGAGGCGATCGCCCGCCGCGCCGCCTATCTGGCGCTGCTGACCGAGTATCCGCACGCGCTCGACCGGGTCGTCCGCATGATGGCCGCGAGCGATTGGGCCGCGAAGTACCTGACGCAGCATCCCATCCTGCTAGACGAACTGCTCGATGACCGCAGCCTGAAGGCCGCGCCCGACTGGACGGCGTTCGCCGCTGAAGTGCAGCGCCAGCTCGACGCCTACGACGGCGACACCGAGCACCAGATGAACGTGCTGCGCGACCTGCACCACGCGCAGCTGTTCCGGCTGCTCGCGCAAGACCTGGAAGGCGCCTTGACGGTCGAACGCCTGGCCGATCATCTGTCGGCGCTCGCCGACGTGCTGGTGGGCGCGACCATCCGCGCGGTCTGGCGCACCATTCACAACCGCCATCGCGAGGAGCCGTTGTTCGCCGTGGTCGCCTACGGCAAGCTGGGTGGCAAGGAGCTGGGCTACGCCTCCGACCTCGACGTGATCTTCCTCTACGACGATCCGGACCAGGAAGCGCCTGCGCTCTACGCCAAGCTCGCGCAGCGCTTCATCACCTGGATGACCAGCCATACACCGTCGGGCATCCTGTTCGACATCGACATCGCCCTGCGTCCGGACGGCGCCAGCGGCCTGCTGGTATCGAGCGTGAACGCCTTCGAGAAATACCAGGCGAACTCCGCGTGGCTGTGGGAGCACCAGGCGCTGACACGGGCGCGCTACTGTGCCGGCGACGCGGCCATTGGCGCGCGGTTCGAGGCGATCCGAGAGGCTGTCCTGCGGCAGCAGCGCGATCCGGACGTGCTGCGCCGCGAAGTTCTGGCGATGCGCAAGAAGCTGCATGACGCGCACCCCAACCGCAGTGAGCTGTTCGACCTGAAGCACGACGCCGGCGGGATGATCGACATCGAGTTCATAGTGCAATTCTTGGTGCTGCGGCATGCGGCGCAGTATCCGCAGCTGACGGCGGATATCGGGAACATTGCGCTGTTGAAGCTGTGCGGGGAACTGGCGCTGATCGATGCGCCGCTGGCGACGTCGGTGGCCGATGCGTACCGGACGTTCCGGAAGTTGCAGCATCAGATCAGACTGCAGGGTTCGGATCGGGCGCGCGTGGAGACGGAGAAGATTGCCGCTGAGGCCGATTGCGTGACGCGGCTTTGGCAGGCAGTGTTTGGAGAATAGGCGCGGGTTGCTCTGGAATACGTCCGTACCGCAAAAGAAAACGCCCCGATAACCGGGGCGTTTTCCTTGAAGCCTCGAACGATTATTTCGCGCTCATCAGCGCAACCGTCGTATCCAGCATGCGGTTGGAGAAGCCCCACTCGTTGTCGTACCAGGAGGAGACTTTCACCAGGCGGCCGGAGACCTTGGTCAGGGTCGCGTCGAAGTTGCTCGATGCCGGGTTGTGGTTGTAGTCCACGGAGACCAGCGGGTCGGTGTTGTAGGTCAGGATGCCCTTCAGCGGACCGCTGGCGGCGGCGTCCTTCATGATCTGGTTCACTTCGTCGACCGTGGTGTCACGGGCAGCGATGAAGGACAGGTCGACGATGGAGACGTTGATGGTCGGGACGCGGATTGCGAAGCCGTCCAGCTTGCCGTTCAGTTCCGGCAGCACCAGGCCGACTGCGGCAGCGGCGCCGGTCTTGGTCGGGATCATGGACTGGGTGGCGGAACGGGCGCGGCGCAGGTCTTCGTGCATCACGTCGGTCAGCACCTGGTCGTTGGTGTAGGCGTGGACGGTAGTCATCAGGCCGTTCACCAGGCCGATCTTTTCGTGCAGCGGCTGGACCAGCGGGGCCAGGCAGTTGGTGGTGCAGGAGGCGTTGGAGATGACGGTGTCGGAAGCCTTCAGCACGTTCTGGTTCACGCCGAACACGATGGTGGCGTCCACGTCCTTGCCGCCCGGTGCGGAGATGATGACCTTCTTGGCGCCGCCCTTCAGGTGGGCCGATGCCTTTTCCTTGGTGGTGAAGAAGCCGGTGCACTCCAGCACGACGTCGACGTTCAGCTCGCCCCACGGAATTTCAGCGGGATTGCGCTGTGCGAAGACGCGAATCTTGTCGCCGTTGACGACCATGAAATCGCCGTCGACGTCGACGGTGCCCGGGAATTTGCCGTGGGCGGTGTCGTAGCGGGTCAGGTGCGCGTTCGACTGTGCATTGCCGAGGTCGTTGATGGCAACGATCTGGATGTCCTGCTTCTTGCCGCCTTCGTAGAAAGCACGAAGGACATTGCGGCCGATGCGGCCGTAGCCGTTGATTGCAACGCGGATAGTCATGGTTTTCTCCTGATTGAAAAGCAAAAAATCCTCATCCGGCCCTTGCCCTCGTGGGGCAAGGGCGATGGCGTCTTACGCCAAGACCTGCTTGACCTTCGCGACCACGTTCTCGGTCGTGAAGCCGAAATGCTTGAACAGCACGCCCGCCGGCGCAGATTCGCCGAAGGTGTCGATGCCGACCACCGCGCCTTCCAGGCCGACGTACTTGTACCAGAAGTCCGTCACGCCGGCCTCGATGGCCACGCGCGGCAGGCCCTTCGGCAGCACGCTTGCCTTGTAGGCGGCGTCCTGGCGGTCGAACACGTCGGTGCTCGGCATGGAGACCACGCGCGCCGCGATGCCCTGCTTGGCCAGCTCGTCGGCCGACTTCATCGCCAGCTCGACTTCCGAGCCGGTCGCGATCAGCACGACCTTCGCATCGGCGGCGTCGCGCAGGACGTAGCCGCCCTTGTCGATGGCCGCGATCTGCTCCGGCGACCGCTCCATGAACGGCAGGTTCTGGCGCGAGAAGATCAGCGTGGTCGGGCCCTTGCGGCGCTTGACCGCGGCACGCCAGGCCACTGCCGATTCCACCGTGTCGCATGGACGCCAGTTGTCCAGGTTCGGGATCAGGCGCAGGCTGGAGACATGCTCGACCGACTGGTGCGTCGGGCCGTCTTCGCCGAGGCCGATCGAATCGTGCGTGAACACGAAGATCGAGCGGATCTTCATCAGCGCCGCCATGCGCAGCGCATTGCGGCTGTAGTCCGAGAAGGTCAGGAAGGTCGCGCCGAACGGCAGGTACCCGCCGTGCAGGGCGATGCCATTCATGATCGCGGACATGCCGAATTCGCGCACACCGTAGTTGATGTGGTTGCCCGGCTGCTCGCTGCGCACCGCGACGGATTCCTTCCAGTTGGTCAGGTTGGAACCGGTCAGGTCAGCCGAGCCGCCGAGGAATTCCGGCAGCACCGGCGCCAGCGCCTGGATGGCGTTCTGGCTGGCCTTGCGGGTGGCGATGGTTTCCTTCTTCTCGACGCAAGCGCCGATGTAGGCATGCATCGCGCCATCCAGCTTGCCGGGCAGTTCGCCCTTCATGCGGCGCAGCAGCTCGCCCGCTTCCTGCGGATAGCGCTCGTCGTAAGCCTTGAACAGCGTGTTCCACTCGTTTTCCAGCGCAGCACCTTTGGCCTTGGCGTCCCAGGCGGCATACACGTCGGCCGGGATCTCGAACGGGGCGGAAGTCCAACCCAGCGCTTCGCGCGTGGCGGCGATTTCCTTGTCGCCCAGCGCCGCACCGTGCACCTTGTCCGAACCCTGCATATTAGGCGCGCCTTTGCCGATGACCGTCTTGCAGCAGATCAATGTCGGACGGTCGCTCGTCTTCGCTGCAGCAATCGCCGCATCGACGGCATCCACGCTGTGGCCGTCGACGTTGCGGATCACGTTCCAGCCGTAGGCTTCGAAGCGCTTGGGCGTGTCGTCGGTGAACCAGCCGTCGACCTTGCCGTCGATGGAGATGCCGTTGTCGTCATACAGGGCGATGAGCTTGTTCAGGCGCAGCGTGCCGGCCAACGAGCAGGATTCATGCGAGATGCCTTCCATCAGGCAGCCGTCGCCGAGGAAGACATAGGTGTAGTGGTCGACGATGCCGAAGCCTGGCTTGTTGAATTCGGCAGCAAGCAGTTTTTCAGCCAGCGCCATGCCGACACCGTTGCTGATGCCCTGGCCGAGCGGACCGGTGCTGGTCTCGACGCCGGGAGTGATCTCGAACTCCGGGTGACCCGGGGTCTTGGAATGCAGCTGGCGGAAGTTCTTGAGTTCCTCCATCGAGAGCGCGTAGCCGGTCAGGTGCAGCAGTGCGTACTGCAGCATGGAACCGTGGCCGTTGGAGATGACGAAGCGGTCGCGATTGATCCAGTTCGGATTGGCCGGGTTGTGGCGATGGTGCTTGGTCCACAGCGCGACGGCGATCTCGGCCATGCCCATCGGCATGCCGGGGTGGCCGGAATTCGCCTTCTGTACGGCGTCCATCGCCAGCGCGCGAATCGCGTTGGCCATCTTGCTGGTCGGGAGAGAGGAAGTCATGAGAATCTGCGGGGAGTTGCGGGTGACGGGGCGGATGCTGCAAAGCCCGGTATTTTACCAGACGGCGATGCCGGCATTTAGAATGCGGGCTTCCGGAATGGCAACGAAAAGCTGCCAAATGCGTCCAACTTGCCAGAATTGAAATAACACTAACCATCCTCCATGCCACGTTTCCATTGCCCCCTCCCGCTTGCCGTCGGCGCCACCGTGGAACTGCCGGAGGGCGTCGCGCACCATGTCCGCGTGCTGCGGCTGGGCGTCGGCGACGGCATCACGCTGTTCAACGGCAAAGGCGGCGAATACACGGCGACGCTGGCCGCGATCGAAAAGAAGCGCGTTTCGGTCGAGGTGAAGGTGTTCGAGCCCCGGGAGGCCGAACTGCCTTACGCCGTGACGCTGGCGCAGGCCTTGCCGGAAGCCTCGAAGATGGACTGGATCGTCGAAAAGGCGGTGGAACTGGGCGTGACGGCTTTCCAGCCGCTGGCGGCACGCCGCTGCGTGGTGCGTTTGTCCGCCGAACGCGCCGCGAAGAAACTGGAGCATTGGCAAGGCATCGTAGTAGCCGCGTCCGAGCAGAGCGGCCGCAATCGCCTCGCCCAGATTGCGCCACCCGAGGACTTCGCCCAATGGATTGCTCAGCAGGACTTGCATCGGCGCATCCTGCTCACGCCGCGCGCGACCGAATCCCTTTCCGACTGGGCGCGACATCATCCCCCGCAAGCGTTTACCTTGCTGATCGGCCCTGAGGGCGGCTTCAGCGAAGAAGAGGAAGCACTTGCCCTGCAGCACGGTGCCCTGGCCTTATCCATGGGGCCGCGCGTGCTGCGCACCGAGACTGCCGGACTCGCCGCCGTGGCCGCCGTCAACGCCATCTGGGGCAGCCTCTAGCACACATCAAACAAGCCGCCGATTCAATCGCGCTGGCGCAGTGTTTCCTCTAAGGTTAAGTCTTTTGTCCAAGGAGACACGCATGGGATATCTCGACAGCGCGATGGGCGCCACGGGCAACAATGGCACGCAAGCCTTCCAGTCGCATGCGCGCCTGCTGCAATCCGTCCTCGCACTGATCGCCGACAGCGGCCAGAGCGGCGGCCTGCACGGCCTGGTCGAGCGCTTCACCGAAGTGGGCCTCGGCAACGTCATCAGCTCCTGGATCGGGACAGGGGAAAACGTGCCGATTACGCCGGAGCAAGTTCACCAGGCGCTGGGCGAAGGCCATCTGCAGCAGATTGCCGAGGAAACCGCCCTGACGGAGCACGAAGCGGCGGCGCAACTTGCCGAAATGCTGCCCGAGCTCGTGGACAAGGTCACGCCCGCCGGGCACATTCCGCGCGGCGGCGTCGGGACGGTGGGTACGTTGCTGGAGCAGGTCGTCGGCCGATTGCATTGAGGCGCGACGTCGCGTTTTCCGCGACAATGCGTCATCATGCAATGGCTACAGAACCTGTTCCGGCGCGGGAAACCGCAGATTCCGGCTTCCCTGTGGGAAGACTGCATCGCCCGTCTTCCCTTCCTTCACTACCTGTCCGATGCCGACCTCGAGCGGCTGAAGGCGCTGTGCGAAACCCTCCTCGACAAGAAGAGCTTCATCGGCGCGCAGGGCTTCCAGCTCGATGACGAGACGGCCGTGGCGATCGCCGCGCAGGCCTGCCTTCCCGTCCTGAACCTCACGCTGGACCTGTACGACGACATGGCCGGCGTCATCGTGTATCCCTCGCAGTTCATCATTCCGCAGTCCGAAGTCGATGAAGCCGGCGTCGTGCACGAATGGCATGAACCGGCGTCCGGCGAGGCGGTGAGCCATGGCGGCGCGGTGGTGCTGTCGTGGGAAGACATCCATGCCGTCGACGGGACAGGCTTCAACGTCGTGATCCATGAATTCGTCCACAAGATCGACATGCTGGACGGCACCGTGAACGGCCGGCCACCTTTTCTCACCGGTTTCCACGAGGCCCTGTCCGCCGCAGAATGGCAGCGCATCTTCACAACCGCTTACGACGACTTCACCGCCCGCGTCGCGGAATGCGAGGAACAGTTGCCGGAGGACTACGACGATGAGCGTCCGGAGCACGCGGCACTCTACGATAAAGTCTTCGGCGATCTGCCGCTCGATCCGTACGCCTCCCGCCATCCGGCAGAATTCTTCGCGGTCGCCTCGGAAGCCTTCTTCGTCATGCCCGAACCGCTGGCCGAGGACTACCCCGAGGTCTATGGCATGTTGGCGAAGTACTATCGCCAGGACCCGCTGGCAGCCTGAGCCGGCCGTTGCAAGGAAGAAAACACGGCAAAACCATTTATAATCCAAGGTTTTGCGAACGATTGTTCAGCCAGCCTTCATGAAGGTTTTTCGCGGACTTCCCAACGCCGAATCGCGTGCGCCCTGCGCGCTGACCATCGGCAACTTCGACGGCGTGCATCGCGGCCATCAGGCGCTGCTGAAGCACGTCCGCGAAGCCGCGACCCGGCTCGGCGTGGAAGCCGCCGTGATGACCTTCGAGCCGCATCCGCGCGAGTTCTTCGCCCGTCTGGCCGGCGACCTCTCCCGCGCCCCCAGCCGCATCGCCAATTTGCGCGACAAGCTGCAATCGCTGTCGAACGCCGGCATCGACCGCGTGATCGTCGAACACTTCAGCGCGCACTTTGCATCGATGTCGCCGCAGGAGTTCGTCGAAAAGGTCCTGGTCGAAGGCCTCCACGTGAAATGGCTGATGGTCGGCGAAGACTTCTGCTACGGCGCCAAGCGCGCCGGCAATCTGGAAACGCTGAAGGAAGCCGGCAAACAGTACGGCTTCGACGTGCAGGCCCTGCCGACGGTCACCAACAACGGCGAACGCATCTCGTCCTCCGCCGTGCGCGCCGCTCTCGCCCAGAGCGACTTCGCACTCGCCGCCCAGCTGCTCGGTCATCCCTATGCGATCTCCGGCCACGTCGTGCACGGCAAGAAGCTCGGCCGCACCATCGGCTTCCCGACGCTGAACCTGCGCGTCGCGCACAAGCGTCCGGCGCTGTCGGGCATCTTCATCGTGCAAGTGCACGGCCTCGCCGACCAGCCGCTGCCAGGCGTAGCCAGCCTCGGCGTGCGTCCGACCGTGGAAGATAGCGGCCGGGTGCTGCTCGAGACCTACGTGTTCGACTATGCGGAGCAGGCCTACGGCAAGCTGGTGCGTGTGGAATTCCTGAAGAAGCTGCGCGACGAGGAAAAATACGTCGACCTTCCAACCCTGACCGCCGCGATCGCCCGCGATGCGGAGCAGGCGCGCGCCTGGTTCCAGCAGCACGACACCGCCGCAATTTCCGCGACCGACCGAATTTGACGATCGAACCGACGCAGTTCCCGTTCGATCCGATCACCCCTTTTTAGCGATTGCCACGACCATGTCCGAGAAAAAAGACAAGTACCCGGTCAACCTGACCGAAACCGCCTTCCCGATGCGCGGCGACCTCGCCAAGCGCGAACCCAAATGGGTCCAGGAATGGCAGCAGAAGCAGATCTACCAGCGCATCCGCAAGGCGTCCGCCGGCCGTCCGAAGTGGATCCTGCACGACGGTCCG
>SPQI01000281.1 GCA_004570315.1 Oxalobacteraceae bacterium OM1 | reverse complement strand
CTACTGGCATGGCCGGCCGGGGCTGGAACGCGTGCGCTGCTGAACCGGCCGGAATCCTGCTCATGAACCCATCCTCTGCCTTGCTCCCCCGCCCGCTGTGCGCCGTGCTGTCACGGCTGCCGCAACGTCCCGGCTCGATGCTGTTCGCGGCCGGCCTGAATCTCGCACTGGCGAAGGTCTTGCCCGCCGATGTGCTGCAGGCACTGCATGGCAAGCGCATCGGCATCCGCGTGACGGATGCCGGCCTTGCCTTCGCGTTCACCTGGACGGGCGCGCGCTTCGCCGCCGCAGACGGCAGCGCCTGCGATGTGTCCATCGGCGCGACGGCGCACGACTTTTCGCTGCTCGCCTTGCGGCAGGAAGATCCGGACACGCTGTTCTTCAGCCGCCGCCTGTCGATGGAAGGCGATACCGAACTCGGCCTGCTGGTGAAGAACGCGCTCGACGCCATCGATACGCCGCTGCCGGGATGCGGCGCGCTCGGCCGCTGGCTGGCGCAGCGGCAGGCGCAGCCGGGCGGGCCGCGCATTCCGGTCAGGAGCGAATGACGGAGTTGGGTTACGACGGCATCTTGGCGAGCATGGCCTTCATTTCGTCCGCCGAAAATGCCCGCAAGGTTTGCGAGCGGACATTGCCGAGCGAACTGACCTTCAGCATCGCGGTGGTGATCGCCTCGTCGGAACCTTCGAGCGTGATGACCATATCGAACTGCCCGACCGTGTAATACGCGCTCTTGAGCGAGACCCCGAGCCCTTCGGCCATGCCCCTGAAGGCGGTGAGCCGATTCGTCGTGTCCTTGACGTTACGGATGCCCTGGTCCGTGAAATTGACGAGCGTGACATAGGTTGCCATGTGCCACCTCCAGGAAGTCGTGCAGGCGACCGGCGGAAATGCGGCATCCCGGAAGCCGGCCGCCATTCCTCCGGGATATCGATCCGAGTGGTGCTGCATGTGCCGGCAATGCATGCAGTGTATACCGCGCTGCTCGCGGCACAAACCGCGCGCTGTGACGTTGCTCGAACGACCCGCAGGGCTTTGCCAGAACCTGTGCGATGCCGGCGGATCACACTACGCATCCACCCAGCGGCAGCCGGCATGCCGGTGTTGCCGCCGCATTGCGGAGCGATCATGAATTCATCCACACCCTCGGCGGGACCACCTGCGGCGCCGCCATCTCCCGAGTCCGAACGCATCGAGCCCATCCACCCGGACGACATCAATGAGGCCGACGGCACGCCGTTCGCGATGACGACGAAGCGCAACCCGCTGGCCGACTCGCCGGACGACGGCGAATAATCTCAGGTCGGATCGGGTGCAGAGCGCCGCATCCACGACGCCAGCAGCACCGCGCCGCAGATGAGTGCGCCTCCGAGCAGGGTGCGCGCCGCCGGCACTTCGCCGAGCAGCAGCCAGGCGAGCAGGATGCCGTAGACCGGCTCCAACCCGAAGACGACACTGACCGTCTGCGCCCGCAGATGCCGCAGGCTCGCATTCACGAGTCCTTGCCCGAGCGCAGTGAAGATCACGCCGAGGACGGCCAGATACATCAGGTTGCCGCCGGCCAGCTCGCCCGGCCGCTGCAGCGCGAACGGCACGGTGCACAGCGCGGCGACGCCTTGCTGGTAAAACGAGACGCAGGCCGCCGGATAGGTGCCGGCGTACGAGCGGCTGACCAGGGACAGCACCACGTAGAGACAGGCGGAAAGCATGCCCCAGAGCATGCCCTGCGTGAGATGGTCGCGCAGGTCGAAGCTGGGTGTGACGAGGACCAGGCCGGCGGTCACGACGAGCGCCGTGAGCAGGTCTTGCCGGCGCAGGCGTTCGCGGAAGACGAGCGGCTCGAGCAGGGTGGTAAACAGGGGAAACGTCGAGAAGGCGAGCAGGCCGATGGCTACGGTGGAAACAGTGATCGCCTGAAAGAAGCTGGCCCAGTGCGCGGCCAGCACCGCGCCCGAGAGGGCAATGGCAACGGCATCCCTGGTGCTGCGCAGGCGCAGGCTGACTTTCGCCGCGGCGGCGAACAGCAGCAGCGCGCCGCTGCCGAACACGGTGCGGCCCGCCGTGAGCATGGCGGGACTGACGTCGAGCAGTTTGGCGAACAATCCTGCGCCGCCGGCGAGCAGGACGGCGACATGAATCTGGAGCAGGCCGGTGCGATGGTGGG
The DNA here is from genome assembly GCA_004570315.1 of Oxalobacteraceae bacterium OM1. Taxonomy (GTDB): domain Bacteria; phylum Pseudomonadota; class Gammaproteobacteria; order Burkholderiales; family Burkholderiaceae_D; genus Noviherbaspirillum. The sequence continues at coordinate 9,121 of SPQI01000281.1, read as the reverse complement.
TGTCGTATGGAGGCATGGCGGCATCATACGCGGTGCCTTTGCATTCCTTCCCGCGCGCATCCTCAACGCTTGTGCGGCGACGGCGGCGACGTCGACTGCAGGATGAAGCCGTAGCGGTCGAACACCTTGCGGGCCTCCGGTCCTTTCAGGAAGGCGAAGTACCGCACCGCCTCGGCATTGCGCGCGCCCTGGGCCGTCAGCACGGCGGTATGACGGATCGGCGCGTACAAGCTGCGCGGAATGAGCCGGTAGTGGCCGGTGCCGGCGAGCATCGGTGCCATGACCAGCGACACGGGCATGAAGCCGACTTGCGCGGCGCCGTAATGCACGAGATGCATGACCGTGACGATGTTGTCGCCGGTGATGAGCTTGGGGCGCGCGGCATTCCACACGCCGCTGTTCCGCAGCGCCTCCGTGGCGGCGCGACCGTACGGACCGATGGCCGGATTGCCGATCGCAATGCCGGCCACGCGCGGATCCTCGACGGCGGTCGCCACGCTCGTCAATTCGATGGCGGGGTTGAGCGTCCAGAGCGCCAGCTGCCCCTGACCGATCTCGAACACGTTGCTTCGTTCCGCCAGCCTCCGCTCCACCATGTGTTGCGCCGTCCCACTGTCGGCGCCCAGGAAAACATCGGCCGCTTTGCCTTGCTCGATGTCGGCCGCGAGCTTGCCCGTGGCGCCCATGTCCAGCTGCACGCGTGCGCCGGCATGCTGCCGTTCATAGACTTCGTTGAGTTCGCTGACGCAGTAGGTCATGCTGCCGGCATGCGCGACGCGGACTTCGCCGGCGCTGGCTCCAGCGGCCGTCAGAAGCAGGATCGGCAACAGCGTTCGCAGCATGTCTCAGTTTTTCTTCGGGACCTTTTGCGGCTCCCAGCGGCGGCGGATCTTGTCGAGCGTGCCGTTGCGCGCGACCAGCGCATACCCCGCATTGAACTGGCGGCGGGCATAGTCGCCCTGCGGATGCGTTTTCGAGAAACCGATGTAGGAACCGAGACTGCCGCCGTCGAACGCAAAGGCGACGTTGCCGATGCCGGCCTGCTGCAGAAGCTCGGCTTCGGTCTTGATGCGATCGACGTTGACGACGGCGTAATCGACGCGGCCGACGGCGAGCTTCTTCAAGCTGATGAGTTCGGAGTTCGACTGGTCGAGGACGATGCCGCGCGCTTTCAGGCCGCGGATCGCGTCCGGATATTCGTAGCCGTTGACGAGAGCCACCACCGTGCCGGGTTGCAGCGCGTCGATGCCGGCGGCCGTCTTCGGTGCCGCCGTGTTGTGGAAGAACTTGCTGTGCATCGTGAAGATCGGCTTGTCGGCCAGCACGATGGTGTCCGGCAGGTCGGCTTCCGGGCTGATGCTGAAGCAGGCCGGCGCCAACCCGGCGACGACGCGCGCCTTGCAGCGGCTGTAGGGCAGGACGGTGAACTTCACGTCCACGCCGACGGCGGCAAACGCGGCGGCGACGATCTCGTTGGCGTAGCCGGTGCCGTCCGATCTCGACCAGGGCGCGGCGGCGTCTTCAACCATGATATCGAGCTGCTCCGCGAGGGCGGCTGCCCCCGGCAACAGGCAGGCGAGCGAAACCAGGCAGGACAGGAGCAGTCTGTGGAGCATGAACGTGGTCGGCGCCGGCCGGCCGTGCGAGGTCCGGCGCCCAGGCTGTGTTGGCATGGCCCAGTGTAGCATCGGCGGCTCAACCGGCTGGTAGCCGGTCTCCCCCGGCATTTTCCTTGCAGTCAAACGGCGGGGCTCCAAGTAGAATATTGCTACACGGCAACCATATCGACAGACCTGCTTGCATGAATACCAACGCTCTCATGCATTACCGTTTCGCCCGGGCGCGGCTGACACCCGGGCAAAAGCGCTTCCTGCGGCAGCATGCCTGGGTGATTCCTGCCTGGCTGGCGGCCGGCCTGGCGCTCGGCGCCCTGCTGGCCGGCCTGCTCGTCTCGCTGCTCAACGCGACGCAGCGCCAGCTGGAGGAGCATGCGCTGGGCGAAGCCAAGGTGCTGGCCTCGATCTATGCCCAGCAGATCGGGCGCACCATCGGCGAACTGGACCACACGACCTCGCTGCTCAAGCGGATCTGGGAGCACTCGGAGGACGGCGTCAGGCTCGAGGACCTGCGCAAGGAGACGACCTTTCTCGATTCGACCAAGGTCGGGGTGTCGATCGCGAATCGCGACGGCGTGATCGTGTCGAGCACGCTGCCTGGGGCGGTCGGCATGTCGGTCGTCGACCGCGGCTACTTCGGCTTTCACCGGTCGAGCCAGTCCCTCGACCTGCACGTCTCGGAACCGCTGGCTGGACGTTTCGCGGACAAGGAGATCGTCGTCTTCTCGCGGCGCCTGTCGCTGCCCAATGGCGAATTCGCCGGCGTGGTGAGCGCCTCGACCGGCACGCGTTACCTGGCCCAGTTCGCCGACGTCTCGATCCTCGGTTCGACCGGCATGCTGGCCCTGGTCGGTGAGGGCGGCCGCCTGGTGGCCGCCAAGGTCGCCGGCAACGTCGACAGCGCGCTGCAACCGCGCTACCTGCGCGAACCGGCGTTCGGCACACGCGCCGCCGCGGGCGGGGTGTCGCCGGCAGGGTGGTTTGCGGACGACGTGGCGCGCTATCTCGCCGCGGCGCCAGTGCCGGGCTACCCGCTGAAAACCATCATCGGGCTCGGCCAGACGGACGCCATTGCACCGCTCGTCGCCGAGCGCGAGCGCTACGTGAAGATCGGCGTCGCCGGCGGCGCCATGCTGGCGCTCTTCACGCTGATCGGCACCGTCATGTCCTTGCGCCTCGGCTGGCGCAAGCACCAGGCGAACGCGATCACGGACACCTATCGCGTTGCCACCGAAGGCGCGAACGAAGGCTTCTACATGTGGAGCCCGCTCTACGGGGAGCGCGGCGACATCCTCGATTACGTCCTGGCCGATTGCAACGAGCGCGGCGCCAAGCTGTACCGGCGGGCCAAGACGGACCTGATCGGCGTCAGCCTGCTCACGCTCTATCCCAGCGCCTTCGGCCGCCAGCTGCTGCAGCTGGCGTCGCGCGTGGCGGAACACGGCTTCTACGAAGACGAATTCGAAACCAGCACCGCGATCGTCGACGGTCCCCGCTGGGTCAACCGCCGCCTGGTCCGCGCGGGCGAAAACATCGCCGTCACCATCCGCGACATCACGCCTCGCAAACAGCTCGAACAGGAACGCCATCGCCTGGCGGAGCAGGACAACCTCACGCAGCTGCCCAACCGGCATTGGCTCTCCGGTTATCTGCCGGCGGCGATCCAGCGCGCCAACGCCAGGCAGATCACCCTGGCCGCGCTGTTCGTCGACCTCGACAAATTCAAGGTGGTCAACGATTCCTGGGGCCATTCCGTCGGCGACAAGCTGCTGCACGCCGTCGCCGAACGCATGCGCACCGTGCTGCGGCCATCGGACAGCATCGCCCGGTTCGGCGGCGATGAATTCGTCGTCCTGCTCGAAGGCATCCAGCAGGAAGGCGAGGCGGCGGACGTCGCCCTGCGCATCGCGGCGGTCCTCGATGCGCCCTTTCTCGTCGGGCAGCGGGAATGCCAGGTCGGCGCCTCCATCGGCATCAGCCTCTATCCGCAGGACGGCACGGACGCCGAGACCCTTATCCGCAACGCCGACATCGCGATGTACAGCGCCAAGGCCGACGCCCGGATGCGCTACCACTTCTTCAACCCCGACCTCTTCACGCGCATCCAGAAGGACCGCGAACTCGAACACGACCTCTGCCTCGCCCTCGAGCGCGACCAGCTCGTCGTCCACTATCAGCCGCGCGTGGAAACCGTCGGCGGCGCGCTCGTCGGCCTCGAAGCCCTGGTGCGCTGGGAGCATCCCGCGCTCGGCCTGCTGTATCCGGGCGACTTCATCCAGATCGCGGAAAGCTCCGGACTCATTGTGCGGCTGGGCGCCGCCGTCATGGAGCAGGTCTGTGCGCAGCTTTCGCAATGGCGCACCGACGGCGTGCCGCTCGTGCCGGTGTCGGTCAACGCGTCGGCGCGCCAATTCAACGAAGGCAGCGTCAAGGATCTCGTGGCGCACTGCCTGGAGCAGTTCGCGCTGCCGGCCGGACTGATCGAAATCGAGTTGACGGAATCGGCGATGGTCACGAACGCGCACCAGGTCGCGGAAGAACTGACCGCGCTGCGCACCATGGGCGTCAACGTGCACCTCGACGATTTCGGTACGGGCTACTCTTCGCTGTCCACGCTGCACAAGCTCGACGTCGATGTCCTGAAGGTGGACCGCGCGTTCACCGCCGAGCTGGGCAAGACGGCGGACAGTGAAATCCTGTTCAACGCCATCATCTCGATGGCCCGCGCCCTCGGCATGAAGGTCGTTGCCGAAGGCGTGGAAACGGAAGCGCAGCTGCGCGTGCTGCAGGGACTCGGCTGCGACGAGGTTCAGGGCTACTTCATCTCGAAGCCCTTGCCGGCACCTGCCATTGCTGCTTTCGCGGCGCAGCGCAAGGCGAAGCGAACCGGCTAGCCGATGTGGCGTCTTGCACACGCTGCGCGCCATCGGGCGTAGCAAGCGACCACGTTTTTGTTGCCTCGTGGTAATCTTGCCCTTCCTTTACTAACCAGTCTTTGGAAGGCTATGAAAAAAGGCGATTTTATTGCTGAGTTTGCGAAGCGCAACGACCTGTCCGCCGCGGCGGCCAACCGTGCAGTCAACAGCTTCATCGAGATCATTACCGAGCGTCTGAAGAAGGGCGACACGGTCGGCATTACCGGCTTCGGCACGTTCTCCGTCGCCAAGCGCGCCGCCCGCAAAGGCCGCAATCCGGCGACCGGCGAAGCCATCAAGATTGCAGCATCCAAGAGCCCGCGCTTTGCAGCCGGTGCCGGCCTGAAGGCTGCCGTCAATCCGAAAAAAGCAAAATAAGCGCTCGCACAGTCGAGCCCAAGAGCCCTGCTCCTGCGTCTTTCGGGCGCACGCCCAGGGTTCTTCCATCGCAGCATCGATGGACCGTACAAGCCACCGCAAGGTGGCTGTTTTTTTTGGAGCGCGCCGCCAGGCCAACGCAACCTTGACGAAGCGCGACGCCGGCGTGCGGCCGTTCTGACAGACTGGGATTTCCGCGCTATCCGCGAGCGGCGTCGCACACGCCGTCGCGGATGCCTGCGTTCAACGCTTCAGGAGCCGCGCCATGACTGCCAAGAACACGATCTGCCTGTGGTACGAAGGCGGCGCCCTCGACGCCGCCAACTTCTATGCCGCGACTTTTCCCGACAGCGCGGTCGGCGCCGTCCACCGCGCACCGGGCGATTATCCCGACGGCAAGGAAGGCAACGTGCTGACGGTCGAGTTCACCGTCGCCGGCATTCCCTGCGTCGGCCTCAACGGCGGCCCGCACTTCAAGCACAACGAAGCCTTCTCGTTTCAGATCGCCACCGACGACCAGGCGGAAACCGATCGCCTGTGGAATGCCATCGTCGGCAACGGCGGGCAGGAGAGTGCCTGCGGCTGGTGCAAGGACCGCTGGGGCATCTCGTGGCAGATCACCCCGCGTGCGCTTGTCGCAGCGATTACGGACGCCGACCGCGCGGCGGCCAAGCGCGCCTTCGATGCGATGATGACCATGAAGAAGATCGACATTGCGGCGATCGAAGCGGCGCGCCGGGGCGGCAGCGCGTCATCCGGCTGAGCGCGCGTCTCCACATTGGAAAAAGGTCGGCGCACGGACGGCGGGACAGGACTTTATACATTCGCAGCAATATAATTAGCGTCCGACCTTTCAGGCATTTCTCATGTTTTTCGGATACGGCGGTCCTCCCGCCCGTCGACGCCGGCTGCGCGCACGCTGGAGCGGCCGTCTGCGACACTACTGGCATCACGGCGCAGCCTGGGTGCTGGGCCCTCTCCTCATCGGTCTTGCCGCAGTCGGTTTCGCGGCCGGCAGCGAAGCCGCGAACCGGCTCAATCGACAGCTCTTTTCGGCAGCGCCGGTGTTCGCGGTGCTGGCGCTCACGGGCGGCTTCGCCCTGTGCGCCTGGATGGCGGCCCGCTGGTTTCCGGGCACGCAAGGCAGCGGCATTCCGCAGGCCATCGCCGCCATCGACGCGCCGCACGACGTCAAGCAGAGCCATCTGCTTTCGCTGCGCATCGCCGTTGCAAAAATCGCGCTCACGCTGGTCGGGCTGTTGTGCGGCGCTTCCATTGGCCGCGAAGGACCGACGGTCCAGATCGGCGCCTCGATCATGCATGCCTTCTACGCGCGCGGACCGTTCCGCACCGTCGCCTCGCGCCGGGCACTGATCCTGGCCGGCGGCGCCGCCGGGATTGCCGCCGCGTTCAACACGCCGCTGGCCGGCATCATGTTTGCCATCGAAGAGCTGAGCAAGAAGCACGTCTTCACGGCGAACAGCCCGGTGCTGATCACCGTCGTCGTCTCCGGTCTGATTTCGCTGGCCGTGCTCGGCAACTACACTTACTTCGGGTCGAGCGGGGTCTATGTCGAATGGCAGTCCGCCGCGGCGGTGACGCTCGCGTGCGGCGTGGTCGGCGGCTTGTCGGGAGGCTTGTTCAGCCGCTTGCTGCGCGGCGGTCCGCGCCTGCTTCCCGCCCGCCTCGCGGAAGCGGCGGCAAGGCGCCCGATTGCCTTCGCCGCGGTGTGCGGCCTGGCTCTCGGCGTGCTTGCCCTGCTGACTGGCGGCAGCATCCTCGGGACGGGCTACGAAGCGACGCGCCTGACGCTGGAGGATACGGCGCTACTGCCGTGGTATTTCGGTATTGCCAAGCTTGGCGCCACGCTGCTGTCCGCCGTCAGCGGCATCCCGGGCGGCATATTCGCGCCCTCGCTGGCGGCCGGCGCCGGCTTCGGCGAAAACATCGCTGCGCTTCTGCCCGATCTCGCGCCCCATGCGGCGACCGTGCTGCTTGCCATGGCGGCCTACCTCTCCGGCGTCACGCGGGCACCGGTCACCTCGTTCATCATCATGATGGAGATGACCGACAGCCACCACATGCTGATTCCGCTCATGGGCGCATCGCTGATTGCTTCCGCCGTGTCGCGGCTGGTCAGCCCGCCGTCGCTCTACCACGCGCTGGCGGAACGTTTCGCGGGCGCTGCGCCCGCTTCTGAAGCCGTCAGATCCCGCCAGTCGACTGCGAATCGATCGCCTTGATCTTGATCCCGGAGAGCGTGCGCACGAGGACCAGCGTGTCCTCGCTCTCGATCGTGAATTCCGGAACGCGACCGGCGCTGACGCTGGTGCGCTGGGTGTACTTGACCTTGGCGCTCAGCCAGGGAAAGCCCGTGGGCGTCACCACGACGTCATCGAATTGCGTCTGCGTGCGTGCCTGGAGCACCGTGAAGACCGCGGCGGCCTGCTTCAGGTAGCCGCACATTTCCCCTTTCCCGCCTTCGACTTCCCACCGGCCCCGGGCGCCGGCCGCCGTGAGCGTCACCGCCATGTCGTCGGTGTAGTCGTCGCACGCCGCAGCTTCGCCGGACATCGCCTTTGCAGCATGGGCAGCAACCCACGCCATCACTCTGGGCTCGGAAAAGACAATCTTGGCGTGGGCAAAGAAGGCAGCAAACAGTACGATCAGGAGAAGGATTTTTTTCATCGTCGCTCAATGGGAAGGACATGCGGTCGGGTAGCGCCGCGCTGACCGAAGGCGCGAGGCGAACCCGCGCAGCATAGCGCATTCCCGTTGCTATTCCCTGAGGGGTACGACGCCTACTCGTGCTCCGCGCGCATCAGGCGCTGCGCAAAGAACGCGAGGATTTCATCGCGCGCCGCGAGCGTCGGCTGCCCGGCCTCGTCGACGAGGTGGGCGGTGACCACGCTGTGCGGGCAACCTACGACCTGCGCGAAGAAGGGCGGCGTGTCCGGATTGGCGGCACCGTCCGGCAGCACGCGCGGCACGAAGCGTTGGCCCAGCGCCTTGGCATAGGCGGCAAACCGCTGTCCGGTGCAGAAACGGTCGCCCTCGAAGCGGTAAGCCAGGACTTGCAGGTCTTCCTTGTCGAGCCGCTGCCGCACGGCCGCCAGTTCCTGCGGCGCGATCTCGAGGCCCGCGGGCTCGTTGAGCGGCAAGGACGGCTGGCACAGCACCGGCGCCAGCATGGCTGGCTCCAGCATCATGGTCAGCGCGAAGTTGCCGGTGAAGCACATGCCGATCGCCCCCACGCCGGGACCGCCGCATTCGCCATGCGCCAGACGCGCCAGCGCGCGCAGCCAGGCCGTCACCGGGCTGGAGGCATTCGCGGCGAGGGCGTTGAACTCGGCGCTGACGCAGGCGCGGCGGAAGACGGCCACGCCTTCTTCGGCATCCGCCACCGCGCCGTCCCGGCCGAACAGCGACGGCAGGTAGACGGTGAAGCCGGCATCCCGGACCCAGCGCGCGAAACGGGCGACATGCGGGCTGATGCCCGGCATTTCCGCCATCACGATGACGCCCGGTCCCTGTCCCGCCACATGCACCGTCTTGCGCACGCCATCCAGTTCGATGACGCGATGCGCGAAGTCGTCGAGTGCGTCGTCCCGGTCGAGCCGGCGTGCTGCTTGGTCCATGGTCTGCTCCCTGCATTCATCGGTAATGAGGCAGAGTGTGGCGCGCGGGGCGCTGATGGAGAAGAGTCCGATACGACATTTTCAATGCCATAATGGACAGATGAAAAACATCGTGATTCTGGCCCTCGACGGCATGATGGACTCGGGCATCGCCATTGCCCTCGATACGCTGCGCACGGCGCAGGCGCTGCAGCAGAAAGGCGGGCGCGGCCGGCTGCGCGTGCTGGTCGCCGGCCACGGCAAGAGCGTGACGGCAGGCAGCGGGATGCGGGTGGCATGCGATCTGGGACTGCGCGACGCGGCGCACTGGCCGCTGCGGCCCGACTGGATCATCGTTCCGGGCCTGGGCATGACCTCGGAAGCGGCGGCGTCGCAGCGCCTGCAGGAGCGCGATGCGCGTGCCGCGATGGCGGCCCTGCGCAGCCTGCCCGAGGCGACGCAGGTCGGGGTGGCCTGTTCGTCGGTGTTCCTGCTGGCGGAGGCCGGCCTGCTGGCCGGGCGGCGGGCGACCACGACGTGGTGGCTGGCACCGGTGTTCCGCCGACGCTATCCGGACGTGCAGCTCGACGAAACG
>SPQI01000017.1 GCA_004570315.1 Oxalobacteraceae bacterium OM1 | reverse complement strand
CCGTGGGCGACCGCCACGCCGGCAAGCTCGCCCTGAATTGCGGCAACGAGCGCGCCGCCGATGCCGCGTCCGTCGCCGGCGATGTAGGTGCCCGGCACACTGAGCTCGCCCCATGCATCGGCCGCCGGCGACCAGCACAGCTGTGCCTCATCCCAGTCGTGCTTCGCAAGCAAGGACCACGTGAACTGCGTATTCGGCACGACGCCCTGGTGCAGCAAAATGAGTTTCGACGGAACGACGTGCTCCTTGCCGCCGCTTGCGAATCGCAATCCGGTCGCGTTCGTCTTGCCTTCGACGGCGAGTCCGGTCGCGCCTTTGTAGAAGGGCACGCCGGCCTGCTTCAGCGTGCGCATCAGGCCCAGGCCCTTCTTCAGGTAACGCCAGCCCAGCAGCGCGCCGCCGGCATGCTTGACCGCGCGCGCGTAGTCGGCGGCATCGGTCGTATCGACGATCGCCTTGACCTGGATTCCCGCCCGCACGTATTGCCACGCCAGCAGGAGCAGTAACGGACCGCAACCGGCCAGCACCACCGGTTCCGACGGCACCACGTCGGCGCTCTTCAGCAGGATCTGCGCCGCACCCGCGGTCAGCACGCCGGGCAGTGTCCACCCCGGAATCGGGAACGGACGTTCCATCGCACCGGTGGCGAGAATGACCTTCCTGGCGTGCAGGGTGTGGGTCTTGCCTGCCTGCAGATAGTTGACTTCGTGGTCCGCCGTCACCTGCCAGACCGAAGCGCCGGTCACATGCCGGGCGCCCGACTGCAGGAAGCGATCGGCAATGGCCTTGCCGGCGGCATAGTCCGGGCCCAGCACGTCGAGCCGCTCGGGCGTGGCGCGCGTGATGGCGCGATAGATCTGTCCGCCGGGAGCGGCCTGCTCATCGAGCAGCACGACCTTCAGGCCATGGCGCGCGGCCACGGTAGCGGCCGACATGCCGGCCGGACCGGCGCCGATCACGACGACGTCGGCATCGACATCGACATCGACATTCACGGCGGGCTTAGACATGTTCCACTCCTGCGGGACGCACGTTCCAGTCGCGTGCGCCTTCCTGCGTACGAATCTGCATGCCTTCCTGTACCTCGATCAGGCAAGCCTGGCGGTTGGCGACGCCGTCGATCTCGATCAGGCACTCGAAGCAGACGCCCATCATGCAATAGGGCGCGCGCGGACTGGCGCTGACCGGCGTGGCACGAAAGCGCTGCACGCCGGCGGCAAGCAGGGCCGCGGCGACGGAGCGGCCCGCGGGAACGCTCAAGGGTGCACCGTTGAAGACGACCTTGACTGTCGCTGCATTGGCAGCCGGCAGCGTGCGAAACAGTTGTTCAATGGCCATGGCTGAATGTTGTGTTGGTATTGAGGAAGCGGTCGCCGCTGAAGAATTCGATGCCGTCCGGCCTGGGCGCGCCGGCGATCCAGGGCGCGATCAGGTAAGCGTGGTTCGCCGCGAGCGTCACGCCGCTATGGCAGGTCACCACGAAGGCGCCCGGCTGCGAGGGCGATTCCTGGTAGATCGGGAAACCGTCCGGGCTCATGACCCGCAGCGCGCTCCAGGCCCGCACCAGGTTCAGGTTCCCGAGGACGGGGAAGGTGTTGACGGCCCGCTGCGCGATCGTGCCGATGACGTCGGTCGTGATCGTGTCGTTGAAGCCCACGTCTTCCATCGAGTCGCCGACCTGGATCGTGCCTTCGTCGGTCTGGCGCACATGCATGGTCGGATGCATGAGGAAGGGCTGCGTGCGTTCACTGATCAGGACCTGCCCACGGTTCGGCGCCACCGGCGCATGCAGGCCGACCATCTGCGCCAGGCCCTTGTTGCCCAGGCCGGCGGCCAGCACGACCTTCGACGCGTGGTAGCGGTTGCTGCCGCTGGCGACCACGAATCGGCCGCCTTCGCGGGTGATGCCCGTCGCGCCCTGATTGGGCAGGTATTCGATGCCGCCGCGATGCCCGGCGTCATGCAGGGCGCGCAGCAGCTTCAATGGATTGACGTGTCCATCCATCGGCGTATAGCAGGCGCCGATCACCTTCGGACCGATGTAGGGAAAGATGTCCTGCACCTGCGCCCGGTCGAGCATTTGGTAGGGATAGTCGCCGTCGGCGTCATCCTGGATGCTCTGCATGCGGCGCCGGCGTTCGTCCGCTTCCTCGTCCGTGAAGAAGAAGGTGAATCCGCCGGGCTGTTTCAGTTGCAGGTCAACGCCGGTTGTGGTCGCCAGTTCCTTGGCGAGTTGCGGCCACCACTTTGCGGAATTGCGCGTCAGGCGGGTGTAGGCAGGGTAGCGGTAGCCTTTGCCCTGCACCCACACCAAGCCGAAATTGCCGCGCGAGGCCCGGAAGGCATCGTCGCCTTCGTCGAGCACACGGACCTTGACGCCTTGCCGGCTCAGTCCGTAGGCAACGGCCATGCCGACCAGACCGCCGCCGACCACGATTACGTCGCTTGTGTTCATGTCTTGCCTTTAACCTTTTCCGATGAGTACGCGGTCCAAGCCGACGATACGGTCGAGGAGAATCATCAGAACCAGCGTGCCGACGATCAGGACGGTGGAGACCGAGGCGACGAGCGGATCGATGTTCTGGGTGATCTGGTTGTACATCGCCACTGGCAGCGTCGTCGTACCTGGGGTCGAAACGAAGACGGTCATCGTCAGCTCGTCGAAACTCTGCATGAAGGCGAGCATCCAGCCGCCCACCAGGCCGGGCAGGATCAGCGGCAGCACGATGCGGCGCATCGCCGTCCACCGGCTTGCGCCCAGCGACAGGGCCGCGCGCTCCGCATCCCGGTCAAGCCCGGTCGCCGATGCCAGCACCAGGCGCAGCGCATACGGCAGCACGATGACGACGTGCGTCAGCACCAGGCCGACGAACGACCCCGAGACCCCGATGTCGGTAAAGAAGCGCAGGAAGGCCACGCCGAGCACGACTTGCGGAATCATCAACGGCGACAGGAAGAATCCCATCAGGGCGCCGCGACCGGCGAAGCGGTAGCGCGTCAGGGCGAGCGCGCCGGGCACCGCAAGTGCGACTGCGATCGTGGCGGAAGCCAGGCCGAGCCACAAGGAGAGCCAGAACGCATCGACGATGTCGTGGGCATCGAGGATGGCGCGGAACCAGCGCAGCGACAGGCCGTTGGTCGGCATCGAAATGAAGCCTTTGTCGGTAAACGACACGGCGACCACGGCCAGCAGCGGCGCGAGGATGAAAGCGATGAAGATCGCGTGGTAGATCAGGGAAAAAAATCCGTTCTTGCGCATGATCGTGTCCTCAGGCGTCGAAGATTTGACGGAAACGGCGCTCAACCAGACGGTTGGAGCCGAGGATGATGACCACGTTGGCCACGAGCAGCAGGATGGCGATGGTGGCGCCGAGCGGCCAGTTCAAGGTGCTGAGGAATTCGTCGTAGGCGGCTGCGGCAACGACCTTGAGGCGGCGTCCGCCGAGAATGGACGGCGTCGCGAACGCGGAAGCGGCAAGTGCGAAGACGATGATCGCGCCGGACATGATGCCGGGCAGGATCTGCGGCAGGATCACGCGGCGAAACACCGTGAAGGGAGATGCGCCCAACGACAAGCCGGCGTTTTCCACCTGCGGGTCGAGCTTCTGCAGCGCGGCCCACACCGAGATCACCATGAAGGGGATGAGCACGTGGCTGAGCGCGATCGTCACGCCGGTCATGGTGAAGAGCAGCTTGACGGGCTCGCTGACGATGCCCAGTGCCATCATGGTCTGGTTGATCAGGCCGTTGTTGCCGAACAGGATGGCCCAACCGAGCGTGCGCACCACGACCGAGATCAGCAGCGGACCGAGGATGATGATCAGGAATATTCCGCGCCACCGGCTCTTCATCCGCGACAGGATGATCGTTTCCGGCACGCCGAAAATGATCGCCAGCAGCGTCACCGCCAGCGCGAGGCCGCCGGTGCGCAGGAAGATCTCATGGTAGTAGCCGTCCGAGAACACCTCGCGATAGTTGGCCAGGGTGTATTGCGGCAGCACGCCCTGGTTGCCGTCGAAGACATTGAACGAGAGGATGGCGGTCAGCACCAACGGAATCAGCAACAGGCCCACGAACAACAGCAGCGCGGGCGCCGACAGCAGCCACGGCGCGGCGCCGGCCTTCTTTTCGGCCTGGTCAGCCATGGCTTGCCTCCACGGCGAGCACACGCAGGTCGTCGTCCTGCCACGTAATGCCGACTTGTTCGCCTTCGCCCGGCGGAATGCCGCCGAGGTTTGGCTGGGATACACGCAGCAGTCCGAGGGGCGATTCCACTTCCAGCATCCAGTTGCTGCCCAGGAAAACCCGGGTCTTGACGGTGCCGTTCACATGACCTGTGCCGACCGGCATGATCTGCAGCTTTTCGGGGCGCACATACACATTCACGTTGTTGCCGACCTCGCGTCCTTCGTGCGGGACCATGGCGATCCGGTCGCCGACCTGGATCTCGCAGCAACGCGGATTCTTGCGCAGCACGCTGCCGGCGAAGGCATTGATCTTCCCGAGGAAGCCTGAGGCAAATGCCGACACCGGGCGCTCATAGGCTTCGATGGGCGAGCCGATCTGCACGATGCGCCCGCCGTGCATGACGGCGATGCGGTCGCTCATGGTCAGCGCCTCGGCCTGGTCGTGCGTGACCAGGATGGTGGTGATGCCGAGCTGGCGCTGGATGCCGCGCAGCTCGATGTGCATTTCCTCGCGCAGCTTGGCGTCGAGGTTCGACATCGGCTCGTCCAGCAGCAGCACCTCGGGGCGAATGGCCAGGGCGCGCGCAATGGCGACGCGCTGGCGCTGGCCGCCGGACAGTTCGCGCGGATAGCGCTTGCCCAGGCCCGACAGGCGCACCAGGTCGAGTGCTTCCTCGATGCGCTTCTTGCGGTCGGCCGCCGGCACGCGGCGCATTTCCAGTCCGAAGCCGATGTTCTGGCCGACGGTCATGTGCGGGAAGAGCGCATAGCTCTGGAAGACGATGCCCATGCCGCGCTTCTCCGGCGGCAGCGTGGTGATGTCCTTGCCATCGACGGCGATCTTGCCGCGCGTCGGCTCGACGAACCCGGCGATCATTTGCAGCGTGGTGGTCTTGCCGCAGCCCGATGGTCCGAGCAGCGAGACGAATTCACCGCGCTCAATCTCGACGCTGATGTTTTCGACAGCCGTGAAGTCGCCAAATCGCTTGGCGAGGCTGTCAAGAATGAGGAAGGTCATGGGAATCCAGGGAGAGGGCCGCGCATGTGGAGGGTGGCGCGGCCGCAGTTACACAACGGTCGAGGCGGGCATCGTCCGGGACGGAAGGTCCCGCCTCGTCAGCAGCGAATGCGTCTTAACGCTCCACCGTGCGGTTCCAGCGGTTGGTCCACTCGGCGCGCTTCTCGTTGACGTAAGTCCAGTCGGTCGGCAGCAGCTTCGCCGCGTTCTCGCCATAGGGTACCTTGGCGGCGATCGCCGGCGTCAGCTTCGTGGTCTTGTTGGCCGGGCCCCAGCCTTGTGTCTCGGCCAGCTTGACCTGCACTTCCGGCGAGAGGAGATACTGGATGAAGGCCTGCGACTGCGCCGGATGGCGGTTCTGCACGACCGGGCACGCCGCGGTCACCAGCGCCATGGCGCCTTCCTTCGGATACACGAATTCGATCGGGAAGCCGGTGTCCTTCAGCGAGCTGACGCGGCCGCTGCCCCAGACGGCAAGGGTCACGTCGCCGTTCTGGAACAGCTCGGTCATCTTGCCGGGAGACGGCTCCCAGGCCAGCACGTTGGGCCCCACTTCCTTGATCAACGCATTGAAGCCGGGGTCGATATTGGTGACGCCGCCCTTGCGCAGCTTGGCGAACATCGTCAGCACCTGCAGGCCGTAGGTGTTGGAGATCGGCGGAATGGCGATCTTGTCCTTGAAGCGCTTGTCGGTCAGGATTTCCCAGGAGTCCGGCTTGGGCAGGCCCGCCTTCTTGAAGGCTTCCGGGTTGTAGGCGAGACCGGTTGCGACAATGCCGAGACCCACGGCACGGTCGTTGAGCTTGGCGACGTCAGCGACGTTCTTGTAGACCGGTGCATCGGCGAGCTTGTCGCAGAAGCCGAACTGCACAGCCTGGAACATCGGGCCGTCATCCAGCAGCACCACGTCCAGTTCCTGCTTGCCCTTCTGGGCCTGCAGCTTGGCCAATGTGTCGGTCGAGTTGCCGGACACATAGACGATCTTGACATTGTGCTTGGCCTCGAAAGCCGGAATCAGCGTTTCCTTGAACAGCTTTTCAACCGACCCGCCAAAGGAGCCGATATACATCGTGTCTTGCGCTTGGGCCGACATGGCGCCAGCGGCACACAGCATTGCTACTGCAATCTTTGTCAATTTCATCATTTACTCGCTTCGGCAAAAGAAGGTTGGGTTGGCCATAGCCCATGATCACAACGTGGTTTGTATGTGTCATGCGCGTTACAGCGTATTGAAAAACGCAACGTTAGAAAATTCATTTTTTTTCGGTCGATATATAACATTTGCGTATAGAATCGCCAGCATGAAAATCCGGCAGCTAGAAGCGTTTCGCGCGTTGGTGGAATGCGGCACCGTTACCCGCGCGGCAGAGGACTTGTGCGTATCGCAGCCAGCGGTCACGCGGCTCATCAGCGATCTCGAAGACAGTGCTGGTTTTGCGCTGTTCGAGCGCAGCAAAGGACGCCTGCACCTGACGTCCGAAGGCATGGCGTTGTATGAGGAGGTGGAACGCTCTCTGATCGGCGTGCAGCGCATCGCCGCCACTGCCGAAAGCATACGCGCCGGACACCTGGGCATGCTGAAGATCGCGTCGCTGCCCGCGCTTGGATTGTCGTGCTTGCCGCGCGCGATCGGAGAGTTCCTGAAGGAGCGTCCGCAGATCCAGATCTCCCTGAATTGCATCCCGTCGCGCGCCGTCGTGGACATGGTTGCCAAGGAACGCTGCGACGTCGGTTTTGCCATCGTGCAAATGAACTATCCGAGCCAGTATGGAGAGCTGCTGATCTCCAACGACCTGGTCTGCGCGCTGCCCGAAGGACACCGGCTGGCAGCGAAGAAGCTCATCGTTCCCACCGATCTGGAAGGCGAGCACTTCATCTCCAACACGAGGGAGCTCAGCAGCCGCCTGGAGGTCGATGCCGTGTTCACGTCCTTCGGCGTGGATCGCCGGATGCAGCTGGAAACGCAGATCAACGCAAGCGTATGCGCCTTCGTGCAGGCCGGGATGGGAATCGCATTGGTGGACACCTTCTCGGCGCTGGAATATGTCGGACGCGGCGTGGTATTCCGACGCTTCGAACCTGCGCTGCACAACGAAATCCAGGTGTTGTACGGAACCGGGCGCGCGCCGTCGGCGCTCCTGCGTGCGTTCGTCGAACACCTGCGGGCGCGACTGAATGCGCGCCTGGCGCAAGAGCTGTACTCGACGATGTAGCCAGGCACTGAACCTCGGCTGCCCGCTCAGCTGAAATACGGGCATATGCGCAGACGCACCCATGCGTTCGTCATGGCAGGAATGTTATTCATTTTCCTGTTGTCCAAGATCTTTGCATTGGAAACGCTTCGACACCCTGTGTATCGATGCAAGCATGTTGCCCACCCGAACACTCCGCGCAAGACTGCGTTTCTTGTATGGGAACTACCGGCTCGTCCTTCTATGGCCGCTCCTGGCCACGGTCCTGGCGGCAGTCGCCTGGGTTCTTCTGCTGCGCGATCTGGAATACGAGGAAACCGGGCGCAGCCTGGTTGCCGCCAAGCAGGCCGAGCTCCTTGCCAAGGGCTACGCTGACCAGCTGGCGCGAACCGTCGAAGGCATAGACCGGCTCATCCTGCATGTGCGGTATGACTGGTCGCTTACCCACGGTCGCCTTTCTCTCGAGAATGCCGCACGCGCCGGCTTGATTCCTACCGCTTCGTGGTTCTTTGCCGGCATCCTGGATCGCAATGGCAAGCTGGTGGCCAGCTCATTGCCTTCGACGTCCGGCGACTACATCGGCGACGAAAGCTATTTCCTCGCCCAGCAACGCTCCGCACAGGACGCCCTGTACATCGGCAAGCCGGAGCACGTCGGTACGTGGCAAGGCGAGGAGGTCCTCTTCTTTTCGCGGCGGCTTGAAGACGCGAACGGGCAGTTCGATGGCGTGGTCTTCGCCTCGGTATCGCCGTCCTACGTCGTTGCCCAGGGAGGGGAGCAGCTCTATGGGCCGTCGAGTTTCCTCGCCGTGATTGGCAGCGATGGCGCGCTATGTGCCGAACAGAGCGCGCGCGAGAGCGATATGGCGGAGAACGCAGGGCTTGCTGCAGTACCGGAGCTGCTCCCGAAACAAGGTGGACATGCCCTGCTGAACGGCGCCCGCTGGTTTACCGACCGCCGAAACCGCTTTGTCGGTTGGCACCGCGTCGACCAGTACGGGTTGACGGCGATGGTGGGCCTCGATGCGGCCACGGTACTGGAGCCGTTCCTGAAGCGTCGCAGCCAGTTGCTTCGGGTTGCAGGCTGGGCGACGTTCGTATTGGGCCTGTTCGCCCTCGTCGCGACCTCGCTCTCCCTTCGGCTTGCCTGGCGCAAGTACCAGATGGAGCGGACTCACCGTAGTTACCGGATGGCGACGGAGGGCGGAACGGAAGGCTTCTACATCGTGCGTCCCGTGTACAGCGAAGCAGGCAGTCTGGTCGATTTCACGATGGTCGATTGCAACCAGATCGGCGCACGCATGTTCCAGCGGCGCCGTGAAGAGATGAATGGGGTCACCGTCTCCGCACTCTACGCGCATGCAGATCCCCGTACCCTGCAGCACATCCTGCAGCAATCCTTGAGCGCCGGGGAATTCGAAGGCGAAGTCGAAGTGCCCGCAGACAGCCCGCTCGACATGCGGTGGGCGCACGTCAAGGTCGTTCGCTCCGGGGACAACCTTGCAATCACCCTGCGCGACATCAGTGCCACCAAGGCTCATGTGGCAGAACTCGAGCGCCGTACCAACGAGGACGTACTGACAGGCCTCCCGAACCGGCATTGGCTGCAGGGCTATCTGCCCGATGCACTCCAGCGGGCGCGAACGTCCCGCTCCTTGCTGGCGTTATTGTTCATCGACCTCGACGGGTTCAAGGGCGTCAACGATGCATGGGGCCATGCCGCGGGCGATGAAGTCCTGCGAACGGCAGCGCGCCGCCTGCAGGAAGCCATCCGGCCGCATGACTGCGTCGTGCGGCTGGCCGGCGACGAGTTCGTCGTGGTGCTGGATAACATGCGGCAGAAGATGGATGCCGCGCACGTCGCGGAGCGGATCCTGCGTGCGTTCGACGATGATTTTCGGCTGGAGAAGGGCGCTCGCATGCTGGGCGTGTCCATCGGCATCAGCGTATTCCCCGACGATGGTGAAAGCTCGGACATGCTCCTGCAAAACGCCGACATCGCCATGTACTCGGTGAAGACCTCCGGCAAGCATGGGTATCGCTTCTTCAACCAGCGCTTCTATGATGCGTTGCGCATGCGTCTTCAATGGGAATACGAACTGCGCAAGGCCGTCGAACGGGATGAGTTCGTCGTGTACTACCAACCCAGGGCCGACGCGAAGACCGGGAAGATCTGCAGCATGGAAGCGCTCGTGCGCTGGCAGCATCCGCGGCGGGGCATCGTGTCGCCGGCGGAGTTCATTCCGTTGGCGGAGGAAACCGGCCTGATCCTTCGACTGGGCGAGCTGGTGGCGGAGAAGGTTTGCGGCCAGCTCGGCGCGTGGCGTGAACACAGCCAATCCGTGGACATCGTGCCGGTGTCGATCAACGTCTCATCCCGCCAGTTCAACGAGACCGACGTCGCACAGACCTTGAAATCGGCGCTGGACCGCTACGGCATCCCGCCTGAGCTGCTGGAAGTTGAGCTGACCGAGTCGTCCATGATGGGCGACGCCATGCAGGTGGCGCGCAGCCTGAACGTCATTCAGGCGATGGGGGTGAAGCTGCTCGTCGACGATTTCGGGACCGGGTATTCCTCGCTTTCCCAACTGCAGCT
The DNA here is from genome assembly GCA_004570315.1 of Oxalobacteraceae bacterium OM1. Classification (GTDB taxonomy): domain Bacteria; phylum Pseudomonadota; class Gammaproteobacteria; order Burkholderiales; family Burkholderiaceae_D; genus Noviherbaspirillum. The sequence goes on along the minus strand of SPQI01000017.1, from coordinate 1,344 downwards.
GCTCGACTTTGACGTCTTGAAGGTCGACAAGTCTTTTACGGGAAGGCTGGAAGCCGGCGAATCCGGGGTGGTGTTTTATCGCGCCATCATCACGATGGCGCACGAGCTCGGGATGCGCGTGGTGGCCGAAGGCGTCGAGACGGCGCGGCAGGCATCGATTCTAAAGGACCTCGACTGCGACGAACTGCAGGGCTTCTATATTTCGAAGCCATTGTCGGCACAGAACATCGGCGCCACGGCGTTGTAGGGCCGATTTGCCGCGCAAGCTCGGCAGGGCTGCGTTCGCTTGCAACGTGCCTCTGCCGGCTTTCCAGGAGCGGGTCTCCATTCGGAAAGACGAGGACAATAAAAAAGGGCTGCGTTTGCACGCAGCCCTTTCAATTTTTTGGCTCCCCGACCTGGACTCGAACCAGGGACCTGCGGATTAACAGTCCGTCGCTCTACCGACTGAGCTATCAGGGAAAGGAGGCTGTATTATAGCCGGTCAATTCCGGTTTTACCAGCCTGTCCAGCATCAATCTTTGTAGATCGGCCCCTGGGTCACGAACGGACCGCCCTGGTAGATCGTCGACGCGTCGTCCTTGGCCGGATACTCGGCGCTCAAAGGGAACAGGTGATCGAACGCGGCCGAGCTGTCCTTCGGACGATAGCCCAGGTGCGCGGCCTTGGTATTGTCGTACCACTGCTCGCGGTTGTTCGACACGCCGTACACGATCGTGTGGCCCACGCGCGGCTGGAACAGCTTGGTGCCATCCAGGGTCACGGTGTTGTCGTAGCCGAAGCCGCCGGTCGCGCGCACGAAGGTTGCCGCGTTGCCTGCGATGACCGGCTGTGCAGCGGCAGTGTTTGCGATCGGCTTGTTGCCGACATTGAGCAGATCGAGGCGAACGCCATAGCTCAGCGTCAGGTTCTTGTTGAAGCTCCAGGTGTCCTGCAGGAACAGGCCGGTGGTCTTCATCGTGAACTGGGAAACCCCATCATTGAGCGCATACCCGGCCGCCGGCACCTGGACACTGTACGACGACGGACGGCCACGCTTGAAGTTCTCGTACACCGCGCTTTCCACGTCGGCGAGGGTCGCCTTGTTGCAGTCGGCGATTTTGCCGCCCTTGAGGAAATCGTACGTGAAGCGGTTGTCGCACTGGAACGTGTAGTTGCCGAACACGTTCTGCAGGTAGGCGTTGTAGATCGAGTTCTTGTTGTAGTCCGCACCGAACTTGATCTCGTGGTCGCCCACGGTCCAGTTGGCGCCGCCATACAGGTCGGTGGTTTCGGTGCCCAGCACGTTCATCTGGCGTGCATACTCGGTACCCGAGTTGATGAAGCGGCTACCGGTGCGGGTGC
>SPQI01000365.1 GCA_004570315.1 Oxalobacteraceae bacterium OM1 | reverse complement strand
CAGGCCCTGGTACCAGGACAGCGTCACCAAGGGCGAGGCGGGAAAGTGCGACAGGCGCTGGGCGCCATCGAGGGCCACGCCGCGCGTATCCCGGGTCACGACGGCCACGAGGGCGCCTTGCAGCGCGGGCGGTGCGAGGTGCAGACGATCGCGCGGCGCGCCCTCGTCCTCCGGCACGCGGGGCGCGCGCGCAAGGGGATCGGGACAGGCCGGTGGAACGACGGAAGACTGAGCGGTCATGGCGGCCGAGTATAGCAAGCCGGGCATGTCGGCCTGGCATGTCGTTTCCGTTCAAGACGCGGATTGGCGCGTGCCGAATACTGCAAGGCATGAACACGCCCACCTCCCCCCGCTGCCCCTTCCATGCCGGCACTGACTTGCCGGCGCCCGCCCTGCAACCGCCCGGCGCCTGGCCGCCCGGACCGCCTCCCGGCCTGACCGGATGGAGCCTGCTCCGCCGCATGTCGCGGGACCTGTTCGGTGCGTTGAGCGAATGGAAGCAGGCCTATGGCGACGTCGTTCATCTGCGCATGTGGCCGGAACACCAGATCGTGCTCACCGATCCGCAGCTCGCACGCGAACTGCTGGTCGAGCATCACGACGCGCTGATTCGCTGGGAGCGCGGCATCGAGGTGTTTTCGCAAGTGCACGGCCGCAGTGTCCTGATTGCCGAAGGCGCGCCGTGGCGCTCCAAGCGGCAGGCCTTGCAGCCGAATTTCACGCCCAAGGCGGTCCAGGCATTCGTCCCGACGATCACGGGCGCCGTCGGGAAAGCGCTGTGCGACTGGCCTGCCCGCGACGCACGCTGGCCCATCGAAAGCGCGCTCACCTCCCTGACGATGGACGTAATCCTGCGCATGCTGTTCTCCAGCGAAGTCGACGCGGATGCCCGCAAGGCCGAGCAGGCCGTGCACGAGATTTCCGTGGCCGGCAATGCGGAGTTGTACTGGCCCGCCAGCTGGCCGGACTGGATGCCATGGAAACGTGCCAAGCGGCGCGCGATCGCGGTGCTGGATAGCCTGATCAACAGGCACATCGCGGCGCGCCTGCAGGTGGAGCGCAACGCATGGCCCGTCGACATCCTGACACGGCTGCTCGAATTGCACCGGGACGATCCGGCGGCATGGCCGCTGCGCGCGGTGCGCGACGAATGCATGACGACGTTCCTGGCCGGCCACGAGACCGCCGCCGCCACGCTGACATGGTGGTCGTGGTGCATGGCGGCCAACCCGGCAGTACAGGCCAAGGCAAAGGAGGAAGTCGCAGTACGGTTGCAGGGCCGCATGCCGACGGCGGCGGACTTGCCGGCGCTCGGCTATGTCACACAGACCTTGCAGGAAACGCTGCGCTTGTACCCGGCGGCGCCAGTGCTGCTCAGCCGCCGCTCGACACGCCCGATCACGCTGGGCGGATGGCAACTGCCGGCTCGCACCATCTTTGCCATCCCGGTGCAGTTGCTGCAGCACGATGCGCGCTGGTTTCCGGAGCCGCAGGAATTCCGCCCGGAGCGCTTCGCCACCGATGCGCCCGGCCATCCGCGCGGCGCGCTGATGCCCTTCGGCACAGGACCACGCGTCTGCCTGGGCCAGCATCTGGCGATGACGGAAATGACGGTGATTGCTGCAATGATTCTGCAGCGCTTCACGTTGACCGCCCCCGAAGACATGGCCGCACCGCGGCCGGCGTTCAATATTTCACTGCGGCCGGACGCGCCGCTGCGCCTGCAGGTCTCCGCCGCGCAAGGCGGCTGAACGGCGTCAGGACGGCCGACCCGGTTTCACCACGTTCCAGGGCGCGATCTTCGGCAGCATCAGCATGCCGGGGATCGCGAGCACGAAGCAGATGAGGAAGAAACTGAACCAGCCGGTCTCGGCGACGATGTAGCCCGTGACGGCGTTGAAGAAGGTGCGCGGCACGGCGGCGAGGCTGGTAAAGAGCGCGTATTGCGTTGCCGTGTAGCGCGGGTCGGTCGTGGTGGCGATGTAGGCGGTGAACGCCGCGGTGCCGAGGCCGACTGCGAAGGCTTCGAGACCGATCACGCCGCCGAGCATGAGCGTCGCATGTTCGTTGGTGCTGACGCCTGTCTTTGCCAAAGCGGCAAATCCCAGGATGGCGATCGCTTGCAGCACGCCGAAAATCCAGAGCCCGCGATTTACGCCGGTCTTCTCCAGCCACACCGCGCCCAGGATGCCGCCCGCGAAGCTGGCCCACAGGCCGGCGTTCTTCGCGACCAGGCCGATCTGCGTGCGGCTGAAGCCGAGGTCGATATAGAAAGGCGTCGCCAGCGCGGTCGCCATCGAATCACCGAGCTTGTAGAGGAAGATGAAGGCGAGCACGAGCAACGCGTGCGACCAGCCGCTGCGGCGGATGAATTCCTGGAACGGCAGCACGACGGCTTCGCGCAGGTTCTTCGGCGGCGCACCGTAGATCTTCGGTTCGCCAATCAGCAAGGTGGTGAACACGCCGGGCAGCATGAACAGTGCCGTGATGGCAAACACGGCTTGCCAGCTCATCATGTCGGACAGGATGAGCGAGAGCGAACCGGGCACCAACGTGGAGAGCTTGTAGGCATTCACGAACACCGCCGTGCCGGAGCCTTGTTGCGCATCGCTCAACATCTCGCGCCGGTAGGCATCGATGACGATGTCCTGGCTGGCCGAGAGGAAGGCGACCGCGCCGCACAGCACGACGATGGCGGTGAGGTTCTCGCGCGGCGAGAAGAAGCCCATGGCACCGATGGCGCCGAGCAGCAGGAGTTGCGTGATCAGCATCCACCCGCGCCGCCGGCCAAGCAGCGGGAAGTGGAAGCGGTCCATCAGCGGCGACCAGACGAACTTCCACGTATACGGAAAACCCACCAGCGCGAACAGGCCGATCGCCTTCAGGTCCACGCTTTCCGACTTCAGCCACGCCGAGAGCAGGTTGTAGAGGATGAACAGCGGCAGGCCGGAGGAGAAACCGAGCGAGACGCAGATCAGCATCTGCCGGTTGAAGTAATGCCGCCAGCCCGTCTTCGCAGGCGTGGCGCCGGCTTGCGTCGCCTCGTTCATGAATGCCCCCTTTGCTATTCGATCTACTTTTTACGGAAGCGGAAGACGGCCAGGCTGCCCCGCCAGTTCGGCAGGAATTCGACAGGCTTTCCGTCTTGCAACGCCACGCGTTCGAGCACTTCGAGTCCGACCTTGTTGGCGAGTTCCTCGAAATCGCGAATCGTCGCGCACCGCACGTTCGGCGTGTCGTACCACTGATACGGCAGCGTCTTCGACACCGGCATGCGGCCGCGCAGCAGCGCGAGACGGTGCGGCCAGTAGGCGAAGTTGGGGAAGGAGACGATCGCCTCGCGGCCGACGCGGGCGATCTCGCGCAGCACGCCTTCCACGTTCGTGATCATCTGCAAAGCCGACAGGCACAGCACCGTATCGAAGGCGCTGTCCTCGAACATCGCCATGCCGGCCTCGAGGTCCTGCTGGATGACGGCGACGCCGCGCTCGATGCAGACCGGGATCTTGGCATCGTCGATCTCGACGCCGTAGCCGATGCAGGTCTTCTCTGCTTGCAGGAATGCCATCATCTCGCCGTCGCCGCAACCGAGGTCGAGCACGTGCGAGGCGTCGCGGACCCAGTGCGCGATGAAGGCGAGGTCGGCGCGCAGGCCGCGCAGTTCGTGAAAATTCATGCGGCCCTCCTGAGCAGTTCACGGGCGATGCCGTTGTAGTAAGCGCGCACGGTGTTCATGTAGCGCGGGTCTTCGAGCAGGAAGGCGTCGTGGCCGTGCGGCGCGGCGATTTCGGCATAGCTGACCTTGCGCTTGTTGTTCACCAGCGCCTGCACGATTTCGCGGCTGCGCTCGGGCGAGAAGCGCCAGTCCGTCGTAAAGGACACCAGCAGGAATTGCGCCTGCGTGCGGGCCAGCGCCTTGGTGAGGTCGTCGCCATAGTCCCTGGCGGGATCGAAGTAGTCGAGCGCCTTGGTGATCAGCAGGTAGGTGTTGGCATCGAAATACTCCGAGAACTTGTCGCCCTGATAGCGCAGGTAGGACTCGATTTCGAAGTCGATGCCGAAGCCGAACTGGTAATTCCCGTTGCGTAGCTCGCGGCCGAATTTCTCGGCCATGCTGTCGTCGGACAGGTAAGTGATGTGCCCGACCATGCGCGCCACACGCAGACCGCGCTTGGGCACCACGCCGTGGGCGTAGAAATCGCCGCCATGGAAATCCGGATCGGTGAGGATGGCCTGGCGCGCCACGTCGTTGAAGGCGATGTTCTGCGCCGACAGCTTGGGCGTGGAGGCGATCACGATGCAATGCCGCAGGCGATGGGGAAAAAGCAGGCTCCATGAGAGCGCCTGCATGCCGCCGAGCGAGCCGCCCATCACCGCCGCGAACTGCTCGATGCCTAGGCGGTCGGCAAGCAGGGCTTGGGCGTGCACCCAGTCTTCCACCGTGACGACGGGGAAGTCGGCGCCGTAGGGTTTGCCGGTGGCGGGATTGATGTGCATCGGGCCGGTCGAGCCGAAGCAGGAGCCGAGGTTGTTGACGCCGATGACGAAGAAGCGGTCGGTGTCCACCGGCTTGCCGGGGCCGACCATGTTGTCCCACCAGCCGAAGTTCTTGCTGCCGTCCACGCCTTCGTAGACGCCGGCGACGTGGTGCGAGGCGTTGAGCGCGTGGCAGATCAGGATCGCGTTGGAGCGGTCGGCGTTGAGCGTGCCGTAGGTCTCGTAGACCAACGTGTAGTCGTTGATCGACGCGCCGCTGGCAAGCTGCAGCGGCTCGGCGAAATGCATGGTTTGCGGGGCAACGATTCCCAGGGATGGCATAAGGGTCCTAAGGTGAAATCGCAGGCGGGCAGAAAGCCGGAAACAGAAAGCAAAAAGCCCGACAGCGCATCAGCTTGTCGGGCTAGCAGGAGCTTGCAGGGATTGCTTCAAGCACGCTTTAGCCGTATTTGTACCGCGCCCGCAAGCTGATCATCAAATCGGCGCACGGGCGTAAGGATATCACGCCCGGGTTGCCCGTCAAACCGCGCGCAGCTCTTCCACCGCCTCGGCGATGGCGACCGGATCGTAGGAGCGCAGAATCTTCTTCGTCTGCGGGGCAAGCGCCTCGATGTCGCTGTTGAGGATCTCCTGCTTCACCGAGAGCAGCTGCGTCGGATGCATGGAGAACTCGCGCAGGCCCATGCCGAGCAAGAGGCGCGTCAGGCGGACGTCGCCCGCCATCTCGCCGCAGACCGCCACCGGCACGTTGGCGCGGGCGCCGAGCGCAATCGTGGTCGAGAGCAGATGCAGCACGGCCGGATGCAGCGGATTGTAGAGATGTGCGACTTCGTGGTCGGCGCGGTCGATCGCCAGCGTGTACTGGATCAGGTCGTTGGTGCCGATGGAGAGGAAGTCCATCTTCTTGATGAACATCGGCAGCGTCAGCGCAGCGGCGGGAATCTCGATCATCGCGCCCACCGGAATCAGCGGATCGAACTTTTCGCCGGCGTCGCGCAGCTGCTGCTTGGCCTGCTCGATCATGGCCAGCGACTGGTCGATCTCGAAGGCGTGCGCCATCATCGGGATCAGCAGCTTCACCGGGCCGTAGGCGGAGGCGCGCAGGATGGCGCGCAGCTGGGCCAGGAACATCTGTGGTTCGGCGAGGCAGAAGCGGATGGCGCGCAAGCCGAGTGCCGGGTTCAGGGCCGTCTGCTCGGCGACGTCGAGCGGCTTGTCGGCGCCGATGTCGAGCGTGCGGATGGTCACCGGCCGGCCCTTCATCGCCACCACCGCCTTGCGGTAGGACTCGAATTGCTCGTCCTCGGTGGGCAGCTTGTGGTGCACGCCGGTGCGGCCCATGAACAGAAATTCAGAGCGGAACAGGCCCACGCCCACCGCGCCGGCATCCATGGCGGCGGTGCAGTCTTCCGGCAGTTCGATGTTGGCCAGCAGCGTGACCTCGGTGCCGTCGCGGGTGACGGCCGGGGTCTTGCGCAGCTTGCCGAGTTTTTTGCGGTCGCGGGCGATGCGCGCCTGGCGTTCGCGATACTGCTCCAGTACGTTCGGCGGCGGTTCGACGATTACCACGCCGGCGTCGCCGTCGATGATGACAAGGTCGTCCTGCTCGATCAGCGCGGAGGCGTTGGCCATGCCGACGGCGGCCGGAATATCGAGGCTGCGCGCGACGATGGCGGTGTGCGAGTTCGGTCCGCCGAGATCGGTGACGAAGCCGCCGAAGGCGCGGTCCTTGAACTGCAGCATGTCGGCCGGCGAGATGTCGTGCGCGACGACGATCAAGTGGCCGGCGGCGTCGTCGCCGCCATCCTTCACCAGCGTCGACGCGGTGCCGGTCAGCACCTTCAGCACGCGCTCGCCGACCTGCTGGATGTCGGCCTTGCGCTCGCGCAGGTAGGCGTCCTCGATCTCGTCGAACTGCGCGGACAGCTCGTCGATCTGGGTGACGAGCGCCCACTCGGCGTTGTAGTTGCGGGTGCGGATGATCTCGAGCGGCACCTCGGCGATCATCGGGTCGGAGAGGATGAGCGCATGCACGTCGATGAAGGCGCCGAGCTCGGCCGGCGAATCCTTCGGCAGCTCGTTCCAAAGCGTCTGCAATTCCTTGTGCACCGTGGCGATAGCTTTCTGCAGCCGCTGCACCTCGGCCTCGACCTGTTCGTCGGGAATCAGATAATGCTTGACCTCGAGCGCCGCGGGCGCGAGCAGATGCGCGCGGCCGATGGCGATGCCGCGGGAAACCGGAATGCCGTGCAGCGTAAAGGACGCCATGCGTGCTCGCCTCCTTATTCGCCTTCGCCGAACTTGTCCTGGATGAGCGCGGTGAGCGCGTCGACGGCGGCCTTGTCGTCAGGCCCCTCCGCCTCCAGCATCACCTTCGAGCCCTTGCCTGCGGCCAGCATCATCACCCCCATGATGGATTTCGCGTTCACCTTGCGTCCGTTCTTGGCGATCCACACTTCGCTCTGGAACTTGCCGGCGAGCTGGGTCAGCTTGGCGGAAGCGCGGGCGTGCAGTCCGAGTTTGTTGATGATTTCGAGTTCTTGCTGGACCATGGGTTCGATGTGTTCGAGCTGTTCAGGTAGGAGAGAGACGGACCCGGTTGTCGACCCGCACGGCGCCGCTCTGGCCGCCCGCGAGCGCCATTTCCACGACGACGTCGAGCGTGTCGTTGCGATAGGTGAGCGCGCGCAGCAGCATCGGCAGGCTGATGCCCGCGATGACTTCCACATGCCCCGGCTCGCCGAGCTTGAAGGTGCAGTTGGACGGCGTGCCGCCCATCACGTCGGTGATCACGAGCACGCCGGAACCGTCGTCGATGCGGGCGATGACGTCCTTGGCGATGCGGTTCACCTCTGCGGGCTCCTGGTCGGCGCGCACGTCGATGGCTTCCATGCGGTCCGGACGGGCGCGGAAGACGTGCGTCGCGGCTTCGATGAAGGCGTTGCCGAGCGGCGCGTGGGTGAGAAGGAGAATGCCGATCATGTTGGTTGGTGCCGCGCGACTTTCATGCGGGTGTTCAGGCCGCGGCCGCGTGGCGGTTGTTATCGCTGTTTGTCGTTATCGCCGGCCGGCACGCAAGCTCATCGGCACTGCTGCTCGAGTGCGTCGACAAACATGCCCGCCACGTTGAAACCGGTCTGCTGGGCGATTTCCTGGAAGCACGTCGGGCTGGTGACGTTCACTTCGGTCAGGTAATCGCCGATCACGTCCAATCCTACCAGCAACAGGCCGCGCTGCAACAAAACCGGCGCCAGCGCCTCGCCAATCTCGCGGTCACGTGCGGAAATCGGCTGCGCCACGCCGAGGCCGCCGGCGGCGAGGTTGCCGCGCACTTCCGTGCCTTGCGGGATGCGCGCCAGGCAGTAGGGCACGACTTGGCCGCCGATGAGCAGCACGCGCTTGTCGCCCTGCTTGATGTCCGGGATGAAGCGCTGGACCATGATGGTGTGGGCGCCGTTGTGGGTGAGCGTCTCGATGATGGAACCGAGGTTCATGGCGTCTTCCTTCACGCGGAAGATGCCGGTGCCGCCCATGCCGTCGAGCGGCTTGAGAATGATGTCCTTGTGCTCAGCGTGGAAGGCGCGGATGCGCGCATCGTCGCTCGTCACCAGCGTCGGCGCGGTGAACTGCGGGAACTGCGCGATCGCCATCTTTTCGTTGTGGCTGCGGATCGCGGCCGGGCCGTTGAAGACGCGCGCGCCCTTCTGCTCCGCCACTTCGAGGAGGTACGTCAGGTAGATGTACTCCATGTTGAAGGGCGGATCCTTGCGCACGATGACGGCGTCGAAGGCCTCCAGGCCGGTGCTGGCGCGCTCGCCTTCCTCGTACCAGCGGACGGCATCGCCGGTGAGCGTGATGCGCGCCACCCGCGCCGTCACGGCCCCGCCGGAAAACGCCATGTGCTTCTGCTCGAAGGCATACACCTCGTGGCCGCGGCGCGAGGCCTCGGCCATCATGGCGTAGGTCGAATCCTTGTAGATCTTGAAGTGGTCCAGCGGGTCGGCGAGGAAGGCGAATTTCATTGCGGCTCCGCGTCAGTACACTTCGGGATTCGGATCGGTCTTTTCCAATTCAAGCGACGCCGCCAGCAGCGCCATGCGCGCCACGACGCCGTACATGTAGAAGCGGTTGGGCGCCGCCGTGCCGGGCTTGGCCTGCAGGTCGGGCAACGCGTGCTGCTGCGCGAAGGCCAGCGGCACGAAGTGCGCGCCCGGCGAGTTCAGGTTCTCATCCACGCCGCGCTCGGCATGCACACGGTAGAAGCCGCCGACCACGTAGCGATCGATCATGTAGACCACCGGCTCGGCGACCGCATCGTTGATGTGCTCGAAGGTGTGCACGCCTTCCTGGATGATGACGTCGTTCACCTCCAGTCCTTCCTTGACCACCGCCATCTTGTTGCGCTGCTTGCGGTTGAGGTCGCGCACTTCGCTGGCGTCCTTCACCGTCATGATGCCCATGCCGTAAGTGCCGGCGTCGGCCTTCACGATCACGAACGGCGTTTCCTTGATGCCGTATTCCTTGTACTTCTTGCGGATCTTGGTGAGCAGCATGTCCACGTTCGACGCCAGGCAGTCCTCGCCGGTGCGCTCGTGGAAGTTGATCTGGCCGCACTTGGCGAAGTACGGGTTCAACATCCAGCCGTCGATGTCGACCAACTTGGCGAACTTCTTCACCACTTCGTCATAAGCAGCGAAGTGGTTGGTCTTGCGGCGCACCGCCCAGCCGGCATGCAGCGGCGGCAGCAGGCTCTGCTCGTGCAGGCCTTCGAGGATGGGCGGAATGCCCGACGACAGGTCGTTGTTGAGCAGGATGGTGCAGGGATCGAAGTTCTTCAGGCCGAGACGGCGGCCGTTGGCCTGGCGCTCGAGCGGCTCCAGCGTGATGGTGGTGCCGTCGGGGAGATCGATGTTGGTCGGCTCCTTGACCTCGTCGGACAGCGAGCCGAGGCGCACGTTGAGGCCAGTCTGACGGAAGATCTGGGTGAGGCGGGCGACGTTCTGCAGATAGAACGTGTTGCGGGTGTGCTTTTCCGGGATGAGCAAGAGATTCTTGGCATCCGGACAATACTTTTCGATTGCTGCCATCGCCGCCTGCACGGCCAGCGGCAGCATCTCGGGCGAGAGGTTGTTGAAGCCGCCCGGGAACAGGTTGGTATCCACCGGCGCCAGCTTGAAGCCGGCGTTGCGCAGGTCGACGGAGCAGTAGAACGGCGGCGTGTGCTCTTGCCATTCCAGACGGAACCAGCGCTCGATGGCCGGCGTGGCGTTGAGGATTTTTTTCTCGAGGTCGAGGAGCGGGCCGTTCAAGGCCGTGACGAGGTGGGGGACCATAGGGACTTTCGCGGTTAGGGCGTGTTATCTGTGGCCGGCGTGCCGGCAGGCTGGACTGATTCTAACGGTAATCCCGGGCCGCCGTGCGCTGCACCATGGCATGGAAACAGTCATTTCACCGGCAGCAACAATCGGCCGCGCAGAGGTCCGGTTTGCCCTCATATGGGTACGCCGCCGCCGTTTTAAAGGCGGCAATAAAAAAGGCGCCTCTCGCGAGGCGCCTGAAAAGCCCTTGGAATCCTGGGCGATCGTCAAGGAGACGAAACTGGCTTACAGGTGATAGGCCGACTCGCCATGGCTGGTGATGTCCAAACCTTCGCGCTCTTGCTCCTCGGCCACGCGCAGGCCGATCACGAGGTCGACCAGCTTGTAGGCGATGAAGGCGACCACGCCGGACCACACGACGGTGGTGAGCACGCCCTGCAGCTGGATCCAGACCTGGCCGGCAATCGAATAATCCGGTGCGACCTTGTTGGCGACATAGTCATAGATGCCCGTACCGCCCAGCGACGGCGCCGCGAACACGCCGGTCAGCAGCGCGCCCAGGATGCCGCCCACGCCATGCACGCCGAAGACGTCGAGCGAGTCGTCCGCGCCGAGCAGGCGCTTGAGACCGTTCACGCCCCACAGGCAGATGACGCCGGCCAGCAGGCCGATCACCAGCGCGCCCATCGGGCCGACGAAACCGGCGGCCGGGGTGATGGCGACCAGGCCGGCCACTGCGCCGGAAACGGCGCCCAGCATCGACGGCTTGCCCTTGCCCATCCACTCGGCGAAGGTCCATGACAGCGTGGCCATGGCGGTGGCGAACAGGGTGTTCACGAAGGCCAGCGCGGCGGAGCCCGAGGCTTCCAGCGCAGAGCCGGCGTTGAAGCCGAACCAGCCCACCCACAGCAAGGCGGCGCCGACCATGGTCAGCGTCAGCGAGTGCGGCGCCATGGATTCACGGCCGTAGCCGATGCGCTTGCCGATCACGAAGGCGCCGACCAGACCGGCCATCGCGGCATTGATGTGCACCACCGTACCGCCGGCGAAGTCTAGCGCACCCTTGGCGAACAGCCAGCCCGCGGCGGCGGTCGCCTTGTCGGCGGCCGCCTGGTCGGTGAAGGCATCCGGACCCGGCCAGAACCAGACCATATGGGCGATCGGCAGGTAGGAGAAGGTGAACCACAGCACGATGAACAGCAGCACGGCGGAGAACTTCGCGCGCTCGGCGAAGGCACCGACGACGAGGCCGCAGGTGATGGCCGCGAACGTGGCCTGGAACGCGACGAAGGCGTATTCCGGCAGCACGACGCCCTTGCTGAAGGTGCCGGTGGTGGAATCCGGCGTCATGCCCTTCAGGAACAGCCGGTCGAAGCCGCCGAAGAAGCTGCCGCCCTCGGTGAACGCGATCGAATAGCCGTAGAGCGACCACAGCACGAGGATCAGCGAAAAGATCACGAAGACCTGCATCAGGATGGACAGCATGTTCTTCGAGCGCACGAGGCCGCCGTAGAACAGCGCGAGGCCGGGGATGGTCATCCTGATGACCAGCAC
>SPQI01000231.1 GCA_004570315.1 Oxalobacteraceae bacterium OM1 | reverse complement strand
GGGCTGCAGTTTCGCGGCGTCGACGACGCAGAGGCGAAACGCCGGGGCGAAGCCTGGCTGGCCCGCGTCGGCCTGCAGGGTTTCGGCGGGCGCTATCCGCACCAGCTTTCCGGCGGCATGCGCAAGCGCGTGGCGCTGGCACAGACGCTCATTCTCGACCCCGACATCATCCTCATGGACGAGCCGTTCTCGGCGCTCGACATTCAAACGCGCCAGCTGATGGAGAACGAAGTGCTGCAGCTCTGGCAGGAGAAACGCAAGGCGGTGCTGTTCATCACGCACGACCTCGACGAGGCAATTGCCATGTCGGATCGCGTGGTCGTGCTGTCCGCTGGTCCGGGCACGCGGCCGATCGGCGAGTTCGCGATCGACCTCCCGCGTCCGCGCGACGTGGCCGAGATCCGCACGCATCCACGCTTCGTCGAGTTGCATGCGCAGATCTGGAACGTGCTGCGCGAGGAAGTGTTAAAGGGGTACCAGCAACAGAAGCGGACGGCATGAGCATGTGGAAGACGATCAAACCCGGGCGGGCGAGCTTGCGGTTCTGGCAGGCGCTGGTGCTGGTGGCGGTATTCGTGATCTGGCATCTGGTGTCGCGCGACGAGAAGGCGGCGTTCTTCTTCGGCGAGCCGCTCAAGGTGCTGCTGCGCATCTGGCAATGGTTCACGGTCGGTACCGGCGTGCTCGACGTCGGTTTCATGGATGCGACCTGGTTCACGCTGAACTTCCCGGCCGAAATCTATCCGCATCTCCTGGTGACGCTGACCGAGACGCTGCTGGCATTCGGCATCGGCACGCTGCTCGGGCTGGGCGTCGGCCTGTGGCTCGCGCTGTCGCCCCTGGCGTCGGCGATTTTCGATCCCTACATCAAGGCGGCGAACTCCATGCCGCGCGTGATCCTCGCGCCCATTTTCGGCATGTGGTTCGGGCTCGGCATCTGGTCCAAGGTGGCGCTGGCGGTGACGCTGGTGTTCTTCATCGTGTTCTTCAACGTCTACCAGGGCGTGAAGGAAGTCAGTCCGGTGGTGCTCGCCAATGCGCGCGTGCTGGGCGCGAACCGGCGGCAGTTGCTGCGGCATGTGTACCTGCCTTCGGCGATGTCCTGGGTGTTTTCGAGCCTGCATACCTCCGTCGGACTGGCCTTCGTCGGTGCCATCGTCGGCGAATATCTCGGGTCGGCGCGCGGCGTCGGCTATCTCATCCTGCAAGCGGAAGGCACGTTCGACGTGAACACCGTCTTCGCGGGCATCCTCGTGCTCACCGCGTTCGCGCTGGTGCTCGACTGGCTGGTCGGCCTGGCGGAGCGCCGGCTGATGAAGTGGCAGCCGAAGGATTCCGAGACCGAAAAGCTCTAGAGAATCTTCCTCAGCACGGCGATGCCGCGCCGGATCTCCTCGGGCGGATGCGGAGCGAAGCCGAGCAGCAGTCCGGTTTCCGGCGCGCGCGACGACTCGTTGTAGAACTGCGAGAGCACGCGCAGTTCGATGCCGTGCGCACGTCCAGCTTGCAAAACGGCTACGTCGTCGCGCTTGTCGCGGAAGCGCGCCAGCAGGTGCAGGCCGGCGTCGGCCGAGCGCACGTCGAGCTGCGCGGCGAAGTGGCGGTCGAGCTCGTCGAGCAGCACGGCGCGGCGCTCCGCATAGGCTTCCCGGCTGCGCTTGATGTGCCGGGCGAAGTGTCCGCCGGTGATGAAGTCCGCCAGCGTCGCCTGCGGCACGATGGCGCTGTGCCGGTCGATGACGGCCTTGGCCTGCGTGAAGGCCTCCACCAAAGCGGGCGGCAGCACGAGGTAGCCGAGACGCAGCCCGGGAAAGAGCACCTTCGACAGCGTGCCGACGTAGAGCACGCAGCCGGCCTTGTCGAGGCTCTGCAGCGACGCGAGCGGCGGACCGGTATAGCGGTATTCGCTGTCGTAGTCGTCTTCCACCACCCACATCTTGTTGTGCGCCGCCCATGCCAGCAGTTCGAGGCGGCGGGCGAGGCTCATGGTGACGCCCAGCGGATACTGGTGCGACGGCGTCACGTAGACCAGTTTCGCGTCGGGAAAGCGGCGCGCGCCATGCGCGACCACGAGTCCTTCGTCATCGACCGGCACCGGGCAGATGCGTGCCTGCGCGGCGCGCAGCGAGGCATTGATGCCGCGGTAGCCCGGCTCCTCGACCCAGGCGCTGTCCTGCGGCGCGAGCAGCAGCGTGGCAATCAGGTAGAGCGCCTGCTGCGAGCCGGAAGTGATCAGCACCTGCTCGGGCGCGCAGTGTACGCCGCGCGACGTGGAGAGATACGTCGCGACGGCTTCGCGCAAGGGCCGGTAACCCGCCGGATCGCCGTAGCCGAATTCGCATTCGCGGCGACGCCAGTGGCGCGCTTCCAGCTTTGCCCAGATCGCGAACGGAAAGACGTCGAGGCCCGGCATGCCGGTGCGGAAGACGCGATGCGCGCAGTCGTGATACGTCAGGCTCGCGCGTGGCCCGACGAAGGCTTGGCCGCGCGCCGACAGCGGACGCAGGGGTTTGTCCGGATTGCGTGCGGTGTTGGGTCGCCCCGCGGGCAGGTGTTCGCTGACGAAGGTGCCGCGTCCTACCGTGCCGGCAAGATAGCCTTCGGCCGTCAGTTGCTCGTAGGCGTTGAGCACCGTCTGGCGCGACACGCCGACCAGCACCGCAAGCTCGCGTGTCGGCGGCAGCCGGGTGCCCGGCGGCAGCCCGCCGGCCAGGATCGCGCCGCGAATGCCTTGATAGAGCTGGCGGAACATCGGCGCGCTCGCAGCCGGGTCGAGGCGCAGGGTGGCGAGGGACTGCGCGACGTGCATGGCGTTCTCCGCATCGTTCTGCAAATTGGTATTCCGAAATTATCATTGATTGGCACTTTGAGAAAGCCAAGTTGCCGGTTACGCTGGCGGCGTACACTTGCAAGACGCTGCGTTGGATATCCAATATTTCGAACACCGTTCCCGTTGCTGCTCTTGCTGGCCGCTGGCGTATTACCCCGAGGGCGGATGCCAGACCGTCGAGAACGTCTGGATATTGCCCGCAGCGCATGACGAAGGAGAACACCATGCATACCTATGAAGCCACCGTGACCTGGAAGCGAGACGGCCAGGCGTTCGTCGACAACCGCTACAGCCGCGGGCACGCCTGGACCTTCGATGGCGGCGCGCAGGTGCAAGCGTCCTCGTCGCCGCTGTCGGTGCCGCTGCCGATGTCGGTGGCGGAAGCCGTCGATCCGGAAGAGGCGCTGGTGGCGGCGGCGTCAAGCTGCCACATGCTGTTTTTCCTCTCGTATGCGGCCAAGGGCGGCTGCGTCGTCGACAGTTACGTCGATCACGCGGTCGGGGTCATGGAGAAGAACGGCGAAGGCAAGGTGGCGATCACGCGGATCACGCTCAAGCCGCGCATCACATTCGCAGGCGAGCGCCGGCCCAGCGCCGAGGAGCTCGCCCACTGGCATCACGGATCGCATGAGCGTTGCTACATCGCGAATTCGCTGAAGGCCGACATCGTCATCGAGGCGGAGTGAACCATGTACCTGCCTTCGCATTTCGAAGAAACGCGGCACGCGGTCCTGCATGACTTGATCGCACGCCATCCGCTCGGAACGCTGGTCACCTTCGACGGCGAGGCGCTCAACGCCAATCATGTGCCCTTCGAACTGGATGCCGATGCGGGCGAGCACGGGACGTTGATTGCGCACGTCGCGCGCGCCAATCCGGTGTGGCGGCAGATCGAGGCGGGCGTCGAACCGCTGGTGGTGTTCCAGGGGGCGCAGACGTATGTGAGTCCGGGCTGGTATCCAAGCAAGGCGGAACATGGAAAGGTGGTGCCGACCTACAACTACATGGTCGTGCATGCGTATGGACATGGGCGGACGGTGGAGGATCCGGTACGGCTGCGGGCGATTTTGACTCGGCTGACGACGCGGCATGAGGCCGGGATGGCCAAGCCGTGGCGCATCGAGGATGCGCCGGAGGACTATATCGAGAAGATGCTCGCGGCGATTGTGGGTATCGAGATTCCGATTCGGCGCGTGGTGGGGAAATGGAAGGTGAGCCAGAATCGGCCGGCCGCGGATCGTGCCGGGGTGGAGCAGGGCTTGCTCGGCCTTGGCGGGGAAGATGGCTTGGCGATGGCGGAGGCAGTGAGGAAGGGCGGAGGGTGAAACTGGATTCCCGCGAAGGCGGAAATCGAATTTCACCCTCATGGGACCGCGAAGCGCAGGAAGGCTTCAATGCCGTGCACTTCGCGGCCCACCAAAGTCGTCAGCGCAATGCCTCGATCATCTTCTCCAGCTTCACGGCATCCGCACAGAACAAGCGAATGCCCTCGGAAAGCTTCTCCGTCCCCATCGCATCTTCATTCAGCATGAAGCGGAAGCGCTTCTCATCCAGCTCGATGCGCTGCACATCCGAGGCCTGCGCTTCTTCCATGCTCAACTTCCGCGCGACCGGCGCATCGGCATCGGCCAGCTTCTGCAGCAGCTCCGGGCTGATCGTCAGCAAATCGCAGCCGGCGAGTTCGACGATCTGCGAGGTGTTCCGGAAGCTCGCGCCCATCACTTCGGTGCGGTAGCCGAACTTGCGGTAGTAGTTGTAGATGCGCTTGACCGACTGCACGCCGGGGTCGTCGGCGCCGGTGTAGTCCTGGCCGCTGGACTTCTTGTACCAGTCGTAGATGCGGCCGACGAAGGGCGAGATCAGCTGTACCCTCGCCTCGGCGCAGGCCACCGCTTGCGGCAGCGAAAACAGCAGCGTCATGTTGCAGCGGATGCCTTCCTTCTCCAGCACTTCAGCCGCACGGATACCTTCCCAGGTGGAGGCGATCTTGATCAGGATCCGCTCGCGCGAAATGCCGGCGGCTTCGTAGAGCGCGATCAGCGCGCGGCCCTTGGCGATGGTGGCTTCGGTGTCGAAGGACAGGCGCGCATCCGTCTCGGTGGATACGCGGCCTGGAATCAGTTGCAGAATTTCGAGGCCGAAGGCAACCAGCAGGCGGTCGGTGATGTCGCCCACCGCGCCGCGCGGATTGTCGCGCACGGCCTTTTCGAGAATGGGTTTGTACTCGTCCTTCTGGACGGCTTTCAGGATCAGGGAAGGGTTAGTCGTGGCGTCATGCGGCGCGAACGCCTTCATCGACTGGAAGTCGCCGGTGTCGGCCACGATGGTCGTGTATTGCTTGAGCTGTTCGAGTTGGTTCATGGCGGAAAGTTAACGGCCGGTGAAAAAGTAGGCGGAGAGCGGGAATCGGAAAACGCCCATTGTACGCAATGACGGCGGCGCGACCGCGCAGCGAAGCTTGGCGCAGCGCAAGCTTGCGCGCATGAAATCAGCGGAAGAAGGAATCGAACTGCATGTCGTACTTCTGCAGCGCCCGTTGTGCGTTTTGCATCTTCATGCGGAATTTCGGGCCACGCTTGAGCGCCAGGCCGACCGCGAGGATGTCAATCACCACCAGATGCGCCAGGCGCGCCGAAATCGGCGTGTAGGGATCGGTGTTGAAACTGAGATCGATCGGCACGAGCACCGTGGCCAGTTCGGCCAGCGGCGTGCCGCTTGGCGTCAGCGCGACCACGTCGGCTTCCATCTTGCGGGCCAGCTGCACGCTGCGCAGCAGGGCGCTGCTGTTGCCGCGCTGCGAGATGGCGACCACCGTGTCGCCCTTCTTCAGCAGCGAGGCCGAGATGCTGTGGATGTGCGGATCGCTGTAGGCCACGGTCGGCATGCCGGAGCGGAAGAACTTGTGCTGCGCATCCATGGCCACGATGCCCGACGAGCCCTGGCCGTAGAACTCGATCTTGTTCGAGCGCACCAGCACGTCCAGCGCCTTCTGAATGGCGTCGGGATCGAGGCTGTTGCGCAGGTCGAGCAGGGTGTTGATCGAACGGCTGCAGATCTTGTTCACGAGGTCGGCGGCGAGGTCGTCCTGCTTGGGCGACTCGTCCGCGCCGGGCGGCGCCACCGCGAGGCTCTGCGCCAGTTTGAGCTTGAACTCCTGCCAGCCTTCGTAGCCGAGCGCGCGGCAGAAGCGCACCACCGTCGGTTCCGACACTTGGGCGCTCTTGGCGAGCGCGGTGATGTTTTCCGACACCGCCAGCTGCGGATGCTGGAGCACCGTGAGGCCGACCTTGCGCTCGGACTTGGAAAGCGAATCGAGCTGGGTGCGGATGGCGTCGAGCAGCATCGTCACAACTCCGGCAAGGACTCTTCACGCCACTGCAAACCGTCGCGACC
Organism: Oxalobacteraceae bacterium OM1; assembly: GCA_004570315.1. GTDB lineage: Bacteria > Pseudomonadota > Gammaproteobacteria > Burkholderiales > Burkholderiaceae_D > Noviherbaspirillum. The sequence continues at coordinate 5,273 of SPQI01000231.1, read as the reverse complement.
GATCAGCGCGCTTGCGGCGGCCGGGCCCCAGGTGCCGGCGGCGTAGGGAATCGGATCGTCCTCTTCGGCTTCCCAATGCTTCAGGACCGGCTCGACCCATTCCCACGCCGCTTCCAATTCGTCGCTGCGCATGAACAGCGTGAGCTGGCCGCGCAGCACGTCGAGCAGCAATCGCTCGTACGCTTCCATGCGCGGCGTCTTGAAGGTTTCGCGGAAGTCCAGTTCCAGCTCCACCGGTTTCAGGCGCATGCCGTCGCCGGGCGTCTTCGCCATCAAATTCAGCTGCAAACCTTCATCGGGCTGCAGGCGGATGATGAGGCTGTTCGGGGCGAGGCCGGAGGCTTGCGGGAAGATGGAGTGCGGCAGCTGCTTGAAACGCACCACGACTTCGGCCAGCGAATCGGCCATGCGCTTGCCGGTGCGCAGGTAGAAGGGCACGCCGGCCCAGCGCCAGGTGTCGATCTCGGCCTTCACCGCGACGAAGGTCTCGGTGCGGGACGTCGGATTGGCGTCCTGCTCCTTGCGATAGCCCGGCACCGCGACACCGCCCACATGGCCGGAGCGGTACTGGCCGCGGATGACGTTGTGCGTGAGCGCCTGCGGCGTGAAGCGCTTCAGCGAGCGCAGCACCTTGAGTTTCTCGTCGCGCACCGCATCGGCCGCCGAGGAGACCGGCGGCTCCATCGCCACGATGCAGAGCAGCTGCAGCAGGTGGTTCTGCAGCATGTCGCGCAAGGCGCCGGCGGTCTCGTAGTAATTCATGCGGTTGCCTACGCCGAGCTGTTCCGCGATGGTGATCTGCACGTCGGAGATCCACTCGCGGCGCCACAGCGGCTCGAACAGCACGTTGCCGAAGCGCAGGGCCAGCAGGTTCTGCACGGTTTCCTTGCCGAGGTAGTGATCGATGCGGAAGATCTGCGATTCGCTGAAGACGCGGCCCACTTCGGCATTGATCTGCTTCGCGCTGGCGAGATCGCGGCCGAGCGGCTTCTCGAGCACGACGCGGGAATTCGACGTAGCGAGTCCGGCGCTGGCCAGGTTGTTGCAGATCGTCGCGAACAGGCTGGGCGGTGTGGCGAGGTAGAAGACCCGCGTCACGATGGAGTCGATGCGCAGCTTCTCGGCGAGCGCCGGATAAGTGGAGGCGTCGGAAGCATCGAGCGTGACGTAGTCGAGCCGCTCGCAAAAGCGGTTCCACAGTACCGACTCGAACATCTTCTCCGCGATGTGCGGCTTGGCGTTCTCCTCCACCACGCGCATGAACTCTTCCCGGCTCCATGGCTGACGGCCGACGCAGATGATGCGGGCGGTTGCGGGCAGGGCTTGCGCGCGGTCGCGGTTGTACATTGCAGGCAGAAGCTTGCGCATGGCCAAATCGCCGCCACCGCCGAATAGAACCAGATCAAAGTCCGAAAGTGCCATGGTGTGAAGATGTAGCTGTGAAAATGGGTCTTGCGACAGGTTGTTGAAATGCAGGCGCAGGTGCGGCCCGCGCTCCGCACGCAGGCCGCAGCACTGCTCAGGACCCCAGTGCGGCGCGGGCCCGTGCGATCAGGCCGTTCGTCGACGGATCGTGCACGCCCGGCTGCGGGCCGGTGATGCTGGCCTCGATCGACTTCGCGAGCACCTTGCCCAGCTCCACGCCCCACTGGTCGAAGCTGTTCACGCCCCAGACCACGCCTTGCGTGAAGGTCTTGTGCTCGTAGAGCGCGATGAGCGCGCCAAGCGTGGCCGGCGTGAGCGACTCCATCAGGATCATGTTGCTCGGCCGGTTGCCCGGGAAGGTGCGGTGCGGCACCAGCGCGTCGATCTCGTCGGCCGGCACGCCTTGCTGCGCCATTTCGCTGCGCACCTCATCCGCGGTCTTGCCGCGCATGAAAGCCTTCGCCTGCGCGAAGCAGTTGGCCAGCAGCACGGGATGATGCGCGGCCAGGCCGTGGTTCGGTTTCAGGGCAGCGATGAAATCCACCGGAATCACATCCGTGCCCTGGTGCATCAGCTGGAAGTAGGCATGCTGGCCGTTGGTGCCGACGTCGCCCCAGATCACCGGGCAGGTCGCCACGTCCAGCAGATCGCCGTCGCGCGAAACGCGCTTGCCGTTGCTTTCCATCTCCAGCTGCTGCAGGTAGGCCGCAAAAGCGCTCAGGTCCTGATGGTAGGGCGCAATGGAGACGGAGCTCGTCCCGAAATAGTTGCGGTACCACACGCCCAGCAGACCGAGAATCGCCGGCATGTTGCTTTCGATGGGGGCGGTGCGGAAATGTTCATCCATGCCGTGCGCGCCGGCGAGGAATTCCGTGAAGCGGTCGAACCCCACCGCCACGGCCACAGGCAGGCCGATGGCGGACCAGACCGAATACCGTCCGCCGACCCAGTCCCAGAACGGGAACATGTTCTGCGTATCGATGCCGAAGTCCTGAACGGCCTTGGCATTGGTGGACACGGCGACGAAATGTTTCGGCAGGTCCTGCTCGCCGCGGCGGCTGACGAACCAGTCGCGGGCCGAGCGGGCGTTCATCATCGTCTCGATGGTGGTGAAGGTCTTGGAGGCCACGATGAACAGCGTGGTCTCCGGATTGACCTTGGACAACACCGCATCGAGGTCGTGGCCGTCGACGTTGGAGACGAAATGCATCGTCAGGCGTGGATGCGTGAACGGACGCAGGGCGCGGCACACCATTTCGGGGCCGAGGTCAGAGCCGCCGATGCCGATATTGACCACGTCGGTGATGGCCTTGCCGGAATAGCCTTGCCATTGCCCCGAGCGCACGCGATCGGAGAAGCCGCGCATCTGCTCCAGCACGCGATGAACCTCCGGCATCACATTCTGTCCATCCACCTCTATCGTTGCCATCGCCGGCGCGCGCAGGGCAGTGTGGAGGACGGCGCGATGTTCGGTGCTGTTGATCTTCTCGCCGGCGAACATTGCATCGCGCCGCTTCTCCAGGCCGACCTCGCGCGCGAGGGCGGTGAGCAGACGCATGGTCGATTCATTGATGCGGTTCTTCGAGTAGTCGAGGAACAGGCCGCCGCCTTCCACCGAGAAGCGTGTGAAGCGGTCGGGGTCGCGGGCGAACAGGTCGCGCATCTGCCAGTCCTTCGCCTCGGCATGATGCGAGAGCAGGGCTTCGTGGGCGGCAGTGGCAGTGAGTGCTGAGCGGGTCATGGCCATGCGGGGCAGCGGAAGTAAACGGGTTCCACTATACATCACGAGGTGTAAATCCACTACAAACGATTGCGGTCCAGTGCGGGCTTTCTTGCGCTGCGTCAGTGGCGCTCCACGCCCACTGCAGAGGGTGGAGTGGCTCTCGTTGTCTTGAGAAAACGCAAAACGATGGTGCCGCCAATGGGTGCCGCAGCAGCCAGCGGCAGTCGTCATGCTGTAGTAAAATTTCAGAACGACGCATTTCCCACCTTTCCTACTTCCGGATTCCTACAATGGTTCACCCCGTACTCCAGGCCGTCACCGAGCGCGTCGTCGCACGCAGCCGGCCGTACCGTTCCGCCTACCTTGCGCGCATCGACGCGGCGCGCGGCAAGGGCGTGCAGCGCGCGGCGCTGTCCTGCACCAACCTCGCCCACGGCTTCGCCGCGTTCCCGGCGAACGACAAGCTCAAGCTCAAGACGCTGCGCCATCCCTCCGTGGCCATCGTGTCGGCGTACAACGACATGCTCTCCGCCCACCAGCCCTTCGAGCACTTCCCGCACGTCATCCGCGAGGCGGTGCGCGAAGTCGGCGGCGTGGCGCAGTTCGCCGGCGGCACGCCCGCCATGTGCGACGGCGTCACGCAGGGCCAGCCGGGCATGGAACTCTCGCTGTTCTCGCGCGACGCCATCGCAATGGCGACGGCCATTGCGCTGTCGCACAACATGTTCGACGCCGCCGTTTATCTCGGGGTTTGCGACAAGATCGTGCCGGGCCTGCTGATCGGTGCCTTGCACTTCGGCCATTTGCCGGCCGTCTTCATTCCCGCCGGCCCGATGACGACCGGCGTGTCGAATGCGGAAAAGGCCAAGACCCGCCAGCTGTACGCGCAAGGCAAGCTGACGCGCGACGACCTGCTTGAATCGGAATCGAAGTCCTATCACGGTCCCGGCACCTGCACCTTCTATGGCACGGCGAACAGCAACCAGCTGCTGATGGAAGTGATGGGCCTGCACATGCCGGGCGCGGCCTTCATCACGCCCAATACGCCGCTGCGCGATGCGCTGACGGCGGCCGGTGCGCAGCAGGCGGTGCACATCAGCGAGCTGGGCGATGAGTACCGCCCGGTCGGCCATGTGGTGGACGAGAAGGCCATCGTCAACGCCGTCGTGGCGCTGCTCGCCACCGGCGGCTCCACCAATCACACGCTGCACCTGATTGCCATCGCCAAGGCCGCCGGCATCGTCATCGATTGGGACGATTTCAGCGCGCTCTCCGACGTCGTGCCGCTGCTCGCGCGCATCTATCCGAACGGCGACGCCGACGTGAACCACTTCCACGCGGCCGGCGGCGTCGGCTTCGCGATCCGCGAGCTGCTCGATGCCGGCCTGCTGCATGAAGAGGTCACCACCATCCTTGGCCGCAGCCTGCGCGCGCATTGCGCCGAACCCTTCCTCGGCGACGACGGCAAGGCGGTCTGGAAACCGGCCGCGCAGGTCAGTGGCGACGAGAGCGTGCTGCGTCCGGCCACCGCGCCGTTCTCGGCGAACGGCGGGCTCAAGCTCCTCTCTGGCAATCTGGGCCGTTCGGTCATCAAGATTTCGGCAGTGAAGCCGCAGCATCGCAGCGTGGAGGCGCCGGCCATCGTCTTCAATTCGCAGGAAGCCTTCATGGAGGCCTACAAGGCCGGCAAGCTCGATCGCGATTTCGTGGCGGTGGTGCGCTTCCAGGGACCGCGCGCCAACGGCATGCCGGAACTCCATTCGCTCACGCCGGCGCTGGGCAATCTGCAGGACGCCGGGCGCAGGGTCGCACTGGTGACCGACGGCCGCATGTCGGGCGCCTCCGGCAAGGTGCCGGCGGCAATCCACGTCACGCCCGAGGTGCTGGCCGGCGGACCGCTCGGCAAGGTACGCGACGGCGATCTCATCCGGCTCGATGCGGAGGCTGGAACGCTGGAGGCCGTCGTGCCTGCAGACGAATGGGCGCGCCGCGAGATTGCGCATGCGGATCTCGCGTCCAGCCAAGTCGGCATGGGACGCGAGCTGTTCGCCATGTTCCGCCACCACGTCAGTGCAGCGGAAGAGGGTGCGGCGACCTTCGGTTATCCGCCGCCGCTGCATCTGCC
>SPQI01000481.1 GCA_004570315.1 Oxalobacteraceae bacterium OM1 | reverse complement strand
TCACCATCACCGAGGCGGCCACCGTCAGCGCGAACGGCCGGAACCACTCGCCGGCCACGCCGGGCATGAAGGCCACCGGCAGGAACACCGCGATGATCGAGAAGGTCGTTGCCGCCACCGCCAGGCCGATTTCCTTGGTGCCCACGCTCGCGGCCGTGCGCCGGTCGAGGCCCAGCTCCATCTGCCGGACAATGTTTTCCCGCACCACGATGGCGTCGTCGATCAGCACGCCGATGGCCAGCGACAGGCCGAGCAGCGTCATGAAGTTCAGCGTGAAGCCGCATAGCCACACCGCGATGAAGGCGGCGATGACCGAGGTCGGCAGGCTCAGCGCGGTGATCAGCGTGGAGCGCCAGGAGTTCAGGAAGACGTAGACCACGAACACGGTGAGGCCGGCGCCGAACACCAGCGCGTCGGTCACGTTGCGCAGGCTGTTCTCGGCATCGCGGCCGCCGTCCTGCGTGACTTCGAGCTTGGTGCCCTTCGGCAGTGTCTTGTTGACCTCGGCCACCAGGTCGCGCACCTTGTTGGCGGTGGTCACCGTGCTGGCGTCGCGCGAACGGGTGACGGCGATGCCGACGTTCGGATGCCCGTTGCGCATGCTGAAGCTGCTCAGTTCGGCAAAGCCGTCGGTGGTGCTGGCGAGCTGGCCGAGGCGGATCACTTCATCGCCGCGGCGCTTCACCACCACCTGCTGGAACTCGGACGGCGTCTCGATGCGGCCGACCAGGCGGATACTCTTCTCGTCGAGCGCGCCCGTCACCTTGCCGACCGGCGCGGTGGTGTTCTGGTTCTTCAGCGCCGCCACGACCTCGGCCACCGAGACGTTGTACTCGCGCAGCTTTTCCGCGCGCAGCAGCACGCTGAGTTCGCGCTTGAGCGAACCGTTCACGTCCACCGTCGCGACGCCGTCGATGGCGCGGAAACGGTCGGCCAGGTCGTCCTCGGCCAGACGCGAGAGTTCGGCATGCGACAGCGTCGACGACGACAGCGCCAGCTGCATGATCGGTTGCGCATTCGGGTCGGCGCGCTGCAGCACCGGTTCGCGCATCTCGGTCGGCAGCTTGTAGCGCACCGCGCCGATGGCGTTGCGGACCTCGTCGGAGGCCTCGATCATGTTCTTGCTGAAGTTGAACTGGATGACGATCTGGGCATTGCCCTCCTTCGCCGTCGAGTTCATCTGGTAGACGCCGGTGATGCTCTGCAGCGACTTTTCCACGCGGTTGATGATCTCGCGCTCGACCGTCTCGGGCGAGGCGCCCGGATAGGGAATGTTCACCACCAGCACGGGCAGTTCGACGTCCGGGCGTTCGTTGACGCGCAGCTTGTTGAGCGCCAGCAGGCCGGTGCACATCAGCGCCAGGATGATGACGATGGCGGCCATCGGCCGCTTGATGCTGAAATCGGAGAGAAACATGGCTCAGCCTTTCGTCGTGGTGGCGGAGGCGGCGGCTTCGGCGCCCTGGCCGGCACTGGCGGCGAGCTTGACCTTCTGTCCATCCTTCAGGCTGGACACCGGATTGCGTACCACCTTGTCACCATCGGCCAGGCCGCTGCGCACGACGTAATCGCCGCGGCGCGGATCGCGGTCGCCGATGACGATGTCGGTCTTCTTGAGCACGCCGTCCTTCACCTGCCAGGCATAGGCCTTGTCGCCATTGCGCACCAGCGCGGCTTCGGGAATCGTGACGGCCTTGCTGCCGCCGACGTCGATGCGCCCTTCGGCATACAGGCCGGCCACGCGCGGCTGGGTGCCTTCATCGAATGCCACCAGCACCGCGACCTGGCGGGTCGTCGGATTGGCCGCCGGATCGATGCGGCGGATCTTGCCGGAGAACTCGCCCGGGAAGCCGTTGATACGGAAGCGCACCGGCTGGCCCATGGCCACGCTGCCGACGAGATACTCGTAGACTAAAACTACGAAGACCAAGAAGCAATTATCAAAAAACTTCACCAGTTCCTTGCCGATGGCCGCCGTGTCGCCGGCCGAGACCTTGCGTTCGCTGACGATGCCGTCGAAGGGCGCGCGCACTTCGGTGCGCTGCAGCTGCTGGCGCGCCTGGACCACCTTGGCGTCGGATGCCACGAGTTCGCTCTGGGCGCTGTTGCGGCGGATTTCCGCGTCTTCCAGCGCCTGGGCGGAGGCCATGCCGGAGGCGCGCAGGGTCTTCAGGCGCTCGAGCTGGCGCTTGGCCTGGTCGTAGGCCTGCTCGGAGGCGCGGGCAGCTTGCTGGGCGGAGGTCAGCGCATCGCGGATGGAGGTGTCGTCGAGGCGGACCAGCAGATCGCCCTTCTTCACCGCATCGCCGTTCTCGCGCAGCACCTGCAGCACCACGCTGGACACCTCGGCGCGCAGGTCGGCGCGGCGCTCCGGCTGCACGGAACCGGTGATGACCGGGCCGTTGGCGATGGCGTCGCCGCGCAGGGTGATGAGGTCTTCCGGCGTCACCATTACCGCCGCAGCAGTTGCGCCGGTGCCGTTCTGCGCCTTGTCGGGTTCCTTGCCGCCGCGGTTGCAGGCGGTAAGCGAAGTGACAATGGCGATGGCGATGAGGGTGTGGCGCAACATGCGTGTTCTCCAGGATGAGGATGATTATTCTTATGTCTGCCTGCCGGGTAGGCAGGCGCAGAACACGAAAGTATCAGTGACGCTCAAAGCGCGTGTCAATGAAACCGAGGGTTCCCTCTCTTGAAAAAAGCATCACGCAGGGAGAGGGTTGGGCCGCTCCGTCCGGACCTGTTCGGCGCCTGAATCGGCGTTAACGAATCGACATCTTCAGCGTAGGCGCGTGGCGCGGAAACCGCATTTCGTCAAGTACGTAAAAGCGCTCGTTGTAGTTAGGAAAGTTTCTGTCTACTATTCAAGAACAATAAAGACCCAATAAGATCGAGGAGACACAGCCGCATCCGGCCGCAAGCCCGCCCGGATGCCGCCCGCCGCGGCTGCCCACCAGGCCGCCCATTCCGCTCGTGCTCTCCCATGTTCCACCGCAGCCGCCTGCTGCGGAATTCCGCCCTCATTCGCGGGCAGTCTGGTCGGCGCGCCGCCGGTCCTTCCGCCATAACAATACGAATGAAAGAGACATCATGAACCTGCGTTCCTTCAAGATCGGTGCCCGGCTCGGCATGGGCTTCGGCGTCATCCTCGCCTGGGTGGTCTGCGTGCTGATTGCCGGCATCGTGGTCAGCGGCAATGCGCGCCGCTCGCACAACGGCGCCACGCAGACGGCGAACGCCAAGGCCCAGCTCGCCAACGTGATGCGCAGCGCCATCTTGGAAGGCGGCATCGCCATGCGCAACGTCGGCCTGCAATACAGCATGCCCGAGATGCAGAAGGAAGAAGCCAAGCTGCAGGTGCAGCGCAAGCGCTTCGCCGATGCCGAGCAGAAGCTTTCCGCCGCCGGCCTGACCGACGAGGAGCGCAAGATCCTCGCCGCCGTCGCGGAACTCGACAAGAAGACCGAGGCGCCGTTCAAGGAAGCCATCGAGCTGGTCAAGGGCTACAGCAACGAATCGGCCGGCAAGCTGATTTCGTCGAAGATCGACCCGCTCAACCAGCAGGCGATCGCCGAGATCGACAAGCTGGTCGTGCTGCAGCAGAAAGCCATCGATGCGCTGATGGCAAGCTCCGAGGAGACCGGCCAGCGCATCACCTGGGTGCTGGTCTTCACCGGCATCGTCACGGTGCTGGCGGGCGGCCTCGTCTCGGTACTCACCACCCGCAGCATCACCGGTCCGCTGCAGGAAGCCGTCGGCGTCGCCCAGCGCGTGGCCGCGGGCAAGCTGGGTTCGCAGATCGACGCGTCCGGCACGGACGAGACCAGCGCGCTGCTGCGCGCGCTGAAGGACATGGACGAGAGCCTGACGCGCATCGTCAGCCAGGTCCGCCACAACACCGAGGAAATCGGCAACGCCTCCGAAGAGATCGCCTCGGGCAACGCCGACCTGTCGCAGCGCACCGAATCGCAGGCCAGCGCGCTGGAAGAAACCGCCTCGTCGATGGAGCAGCTGACCCAGACGGTGAAGCAGAACGCCGCTAATGCCCAGGAAGCCAACCGCCTGGTGCAGTCCGCCTCCACGTCCGCCGTCAAGGGCGGCCAGGTGGTGAACGAGGTGGTGGCGACGATGAGCTCCATCAAGGACAGCTCGCGCAAGATTTCGGACATCATCGGCGTGATCGACGGCATCGCCTTCCAGACCAACATCCTGGCGCTCAATGCTGCGGTAGAAGCGGCCCGCGCCGGCGAACAGGGCCGTGGCTTCGCCGTGGTGGCCTCGGAAGTCCGCACGCTGGCCCAGCGCTCGGCGCAGGCGGCCAAGGAAATCAAGGAACTGATCGTGGACTCGGTACGCCAGGTGGACTCGGGCAATACCCTGGTCGACAACGCCGGCAAGCAGATGGGCGAGATCGTCGCCTCGGTCGGCCATGTGGTGAACATCATGAACGAGATCACCGCCGCCAGTCAGGAACAGAGCGTAGGCATCGAGGAAGTCAACCGCGCCATCGCCACCATGGATGAAATGACGCAGCACAATGCCGCGCTGGTGGAGGAAGCCGCCGCCGCCGCTGCCGCGATGCAGCAGCGTGCCGCCGTCCTCGGCCAGGCCGTTGCCGCCTTCGACCTGAGCGGCGCACCAGTGGAGGAGACCGCCGTCGCCCTCGAACGCCTGCCGGCCGCGCCGGAGGTGCGCAGCGCTCCGGCGGCGCCGCGCATTGATCGAAAGCAACGGCTGAGCCTGCGGGGTTGACGAGAAATAGGGGGTTTTTCTTAGCGTATTCTCAATATCGAATCGGCAACACCTGCGTAGGATGGCTGAAAGTTTCCACCATCCAATGCAGGAGCTGCCGTGATCGAACTTCGCACCCCAGAGCGCACGCGTCGTACCGCCGCCATCCAGCACGGCGCCGACTTCACCGAAGAAGCGCTGCCGTTCACCGTGCGGGTGGCGCGCACTGCTGCGGATCTTGAGAAAGTCGTACGCATCCGCCAATCGGCCTACGGCCGGCACCTGCCCGAACTCGCCGAAACGCTCGGCGCGCCGGAGGAAATGGATCTGCGGCCGGGCGTGATCGTCCTCCTGGCCGAGTCGAAACTGGATGGTTCCCCCATCGGCACGATTCGCATCCAGACCAATGCCCACGGCCCGCTCGCGGTCGAGCAATCGGTCGAGCTGCCCGACGGCATGGCCAACTCCAATCTCGCCGAGATGACGCGCCTGGCCATCAGCGAAGGACGCGTCGGCCGTCTCGTCAAGCTGGTCCTGCTCAAGGCCTGCTACGAATTCTGGAAGCGTGAAGGCATCGACTATGCGATCGGCGCCGGACGCGCCCCGCTCGACCGCCAATACGAGCAACTGCTGTTCACCAACGTCTTCGAAGACGGGCGTTACGTGCCCCTGCGCCATGCGGGCAACGTCCCGCACCGGGTGCTCGCCTTCCACGTCGACAGCGGCGAAGCGCGCTGGGCCGCAGCCGGCCATCCGATGTTCAAATTCTTCTGCCGCACGTGGCACCCGGACATCGATCTCGGCCCGCGCCTGGGCAAGACCCTGCGGCCGCGCCTGCACCTGGCCGGCCTGCGACCGGGGCGCATCGCACGCGTTCAGCCGACTACCTGACGCGCCGGGGGGTGTTGCGATTTCGCAATACTGCTAATCTATAGCCTTCCGCACAACGTGCGACCGGTCGGATTAGCCCATGCCCAAATCCACGCCTGAGCAATCAACATCCCTGTTCCACCGTGCGGCCGCCCTGACTTCGGCGCTGCTCGATACGGTCGCCCTGTATGTGGTGCCGGTGCTGATCGCGGCGGTATCGCTGCTGGCACTGGCGGCATGGGAAGACTATTACCAGCCGCGCGGCGAGCGGAAGCTCCACCTGCAGGCCGCCGCCGAAGCGGACCGTCCCTTCACCTTAGAACAAGCCCTGGCGGCAACCAGAGCCGCCAACCCGGCCATCTCTCACGAAACCCGGCTCTCCGAAAACCCGGTGTGGTTCGCGTTCAGCACGCCGCCGGCCGGCCACGGCAGCTATGCCATCGAATTCCCCTCGCGCCACGCCGCCGAAATCGCTTGCTGGGACGCGCGCTCGCTGGAGCCTCTCGGCCTGGCTTCCCACGGCCGTGCCACCGGAATGCTGCGCCCGGCCAAGGCTGGCTTCATCATGGAACCGGTCGCCGCCGAAGCGGAACTGCTGTGCCGGACGCAGGCCTTCGGTCCCGCCACGCTGAGCGTCACGCTCTGGCCGAGCGACGAACTCAAGACTTCGACCCGTCAGTATCACCGCAAGTCCGGTCTGCTCGATGGCGGCCTCATCGTGCTGGCCGTGTTCGTGCTGCTGACGGCGCTGATCAACCGTCAAAGCCTGTATGTGCTGTTCGCCGCCTGGCTGGTGCTGAATCTGCGCCTCGGTGCACTGTCGGCGGGCTGGGACGTGCAATGGCTGGGCCAGACGGTGCCCGAGGCGCTGATCGTCCCGATGCGCAAGATCACCATCGCCCTGTATTCGATCACCACCGTGGCGCTCTATCTGCGCCTGTTCGGCGACTCGATGCGCGAGCGCTTCTTCGCGCCGGTCATGCGCCTGATGTACTGGTTGTGCCTGCCCCTGCTCGTCGGCGCCTTCGTGCTGCCGTTCACGCCTTTCCTCGAACTCATGTGGGTCATCACCGGCACCGGGCTGGTCGTCATGTCGATCTGCCTCGCCGACATCGCCTATCGCACCCGGACCCGCGTGGCGATGTGGTACGCCGCCTCACTCGGCGTGACCTACCTGTCGGGCCTCTCTGAAGTGCTGGCCGCCTCCTTCGGCGTGCGCGAGCTGGTCGGCATCGCCAACAGCGTGACGGCGGCGCTGGCCTCCAGCGTGCTCGCGGCGTTGGCCATCGCCGAGGAAATGCGGATTGAGCATACCCGGCGGCTGGAAGCCCAGGCCGAGCTGGAGCACACCTATGAAGCCATGCCGGTTGGCCTGTTCACGCTGGACGGCTCCGGCCGCTTCCTAAGCTTCAATCCGGCGCTGCAGGCCATGCTCGGCTGCGATCTCACCCTGCCGGCCAACAACCGCTGGAAGCGCCATTTCACGCCCGGCGCGTGGACGCGGCTGCATCAGATGGTCGACAGTCAGTCGGACGGCGAACTCGAAATCACCAGCCGCGATGGTTCCCGCTGCTTCCTGGTCAAGGCCACCCTGGCCCACGGCAAGATCGAAGGCTTCCTGCAGGACGTGACGGAGAAGGCGCGTGCGGCGGAAGACCTGCGCTTCCTGGCCAACAACGATCCGTTGACCAAGGTGTTCAACCGCCGCGGCATCTCGAAAATTTTCGAGGCCGCACGCGAGCAGCAGGTTGCAGGCAAGCCGCTCACCCTCGCCTATCTGGATCTCGACCGCTTCAAGCTCATCAACGACCTGTTCGGCCACAGCGCCGGCGACGTCGTGCTGCAGCAGGTCTGCGAGCGCATCGGCACCATGCTGGCGCGCGGCCAGCACATCGGGCGCGTCGGCGGCGACGAATTCGTGATCGTAATGCCGGACACCGCGGTGCCGCTGGCCTCGCTGATCTGCCGCGGCATCATCAACTGCATCGGCAATACGCCCTACCGCGTCGGCGACAAGGCCTTCCATGTGCGCGGCTCGATCGGGCTGGTGGAAGTGGGCCCCGCGATGGACTGGCAGGACGCCGTCTCCACCGCCGACCGCGCCTGCCGCGACGCCAAGACCAGCCATAGCGAAGGCCTCACGGTCTACGAGAAGGACGCCACCGCGCTGCACGAACGCAAGGCCGAGCTCGACCTCATGTCGCACCTCTCGCTCGACGGCGCGACGGACGGCCTGTTCATCGAGATGCAGCCCATCATGTCGCTGAAGGCGCCGCGCGGCTCGCTGAACGTCGAAGTGCTGTTGCGCATGCGCGGCGGCGACGGCAGCATCATTCCGGCGTCACGCATCATTGGCGCTGCCGAAAAGAGCGGCCGCACCGGCACCATCGACCGCTGGGTGCTGTCCACCACGCTGGCCTGGCTCAATGCGCATCCGCTGCAGCGCGAGCGGACCCATTTCGTCTGCCTCAACCTGAGCGGCGCCTCGCTCAACGACGAGCGCTTCGTCGAAGACACGATCGACATGCTGCAGGACCACCCCGAATCGGCGAAGCGGCTGTGCATCGAGATCACCGAGAGCGTCGCCCTGCACGACCTCGAAAACACCCGCCGCTTCATCAATGCGGTGCGCAGCTACGGCGCCAAGGTGGGCCTCGACGATTTCGGCGCTGGCTACACCTCCTTCTCCTACCTCAAGGAACTGCCGGCGGACGTGCTCAAGATCGACGGCAGCTTCGTGGTGAACATCAACGAACATCCGGCCAACGTCGCCATCGTCGAAGCCATCGTCAACCTCGCCACCAACCTCGGCATGAAAACCATCGCCGAATGGGCCGAGGACAATGCGACGGTGCAGACGCTGGCAGAAATCGGCGTCGACTATGTGCAGGGCTACGCGATCGCGCGCTCCCGGCCGCTGGACGAGATTCTCGAGGCCGAATCCTCGGCCAGCTTCATCAAGGACGACGCCTTGCTGCGGCTGGTGGAAGCGCTCGGGCGCGAGCGTGCCGCCAGCCAGGCGGAACTCATCGAACTGGCAAGGCTGCGCGGCGTGCACTAAGAGCCTGCACCGGCTCTAAGGCACAATAGCGTCCTTTCCCCGGACGCCGTGCCGCCATGCATCCTGCCACCCATCCCCTGCGCCGCCTGTTCGGCTATGCGCGCCAGTACCGCCGCGACGTCATTGCGGCCTCGCTCTACTCCATCCTCAACAAGCTGTTCGATGTCCTGCCGGAAGTCCTGATCGGCGTGGCAGTCGACGTGGTGGTGAACCGCAAGGAATCCTTCCTCGCCCGCCTCGGCTTCGTCGATCCCAAGGACCAGCTGGTGCTGCTCGCGCTGCTGACGGTGGTGATCTGGGTCGGCGAATCGCTGTTCGAATATCTCTACGAAGTGCGCTGGCGGCGCCTCGCGCAGGACCTGCAGCACGACATGCGCATGGATGCGTATTCGCATGTGCAGAAGCTGGAGCTGGCCTACTTCGAACGCAACCGCACTGGCAACCTGCTGGCCATCCTCAACGAAGACATCAACCAGATGGAGCGCTTTCTCAACGGCGGCGCGAACGACCTGCTGCAGGTGTTCTGCGGCACCCTGATGGTGGGCGGCGTGTTTTTCGTGCTCACCAGCAAGCTGGCTTTCCTCGCGCTGGTGCCGGTGCCCTTCATTCTCTACGGCGCCTTCTGGTTCCAGTCTCGCCTCGCACCGCGCTACACCGCGGTGCGCGAAGCAGCCGGCGCGCTGGCGGCACGGCTGAACAACAATCTCGGCGGCGTGGCGACCATCAAGGCCTATACCGCGGAAGACTTCGAAGCCGAACACATCCGCACCGGCTCGGACACCTATCGCATCCGCAACGGCGAGGCCATCCGCTGGGCCGCGGCGATCACACCGGTGATCCGCATGGCGATCCTTGCCGGCTTCACCGTGACCTTGCTCTACGGCGGCTTTCTCGCGTTGAACGGCGAGCTGGGCGTGGGCAGCTATTCGGTGCTGGTCTATCTCACGCAGCGCCTGCTGTGGCCGCTGACGCGCCTAGCTGAAATGACCGACCTCTACCAGCGTTCGATGGCCTCCATCCAGCGCGTGATGGACTTGCTGCAGACGCCGCTCGCCATTCCTTACGAAGGACGGCATGTGAAGCCGGCCGAGGTGCGCGGCGCGCTGGAATTCGACGACGTGCGCTTCACCTACGAGGCCGGCAACACGCCGGCGCTGGACGGCATCCGCCTGCAGGTGCCGGCCGGCCAGACGGTGGCTTTCGTCGGCACGACGGGCAGCGGCAAGAGCACGCTGACCAAGCTGCTGCTGCGCTTCTACGAGCCGCAGTCCGGCAACATCCTGCTCGACGGCCGGCCGATCGGCGAGCTCAACCTGCAGGACCTGCGGCGGGCGGTCGGCTACGTCGCCCAGGACACTTTCCTGGCAGACGCGACGGTCGCCGAAAACATCGCTTACGGCAGCCGCGAGATCGATCGCGCGGCCATCGTTCGCGCGGCGCAGGCAGCCGAGGCGCACGAGTTCATCGAGGCGCTGCCGCAAGGCTACGACACGCAGGTGGGCGAGCGCGGCATGAAGCTGTCCGGCGGGCAGCGGCAGCGGCTGGCGCTGGCCCGAGCGATCCTCAAGGATCCGCCCATCCTAATCCTCGACGAAGCGACCTCGGCGGTGGACAACGAGACGGAAGCGGCCATTCAGCGCTCGCTGGAACGCATCGTCGTGGGCCGCACGAGTCTGATCATTGCGCACCGGTTGTCGACGATCCGGCATGCGCACTGCATCCATGTGATGGAGCAGGGGCGGATCGTGGAGTCGGGAACGCACGAGGCGTTGTTGAAGCGAAACGGGGTGTATGCGGCGCTGTGGAGGTTGCAGACGGGCGAGCGCTAGGTCCTTTCACGTGCCCGATCGGCGATTGGGCACATCTCTGGAATTGACCTCCCGCAACCCCTCCCCGCCCCTGCCGAACTCCCCTTCCGGCGCGCACTCCATAGAAATATGAAACGCGCTCTCAAAATCCCGCTGATCGTGCTCGGCAGCCTGATTGCGCTGCTCGCACTGGTGGCGGTGCTGGTCGTCACCTTCAATTGGAACCGGGCCAAGCCCTGGCTCACCGACAAGGTCAGCGACGCAACCGGGCGCAGCTTCGCCATCAACGGCGACCTCGCGCTTACCTGGCAGCATCCGCCGCATGCCAGCGGCTGGCGCCGTCTCGTGCCGTGGCCGCACCTGCGCGCCTACGACGTGGCACTCGGCAACCCCGACTGGGCCACCACCGGGCCGGACATGGCCCGCGTGAAGCAGGTCGACTTCACCCTCAATCCGCTGGACCTGTTGCGGCATCGCATCAGCGTGCAATCGCTGGTGCTGACCGAGCCGCACCTCGTGCTGGAACAGGGCAAGGGCGGTCGGGCGAACTGGCACTTCCAGAAGAAGGAAGAGAAGTCGAAGTGGGACTTCGGCATCGACGATCTCGGGCTGGAGCAAGGCGTGGTGCGCTACGTCGATCCGGAAAAGCATGCCGACATCACCACCGACATCGACACCCTCGACGACGGCAGCGTGAAGTGGCAGGCCAAGGGCACATTCAACCGCGAAAAGGTCGGCGGCGAAGGCACCGCCGGCGCAATCCTGTCGCTGCAGACGCCGGACGTGCGCTACCCGGTCAAGGCGCAGGTCAAGGTCGGCGAGACGGATATCCGGATCGACGGCACGCTGACCAATCCCTCGCACATGAGCGCGCTCGACGTGAACCTGAAGATTCTGGGCGCCAGCATGGGCGACCTCTTCGCGCTCAGCGGCGTGCTGCTTCCGGAAACGCCGAAGTTTTCCACCGAAGGCCGCCTCGCCGGCAGCCTCAAGCCGGGCAGCATCCAGCTGCGCTATGAAAATTTCAAAGGCAAGGTCGGCTCGAGCGACCTCGGCGGAACGCTGGAATATGCGCAGGGCCAGCCGCGCAACCGGCTCAGCGGCAAGG
>SPQI01000337.1 GCA_004570315.1 Oxalobacteraceae bacterium OM1 | reverse complement strand
ACCCCGCACCGACCCCGAGCCCGACCCCCGCGCCTGCGCCGCTGCCTTCCGGCTTCCCGTCGACCATCGTCCTGAGCAGCGACAAGCCGCAAGGCGCGACGGAGGGCGACAGCATCCGGTTCTCCGTCACGGTGGATGCGCCGAAGGCATCGGGGCAATACGGACCTGCACCGTCGGCGCCGCCCACCGGCACGGTGACGATCTACTTCCAGAATCAGCGCTGCGTCGCCACGCTGTCTCCGCCATCGCCCACGCCAGGCCCGCGGGGCAGCTGCATCATCGACAACGTGCTCGCTGGAGACGACTGGAATGTCGTGGCCGTGTACTCGGGCGATGCCAATTGGCGGGCGAGCGTCGTGCGGACGCAGATCAGCGTGAAGCCGAAACCGAGCAGCACACCGGCCCCGACACCGGCACCCGCGCCGGCGCCCGTGTATCCGCCCGCTCCCACGATCATCCTGCCGCCGCCGACGAGCAACATCATCGTGACCGTCATCGTCAACAACATCATCAACATCGGTGGAGGCGGCAACATCCCGAGCGCGGGCAACCCCGCCGTGCCAAGCCAGCCGGCGGTCAAGGCCGACGCGACCCTCGCGCGCTTCGACGCGCCGACCGGCATTGCGCGCGACAAGCAGGGCAACCTGTACGTTTCGGATCGCAACAACTGCACGATCCGCAAGATTGCGCTCGACGGCACGGTCACGACCATTGCCGGCTTCGCCGGGCAGAAGGGCAAGCTCGACGGCGTCGGTCCGCTGGCCCGCTTCACTGCGCCCAGCGCGCTCACGATCGACGGCAAGGGCAACCTCTACGTGCTCGACAACCGCGACCTGCGCAAGATCGTCATCGAG
The DNA here is from genome assembly GCA_004570315.1 of Oxalobacteraceae bacterium OM1. Taxonomy (GTDB): domain Bacteria; phylum Pseudomonadota; class Gammaproteobacteria; order Burkholderiales; family Burkholderiaceae_D; genus Noviherbaspirillum. Next base: position 10,738 of record SPQI01000337.1, on the reverse strand, counting down.
ACCGGCGTGGTCACCACCATCGTGGCTTCGCCGGAAATCGCGGACACCACGACGGACAACTTCCTGCTGCCGGACAGCCTCGCAGCGGACAGCAAGGGCAACCTGTTCGTCAGCGATTACCTGCTCGGTGCCATCTGGCGCGTGGACGTGAACACCCCGCCGACAGCCGAGCAGATCAGCGCCGGGCAGACGGCGCCCGTCAAGGTCTCGCGCTTTGCAACGCTAAGCGCGGGGATTTTCGATCCCCTCAGCGCCGGGCCGAGCAGCATTGCCGTCGATGCCCTGGACAACCTGTACGTCAGCGAACTGCCTTACAGCCCGAACGCCAACGGCGCCAGCACCATCCGCAAGATCGACGCGACCGGCATGACGATGAGCACCCTGGTGGATGCAACGGTCGGCCTCGTGAACGTCCATGGCCTGGCGCTCGACGCAACAGGCGACCTGTTCGTGAACGAGAACTCGCTGCTCCTGCGGCTCAATCCGGTCGACCGCAGCATCGTGACGTACAAGCTGCCGGGCAGCCCGGCAGGCGGCACGGTGACCGCGGCAAGCATTGTCGCGAACGAGATCGGCGACCGCTTGTACTTCACCGATGCGGCGAAGAATACGGTCGATGTCCTGCAGCCGGATGGAGCGATCCAGGTCATCGCCGGCAAGGCGGGGGAGAAGGGCAGCATCGATGTGACGCCATGACGCAATGGCACACTGCCTCAGCCGCCTTTCGGGGCGGCTTTTTTTCATGCCGTTTCAGAAGCGGCGCGAGGCGACCTGCTTGGCAGCGGCATGGACCATGACCAGGTTCGGATCTTCCTGCAGGGCCTGCACGTAGCGGCTGCCGAAGCTGCCGGCATCGCCGCCGACGGGCGAGATGAGGCTGGCAGCCGTCTGGTACAAGGCACGAACCGTGTCGAGTGTCGTCTCGCCGTCGTCGCGCGCCTCGTCGATCTCCACGATGAGCTCGCTGAGCGCGTGCAGCCACGCAAAATCCGGATGCCGGGTGAGCAGCTGCAGCAGTGCCGCCGGCTCGACCGGTCCCCATTCGCGTTCGTACTTGCGCCGCTCGACCTGCGCCAGCGCGTGGTGCAGGTCCCGCAATGCCTTGCTCAATTCCTGGAGTGACTGAGTCGTGTCCATGCCGTCCTCATGAAGTGGGTTGGGTGACCTGCCGGCGTGCCGACCAGGCGGTGAGTCCGCCCACGAGCGGGCGCACTTCGGTGAAGCCGCGTCGCATCAGCACCTTGGCGACTTCGGCGGCCGACGCTTCGTTCGGACAGTTGCAGTAGACGATCACCGGCTGGTCGCGCGAGATGGCGTCCAGGGCAGCAGCTTCCGTCTCGTCGGCGAGGAAGATGGCCTGCGGCATCGGCGGCTCCAATTCGCGCGCCGCGAGACTGCGGGCGTCGACGATGACCGGCATGCCGCCGTTGTCGATGAGCGCGGCCAGCTCGTCGACCGTGATGCGGGCCATGCGCAGGGAATGCAGGAAGCGCTGCCGCTGCCACGCCTTCCAGGCAATGAACAGGAGCAGCAGCGATCCGAGCGCGACGGCCGCGGCCGAGCCCATGGTCGCCAGCGTGTCGAGCAGGGCATCGATGCGGCGACGGAAGAGCGTGCCGAGCAGGAGTGCGCTGCCGCCCCAGAGCAGGCTGCCGCCCATCGAGAAGAACAGGAATTCCGGTTTACGCAGGCGGATGGCGCCGGCCATCGGCGGGGCGATGGTATTGAAGCCGGGGATGAATTTGCTGATCAGCAGCGACTTCGCGCCCCAGCGCAGGAAACGGTCTTCGGTGTTGCGCACGCAGGAGTCGGGCGAGAGTGAAACTCGGCAGAGCGTGCGCAGCACCGTCGCACCGTAGCGGGCGCCGGTGAGGTACCACGCCGAGTCGGTGATCAGGCAGGCGAGCACCACCAGCAAGAGGCAGGCTTGCCAGTCCAGCTGGCCGCTGGCGGACAGCGCGCCGGCGACGATCAGCAGCGGATAGGCCGGGATGGGGAGCCCAGCCTGTTCGAGCAGGACGTTGGCGAACACGAGGAGCAAGCCGTACTGCTCAAGCAATTGGATGGCGGAAGACATGGTCAGGCGTCGGCGGTCGCGTGCTCCTGCCGCTCGCCGAATGCGGCGGGTAGCACGTCCGATGCCGGCGCATTGGTGCGGCGCATCCAGGCGGCGACGAAATCGACGAAGGCCTGCACGGCGCGCGAGCGTTGGCGGTGACCCGGATAGACGGCGTAGAAGCCTTCGGTGGACGTCGTGTGGTCCGGCAGCAGCCGCACCAGCGTGCCGCGTGCGAGGTCGGCGCGCGGGATGGCCTCCGGCAGCAAGGCGATGCCGAGATGGCTGCGTGCCGCCTTCACCAGCGTGAACGCGGAGTTGGCGGCAAAGCGGCCGCGCACCTTCACTTCGGTCAGCGTGCTGCCGTTGCGCAGGCGCCAGAGATTGCGTCCCGGCGCGTTCGACGGCAGGAGGCATTCGCGCTCGGCGAGCTGCTCAGGGCGCGTCACCATGCCGGCGCGTTCGAGGTAGGCCGGACTGGCGACGAGGATGCGGCGTACCTCGGCGATCTTGCGTGCCTTGAGCGTCGACGATTCGAGCGGACCGGCGCGCAAGGCGATGTCGATGCCGCGCTCGATCAGGTTGACGCACTCGTCGTCGAGGATGAATTCGAGTTCGAGGCCGCCATGTTCGGTCATGAATTCCGCCATGTCGGCCAGGTCCATGAATTCGAAGAAGCCGGCCGGCGCGGCAATGCGCAGACGCCCGCACGGCGAGCGCGTGGCGTCCGCGAGTGTGCGGGTGGCATCTTCGAGCGCGCCGATCTGGCGCACGCATTGCTCGTAGTAGTGGTTGCCGGCATCGGTGACGTGCAGCTTGCGCGTGGTCCGATGCAGCAGGCTGATGCCGAGCGCGGCTTCGAGCTGCGCGAGGCGGCGGCCCACCGTGTTGCTGGGCATGCCGAGCGCGCGGGCGGCGGCGGCCATGCTCCCGGTTTCGACGACTTTGACAAAGATGGCGACATTGTTGAGATCGAACATCGCGGCCTCCGCGTGTGGATCGGCACAGTATAGCCGCAGGGGCATAAAGGCCGGGGCCGCAACCGGGCCGGAATTCGTCCAGAATTGGAATACAGAAGTGCAAGTTTCGGCATAGCAGTCGAACACCGCCTTCCATACACTTCGAGCAATCGTTGCGCGTCCCGGCTGGAGTCCGGGCGGCAACGGCGGTTCGCCACGAGGACATGCCATGAACAGCCCGGACCTTATTTTGCGCAACGCCCGCATTGCAACGCTCGATCCGCAACAGCCGGAGGCAAGCGCGGTCGCAATCGGCGGCGGCCGCTTCCTCGCCGTGGGGGATGACGACGAAGTCATGCGCCTGTCCGGCGCCGCGACGCACGTCATCGACGGCCGTGGCCGGCGCGTCATTCCCGGGCTCATCGACTCGCACATCCACGTCATTCGCGGCGGCCTCAACTACAACCTCGAACTGCGCTGGGACGGCCTGCCGTCGCTGGCCGATGCGATGCGCCGCTTGAAGGAACAGGTCGCACGCACGCCGGCGCCGCAATGGGTGCGCGTGGTGGGCGGCTTCACCGCGCATCAGTTCGCGGAGAAACGCCTGCCCACGCTCGAGGAACTCAATGCGGTGGCGCCCGACACGCCGGTCTTTATCCTGCATCTCTACGACCGCGCGCTGCTCAATCGCGCCGCGTTGCGTGCCGCCGGCTATGACCGGAATACGGCCGACCCGCCCGGCGGCCGCATCGAGCGCGACGCGAACGGCGAGCCGACCGGTCTGCTGCTCGCCGCACCCAATGCCTTGCTGCTGTATTCCGCGCTGGCACGCGGGCCGAAGCTGCCCTATGACTACCAGCTCAATTCCACGCGGCATTTCATGCGCGAGATGAACCGGCTGGGCGTGACCAGCGTCATCGATGCCGGCGGCGGCTTCCAGAATTATCCCGACGACTACCAGGTGGTTCAGGATCTGCATGCCCAGGGGCAGCTGACGCTGCGCATTGCCTACAACCTCTTCACGCAGAAGCCGAAGGAAGAACTGGCCGACTTCACGCGCTGGAGCGCGATGGTGGCGCCGGGGCAGGGCGATGCGATGTATCGCCACAACGGCGCGGGCGAAATGCTGGTGTTCTCGGCGGCGGACTTCGAGGATTTCCGCCAGCCACGTCCCGACCTGCCGCCCGGCATGGAGCCCGATCTGGAAGCGGTGGTGCGCCTGCTGGTGGAAAAGCGGTGGCCGTTCCGGATGCACGCGACGTATGACGAGACCATCGGCCGGCTTTGGACGTGTTCGAGAAGGTCGACCGCGACATGCCGTTCAACGGACTGCACTGGTTCTTCGACCATGCCGAAACCATCAGCGACCGCAACATCGAACGCGTGGCGAAACTGGGCGGCGGCATCGCGATTCAGCATCGCATGGCGTACCAGGGCGAATACTTCGTCGAGCGCTTTGGACATGAAGCGGCGCAACGCACGCCGCCGTTCAAGCGCATGCTCGAGATGGGCGTGCAGGTCGGCGCGGGCACGGACGCCACGCGCGTGGCGAGCCATGATCCGTGGAATGCGCTCTACTGGCTGGTCACGGGCAAGACGCTGGGCGGGCGACGCCTCTATCCGCCGGCCAATCTGCTCGACCGCACAACCGCGCTGAAGCTCTATACGCAGGCGAACACCTGGTTTTCGAACGAGGAGGGCGCCAAGGGGCAGATCAAGGCGGGGCAGCTTGCCGACCTTGCCGTGCTGTCGGCGGATTACTTCGGCGTGCCCGAAGAGGACATCCGGCACATCGTGTCTTCCCTCACGATCCTCGGCGGCAAGGTGGTGTACGCGGCGGACGACTTCGCGGAATTCGACACGCCGCTTCCGCCCGCAATGCCGGACTGGTCGCCTGCACGCCGGCATTCCGGTCACTACCGTCCGGCAGCAGATACCGTCGCGTCGCATGCGCAGGCGCTCGGTTGCGGTTGTGCTGCGGCATGCCGGGTGCACGGGCACGCACATGCCCGGGCGGCCACGGCGCCGACCTCTGATCGCAACGGTTTCTGGGGCGCGCTAGGGTGTTCCTGCTGGGCGTTCTAGACGGCGGCATGACGCCTCGGGAAACGCGACACATTCAACGGCGTCCGCCTGGCGGCCGCCGCAACCTTGCCGCGCCATGTCGTCCCTCCAAGGCGGCACGCGGTCCCGCAACTTGAACGGAGCCAAACCATGATTGAACTTGCCATCGTCACCGGCAGCACGCGTCCCGGTCGCAACAACGAAGCCGTCGCCAAGTGGGTGCTCGACATCGCAAAACAGCGCAGCGATGCGCGCGTCGAGCTGCTCGACATCGCCAGCTTCAACCTGCCGCTGCTCGACGAACCCATCCCGCCGTCCATGGGCCAGTACCAGCACGAGCATACGAAGAAGTGGGCCGCCGCGGTCGACCGTTTCGATGCCTATGTGTTCGTGACGCCGGAGTACAACCATGGCATTTCCGGCGCGCTCAAGAACGCCATCGATTATCTCTACAAGGAATGGAACAACAAGGCCGCCGGCTTCGTCGGCTACGGCAGCGCGGGCGGCGCGCGTGCAATCGAGCATCTCCGCGGCGTGATGTCCGAACTGCAGGTGGCGCATGTGCGCAATACCGTGATGCTCTCGCTGTTTACCGACTTCGAGCAGTTCCGCACGTTCAAGCCTGCGGCGCATCAGGCGCAGGCCGTCAATGCGGTGCTTGATCAGGTGGTGGCCTGGGCCGGGGCGATGAAGACGCTGCGCAAATAAATCAGTCTCGCGTTCCGCTCGTCATGGCCAGTGCGAGGCAAACGATTGCCGGCAAGGCCAGCGAGCGGAAGCCGAAGAACAGGTAGCCCAGCGCGCCGCCTGCCGCGCCGAGAAAGAAGGCGGCAATGCCCGGCCACATCTTGTGCAGCCGGGCGCGCATGCCTTTGCGGGCTTCCTCGTCGCCTTCGCCGGCCAGGAGGCCGACCGCATCGATCACGACCTGGGTCACGTTGCCCGTCATGACTGTGGTCGGCGGCAGCGCGGGCAGGGCGATGCGCATCGTGGCGTTCTGCACGCCCATCGCAAAGACCGCCGCCATCCCGATCAGGATGGCCGACGTGTCGCCCCCGCTGGCCGGCGGCGGCAAGAGGTAGGAAGCCAGCACCGTCAATCCCAGCCAGGCCGCCTGCACGGCGAGCAACGTGGCCAGCACGTTGCCGCTACGTTGCTTGAGCCGATGCGCCAGCAGCACCGCGCACGTTACGGCCAGCATGAACACCGGCAGCGACAGCAGCTTGCCGAGCACGTCGCCCTCGTGGTGAATCAGCTGTGCGCCGATGAGGACGAAGTTTCCCGTCACGTGCGCGGTGAAGAGTCCAAACAATCCCACGAAGCCGCAGGTGTCGACGAAGGCTGCAATGAAGCTGAGCGCGAAGCTTTGCACGCCGGTGGAGACGACGGTCTTGGAGGGTGCCGGCACGGCGCTCACGGATTGACTCCTTGCGCGATGTTTCCGGCGGCGTTTGTCCGGGGCAAGTCCTACCTCGATATGGCGCTGTTGATCGACATGATTCCCTCTTGCACGTATCAGCCCGGCGCGGTGCGCCATTCCAGGAGGCGGTGCGGAAAGTGTAGGAATCGCGCCGACGCGCGACCAGCCGGAAAAATGATTTTCAGTGCCCCGAAAATGGAGGAATGCGCAGAGCCGTCCGATGCGTTTGATTTAACTTAAATAAAGAAAAAATGCCTACGATGGTTCACAATAAGCGTCCATCGACGATTTGGCATGCGGCAACGCCGGCGTCGTACCACATCATTAGCGGGGCACTCGCACGACCTCGCGCGTACAGGAGATGACACAATGACAAGGAACGCAAGGTTCATGCTGAAGGCTGGTCTGGTAGCGGTGTTCTGCGCCTACGCCAACGTGGCGTCCGCCGCCAAGACGCTGGTGTTCTGCTCGGAAGGCAGCCCGGAAGGATTCAATCCCCAGTTCTTCACTACCGGCACCACCATGGACGCGTCCTCCGTGCCGATCTTCAATCGCCTGGTCGAGTTCGAAACCGGCACCACCAAGATCATCCCGGCCCTGGCCGAATCGTGGGAGATCTCGCCGGACAACCTGACCTACACCTTCAAGCTGCGCAAGGGTGTGAAGTTCCACAGCAACGCCAAGTTCAAGCCGACGCGCGACTTCAACGCCGACGACGTGCTGTTCACCTGGAACCGCATGGCCGATCCGAATCACCCGTTCCACAAGGTCACGCCGGGCCAGACCTTCGCCTACTTCGAAGACATGGGCATGAACAAGATCGTCGACAAGCTGGAGAAGGTCGACGACTACACCGTGCGCTTCAAGCTGAAGAAGCCGGAAGCGCCGTTCATCGCCAACGTCGCGATGGACTTCATGTCCATGCATTCCGCCGAGTACGCCGACAAGATGAAGGCGGCCGGCACGCCCGACCTGGTCGACCGCGAGCCGATCGGCACCGGCGCCTTCCAGTTCGTCTCCTATCAGAAGGACGCAATCATCCGCTACAAGGCCAACGACCAGTACTGGGACGGCCGTCCGAAGATTGACAACCTCGTCTACGCGATCACGCCGGACGCCTCCGTGCGCTACGCGAAGCTGAAGGCCGGCGAGTGCCATGTGATGGCCTTTCCGAAGCCGGCCGACATCGAGCTGATGAAGAAGGACCCGAACCTCAAGATGCTGACGCAGGAAGGCCTGAACGTCGGCTACGTCGCCTTCAACGTCGAGAAGAAACCCTTCGACAACAAACTGGTGCGCCAGGCGCTGACCATGGCCATCGACAAGCAGTCCATCCTGAAGTCGGTCTATCAGGGCGCCGGCCAGCCGGCCAAGAACCCGATCCCGCCGACGATGTGGGGCTACAACGACAAGATCAAGGACTACCCGTACGACCCGGCCAAGGCCAAGGAACTGCTGACGAAAGCCGGCTACCCGAACGGCGTCGAAGTCGAGCTGTGGTATCTGCCGGTGACCCGCCCGTACAACCCGGACGGCAAGCGCATGGCCGAGCTGATCCAGTCCGACTGGGCCAAGATCGGCGTCAAGACCAAGCTCACGACGTATGAGTGGGGCGAGTACCGCAAGCGCAGCAAGACCGGCGAGCAGCACGCGATGATGTTCGGCTGGTCCGGCGACAACGGCGACCCCGACAACTTCTTTGGTCCCATCCTGAGCTGCGACGCGGTGAAGGGCGGCGGCAACATCTCGCGCTGGTGCAACAAGGACTTCGACGAGCAGTACATGAAGGCCAAGGGCACGACCAAGCAGGCCGAGCGCGCGAAGTTCTACGAGAAGGCCCAGGAGATCGCGCATGAAGAAGCGCCGCAGATCCCGATCGCCCACTCCGTGCGCTTCACGCCGGTGCGCAAGGAAGTCCAGAACTTCAAGATGGACACCACGGCGCACCACTATTTCAGCAAGGTCGACCTGACCAAGTAAGCGCTGAAAAACGACGTGCTGCGTGAGCGGGCGGCTGACCGAAATGCAACGGTCTGCCGCCCTCGGTTTATGTATAATCGCGCCGCGACGCGGGGTGGCTTACCAAGCTTTTCCGCCAAGGACGGCACAACGAGCCGGCATATCAGCACCCCTCATCAACCAGGGTCATCTCCATGTTCGGATTCCTCTTGCGCCGGGTGGCGCTGGTCATTCCCACCTTCCTTGGCATCACTCTCCTGGTGTTCTCGCTGATTCACCTGATTCCGGGTGACGCGGTCGAAGCGCTGTCCGGCGAGCGCGGCATGGACCCGGCCCGCTACCAGCAACTGCTGCACGAGTTCGGCATGGACAAGCCGCTCTGGCAGCAATATCTCGATTACCTTTCCAACGTCGTGCGCGGCGATCTCGGCTACTCGATCACGACGCACGAGCCGGTGCTGCGCGAATTCCTTGCGCTGTTCCCCGCGACGCTGGAGCTTTCGATCTGCGCCATCCTGTTCGCCGTGGTGATCGGCTTGCCGGCCGGCATCCTGGCAGCGCTCAAACGCAACACCGTGCTCGACTATTCCGTGATGGGCGTGTCGCTCACCGGCTACTCGATGCCGATCTTCTGGTGGGCGCTGCTGCTGATTCTGCTGTTCTCCGTCACGCTGGGCTGGACGCCGGTGTCCGGGCGCATCGACATCGTGTACGACCTGCCGCCGGTCACCGGCTTCATGCTCATAGACAGCCTGCTGGCCGGGGAAGACGGCGCATTCAGATCGGCGGCCTCGCATCTCGTGTTGCCCGCGATCGCGCTGGGCACCATCCCGCTCGCCGTGATTGCGCGCATGACGCGTTCGGCCATGCTCGAAGTGCTGCGTGAAGACTATGTGCGGACGGCGCGCGCCAAGGGCCTGGCGTGGTCGCGGGTGGTGGTTGTGCATGCGCTGCGCAATGCGCTGATCCCGGTCGTCACCGTCATCGGCCTGCAGGTCGGCACGCTGCTGGCCGGCGCCATCCTGACCGAAACGATCTTCTCCTGGCCCGGTATCGGCAAGTGGCTCGTGGAAGCGATCCATCGCCGCGATTACCCGGTGGTGCAGGGCGGCATCCTGCTGTCGGCCACCATCATCATCGTCGTGAACCTCGTCGTCGACCTGCTGTACGGCGTCATCAACCCGCGCATTCGCCATCACTAAATGAGCCAGACCGTCCAAGCCACCCAACCCAGCGCGCCGCCGCATCCGCTGCGCGAACTGTGGACGTATTTCCGCCAGAACCGCGGTGCGGTGATCGGCCTTGCCGTCGTCGTCGCCCTGGTGCTGGTCGCGGTGTTTGCCGACGTCATCGCGCCGCATTCGCCCATCGACCAGTATCGCGATGCGACACTGGTACCGCCGATGTGGCAGCAGGGCGGCAACGCCAGCTTCGTCCTCGGCACCGATCCGGTGGGGCGCGACGTACTCTCGCGCATCATCCATGGCACGCGGCTGTCGCTGGTTATCGGCCTCGTGTCGGTGAGCCTATCGGTCACGCTGGGCATCGTGCTCGGCCTGCTGGCCGGCTTCTTCCGCGGCGCGGTCGAGACGGCGATCATGCGCCTGATGGACATCATGCTTGCCTTGCCAAGCCTGCTGCTGGCCGTGGCAGTGGTCGCCATTCTCGGCCCGGGCCTGATCAACGCGATGTATGCCATCGCCATCGTGATGCTGCCGCACTACGCGCGCCTGACCCGCGCCGCGGTCATCACCGAGCTGGGCAAGGATTATGTGAACGCCTCGCGTATCGCCGGCGCCGGCACGCTGCGCCTGATGTTCAACACCGTGCTGCCGAACTGCACCGCGCCGCTGATCGTGCAGGCGACGCTCGGTTTCTCGGCCGCCATTCTCGACGCCGCCGCACTCGGCTTCCTTGGCCTGGGCGCGCAGCCGCCGCGGCCGGAGTGGGGCTCGATGCTGGCCAGCGCCCTCGAATTCATCCAGAGCGCCTGGTGGGTGGTGACCTTTCCCGGCCTAGCGATCCTGATCACCGTGCTCGCGTTCAACCTGATGGGCGACGGCCTGCGCGATGCGCTCGACCCGAAACTGAAGCGGTAACCATGGCACTTCTCGACATCAAGAATCTGCGCGTCGAGTTCGGCTCGACCGCTGCGCCGTTCAAGGCGGTAGACGGCCTCGACCTTTCCATTCAAGCGGGCGAGGTCGTCGGCATCGTCGGCGAGTCCGGTTCCGGAAAGAGCGTGACCTCGCTCGCGCTGATGGGCCTGATCGACTATCC
>SPQI01000424.1 GCA_004570315.1 Oxalobacteraceae bacterium OM1 | reverse complement strand
GGGGAACTGCTGAAACCCATCCCCACCCTAACCCTCCCCTTGAAGGGGAGGGAATGTTCAAGGTCTTGGCAGCCTGTAGGGTGCGCTTGCGCACCGGTGTCCCGATGACGGCGATGGTGCGCAAGCGCACCCTACGATGCTTCACCTCTCCTGGATTCCCGCCTTCGCGGGAATGACAGTGGATCGGAGAAGCGCTGGTGGAGGCTTAACTTCCCTGTTGTTCCCGCGCAGGCGGGAACCCAGAGGTGCTTCGGCTACGATTGCCAAGTCCTTGGATCCGCATCGCCCTCGAACAACCGAACGTGACACCCCTCACAACCAGTCTTGAATAGCGGCAACTTTCCCCCCTTGTTCCTGCATTAGTTCCTTGCCCCGCTAGCCAATAATCGTTCCTGATTGGGAATGGTGCGACTGCGCCGTTCCAAGACAGGAGTCGGCAATGGCCGAGGAAAGCGATCTCGAAAGAACCGAACCAGCGTCGCCCAGGAGACTGGAGCAGGCGCGTGAAGAAGGCGACGTCCCGCGCTCGCGGGAGCTGGCTACCTGCACGATGTTGCTGGCAGCCGGCGTCGGCCTTTGGGTGACGAGCGAGTCGCTGATTCGCCAGCTCAACCGCATGCTGGCCGCAGGCTTGTCATTCGATCGTGCCCAAGCCTTCGAATTTGATCGCCTCTGGGTGCAGCTTGCCACGAGCATGGTGGACGTCGTCATCGCCTGCGCGCCGCTGGCCGGGCTGCTCATCCTCGTTGCGATCGGTTCGCCGATGCTGATCGGCGGCTGGCTCTTCAGCGGCAAGGCGATCACGCCGAACTTCGGTCGGCTCAATCCGCTCAACGGCCTCGGCAACCTGATTTCCGCACATGCCGGCGTGGAACTCATCAAGTCCATCGCCAAGACGCTCGTCGTCGGCATCGTGTCCTACATCGTCGTCAGCCGTCAGCTCGACACCATGACGGCGCTCGCCGTGGAGCCGGTCATGCGTGGCAGCGCCCACCTCGCGCATCTGCTCATGGTGAGCTTCCTCACCATCGTCGGCGCGCTGGTGCTGATCGCCGCCATCGATGCGCCGTACCAGATGTGGCATTACGCGAACAAGCTGAAGATGACGCGTGAAGAGCTGCGCCAGGAAGCCAAGGAACAGGACGGCGATCCGCAGGTCAAGGCGCGCATGCGCCAGATGCAGCGCGAGATGGCCAAGCGCCGCATGATGGCCGAAGTCCCGAAGGCCGACGTGGTGGTCACCAACCCGACGCATTATGCCGTCGCGCTCAAGTAGACCGAAGGCAAGATGGGCGCACCGCGCGTCGTGGCAAAGGGCGCCGACGAGGTGGCTGCCAAGATCCGCGAACTCGCTGCCGAGCACAAGGTGCCGCTGCTCGAAGCGCCGCCGCTGGCCCGTGCGCTCTACAAGCACACCGACCTCGGCGACCAGATTCCGACCGCGCTCTATACCGCGGTTGCCGAGGTGCTGGCCTACGTCTTCCAGCTGCGCGCCTACGCCAAGCATGGCGGCATGCGTCCGCACGAGCCGAAGGAACTCGACGTCCCGCCGGAGATGGACCCGCTCAATCCGGCTTCCCAGAAGAACGATTCCGCTGACGGAGCGATGCAATGAACAGCATGAAACTGCCCGCCTGGCTGACCGGCCCGAACAGCCGCGCACTCGCTGCGCCGATTCTCATCATCATGATCCTGGCGATGATGGTGCTGCCGCTGCCGGCCTTTGTGCTCGACATGTTCTTTAGCTTCAACATCGCGCTGGCGATCATCGTGCTGCTCACCAGCCTCTACACCATCAAGCCGCTGGACTTCATGGCCTTTCCGGCGGTGCTGCTGGTCTCGACGATGCTGCGCCTCTCGCTGAACGTCGCCTCCACCCGCGTAGTGCTGACCGAAGGCCACACCGGCGCCGACGCCGCCGGCAAGGTGATCGAAGCCTTCGGCCACTTCCTCATCGGCGGCAACTACACCGTCGGCATCGTGGTGTTCGTCATCCTCACGATCATCAACTTCACGGTGGTGACCAAGGGCGCCGGCCGTATCGCCGAGGTGGGCGCGCGATTCGCGTTGGACGCGATGCCCGGCAAGCAGATGGCCATCGACGCCGATCTCAACGCCGGTCTGATCGGCGAACAGGAAGCGCGCCGCCGCCGCACGGAAGTGTCGCAGGAAGCCGAGTTCTACGGCGCCATGGACGGTGCCAGCAAATACGTGCGCGGCGATGCGGTGGCGGGCATCATGGTCACCGTGATCAACGTGGTCGGCGGCCTGATCGTCGGCATGGTGCAGCACGATCTCGATTTCGCCACCGCGCTGCAGAACTACACGCTGCTCGCCATCGGCGACGGCCTGGTGGCGCAGATTCCCTCGCTCGTGATCTCGGTCGCGGCCGGTGTGGTCGTGTCACGCGTCGCGAGCGAGCAGGACATCGGCGGCCAGCTGATCGGCCAACTGTTCGCCAAGCCGCAGGTCATGTACATCACCGCCGGCATCATCGGCGGCATGGGCATCATCCCTGGCATGCCGCACGTGGCCTTCCTGATGCTGGCCGGCACGATGGGCGGCGCCGCTTACGCGATGTCCAAGCGCAAGGAGCAAGCCGCCGTCGAAGAAGCCGTCGCGGCCGCAGCAGGGCCGGAAACGCAGGCCGCGCTCGCCGCGCCGGAAGTCGAGGAAGCGACCTGGCAGGATATCGTTCCGGTCGATACGCTGGGCCTCGAAGTGGGCTACCGCCTCATTCCGCTGGTCGACAAGGGCCAGAACGGTGAGCTGCTGCGCCGGATCAAGGGCATCCGCAAGAAGTTCGCACAGGAAGTCGGCTTCCTCTCGCCGCCGGTGCACATTCGCGACAACCTGGAACTCAAGCCGTCGGGTTACCGCATCCTGCTCAAAGGCGTGGAAGTCGGCTCGGGCGAAGCTTTCGTGGGCCAGTTCCTCGCGATCAATCCGGGTGTGGTGAGCGGGCCGCTGCCGGGCACGACGACCACCGACCCGGCCTTTGGCCTGCCCGCAATCTGGATCGATGCCGGACTGCGCGAACAGGCGCAGGCCATGGGCTACACCGTGGTCGACGCCGGCACTGTCGTCGCCACGCACCTGAACCACCTGATCACCACCCACGCCGCCGAACTGCTCGGCCGCCAGGAAGTGCAGCAGCTGCTCGACCATCTCGGCAAGGATGCCCCGAAGCTGGTCGAAGACCTCGTGCCGAAGATGCTGCCGCTGGCTACGCTGCAGAAAGTGCTGCAGAACCTGCTGGCCGAAGGCGTGCACATTCGCGACATGCGCAGCATCATCGAGACGTTGTCGGAGTTCGCCGTCCACACGCAGGACGCCAACGATCTCACCGCGCAGGTGCGCGTGGCACTGGGCCGCGCGATCGTGCAACAGATTTTCCCTGGCATGAACGAGCTGTCCGTCATGACGCTCGACAATCGCCTCGAGCGCCTGCTGATGCAGGCCATGCAGAACGGCAGCCCCGACGGCGCCGGCATCGAACCTGGCCTCGCCGACACCATCGCGCGCCAGGCCGAGCAGGCCGCCCGCCAGCAGGAGCAGATGGGCCTGACGCCGGTGCTGCTGGTGCCGGCGCCGCTGCGCACGCTGCTATCGCGCTTCCTGCGCCGCACGCTACCGCAGCTCAAGGTGCTGTCGCATTCCGAACTGCCCGATTCCAAAACCATTAGAGTGACCAGCCTGGTCGGAGGCCAAGCATGAACGTGAAGAAATTTTCCGCCAACACCTCGCGCGAAGCCTGGCGCCAGGTGCGCGAAGCGCTCGGACCCGATGCCGTGATCCTCTCCAATCGCACCGTGAACGGCGTCGTCGAGATCATGGCGCTGGCCGGCGAAGACATGTCGTCGATTGCCGAGCCGCCGGTGGAAAAGCCCGTGGAGAAACCGCAGATTTCCGAGTCGACGCTCGCGGCATTCGGCGTCAACAAGCGTCCGTCGACGCCAAGCCGCCAGGCCGAGGAACTGGAGCTGGCGATGCAGTCCGCGCGCGAACAGGCGTACCAAACCGGACCCTCGATGGCCGAGATGGCCGACATGATGAGCGAGATCCGCGCAATGCGCGGCATGCTGGAGTCGCAGCTTGCCGAAATCGCCTGGGGCAGCCAGCAAAAGCGCGAGCCGGTGAAGGCCTCGGTGCTGCGCGAGATGCTCTCGGCCGGCTTCAGCGCCAGCCTCGCACGCTACGTGACCGAGCGTCTGCCGACGAACGAAACCGCCGAGACCGCGATGACCTGGGTGCGCAATGCGCTGGCTCGCAACATGTCGGTGATGGACAACGAGCACGAGATCCTGGAACGCGGCGGCGTGTATGCACTGGTCGGCCCGACCGGCGTCGGCAAGACCACGACCACTGCGAAACTCGCTGCGCGCTGCGTGATGCGCCACGGTCCGAGCAAGCTCGCGCTGATCACCACCGACGGCTATCGTATCGGCGGCTATGAGCAGCTGCGCATCTACGGCAAGATTCTCGGCGTGATGGTGCATTCGGTGAAGGACGAGACCGACCTGCGCATTGCGCTCGATGAATTGAAGAACAAGCACACCGTGCTGATCGACACCGTCGGCATGGGCCAGCGCGACAAGATGGTGGCCGAGCAGATCGCCATGCTGTCGGCGACCGGTACGCCGGTGAAGCGCCTCTTGTGCATGTCCGCCACCTCCAATGGCGAGACGCTCAACGAAGTCGTGCGCTCCTATCAAGGCGATGGCCTGGCCGGTTGCATCCTCACCAAGCTCGACGAAGCGGCGACGATCGGCAGCGTGCTCGACGTCCTCATCCGCCAGAAGCTCACGACCTATTACGTGGCCAATGGCCAGCGCGTGCCGGAAGACCTGCACGTCGCCAACCAGCATTACCTCATCGACCGCGCCTTCAAGCTCAAGCGTGAGACCGCGCCGTTCCAGTACAACGACGAAGAACTGCCGCTCGTGATCGGCAGCACCGCACGTGCCATGAACGACAAGAGCCTGCGCGAGGTGACACTTGGCTAACTACGATTTCGATCAGGCGGAAGGCCTGCGCCGCATGCTCGCGGGGCCGAAGCCCCGGATCTTCAGTTTCGTCTCGGCCGCGTCGGCGGAAGAGAAGGGCGCGATGCTGGTGAACCTCGGTGCTTCGCTGGCGCAGGCCGGCCGCGACGTGCTCGTGATGGACGCCTGCCTGCAGGGCGAGGGCATCGCGGCCCGGCTCGATGCAGTGCGTGCCGCCACGCTACAGCAGGTAGCGCGGCAGGAGCGGGCGCTCGACGAAGTGATCCAGCCGGTGAAGCAGGGATTCGGTGTCGCTGCGCTGGCGCGCGGGGCACAGCGCAGCGACGCGCTTGATCCGCTGCAGTCGCGCCGTATCGCCAATGCTTTCGGCGTGCTCGCCAAACGCGCCGACATCGTGCTCGTCGATGCAGAAATGACAAAGGAGGGCGCCTTCACCATGCCGTCGCTGGCGCAGAGCGAGATCGTTGTGCAGGTGGCCAACAATCCCGTCTCGATCAAGGAAGCCTACGCCGTCATCAAGAAGCTCAATACGGAGCTCGGCCGCCGGCCGTTTTCCATCATCGTCACGGGAGCGAGCGAACGCGAGGCACAACTCGTGTACCGCAACATGGCCGGCGCCGCAGCGCGTTATCTGGCAGTCAAGCTGGAGTCGCTCGGTTCGGTGCCGCATGACGATCACTTGAAGCGCGCCATGCATCTCGGCCGCAGCGTAATCGATGCCTTTCCCCTGGCCGGCGCCTCCGTGGCGTTTCGCCGCCTGGCCGGACGATTTGTATTGTCCGATGTACAGGCAGCGGGATAACATGCGACATTCGCAAGACACGCATGCTGCGTTCGACTAAAGAAGACATGTACACGGCCACCGGAAGAGCGGACAAGAACGATCTGCTGAAGGCGCACGCGCCGCTGGTGAAAAAGCTCGCCCATCAGATGATGGCGAAGTTGCCGCCGAGCGTGGACGTCGACGACCTCATCCAGGCCGGCATGATCGGCCTGCTCGACGCGGTGAACCGCTACGAGGACAACCACGGCGCGCAGTTCGAGACCTATGCCGTGCAGCGCATCCGCGGCGCGATGCTCGACGAACTGCGCAACAGCGACTGGCTGCCGCGCAGCATCCGCCAGAACATGCGCAAGATCGAGACGGCGATGAACAATCTTCAGCAGCGCCTCGGGCGCGCTCCGAAGGAAGCGGAGATCGCCAAGGAGATGAAGGTTTCGCTCGAGGACTATCAGGAAATGCTCAACGATGGTATCGGCCACCAGCTGGTGTACTACGAGGATTTCCACGACAAGGAAGACAGCGACCATTTCCTGGACCGCTTCTGCATCGACGAGCAGAGCGATCCCTTGCAGAGCCTGCTCGCCGGCGGCTTCCGTCAGGCGGTCATCCAGGCGATCGAGGCACTTCCGGAACGCGAAAAGATCCTGATGGGCCTGTACTACGAACAGGAGATGAACCTGAAGGAAATCGGCGCGGTGATGGGCGTGTCGGAATCGCGCGTGTCGCAGCTGCACAGCCAGGCGATTGCTCGCCTGCGCTCCAAGCTCAGGGAGAAAGCGTGGACTGGGCTAGCCTAGCCGGCTTCGGGCTGGCGCTTCTCGCAATTCTCTTCGGGCAGTTCCTCGAAGGCGGGCATGTCGATTCGCTGCTGCAGCCCGCGGCCTTCATCATCGTGCTGGTCGGCACCGTCGGCGCCGTGCTGCTGCAGAACGGCATGGCGACTTTCTTGCGCGGCGCGGCCATGCTGCGCTGGATCGTGTCGCCGCCGACGTCTCG
Source organism: Oxalobacteraceae bacterium OM1 (assembly GCA_004570315.1). GTDB lineage: Bacteria > Pseudomonadota > Gammaproteobacteria > Burkholderiales > Burkholderiaceae_D > Noviherbaspirillum. The sequence goes on along the minus strand of SPQI01000424.1, from coordinate 4,810 downwards.
TGACATCAACCTCAAGAACGACATCGTCATGTGGAGCGCGACGGCACGTCGCGAAGGCCTGCTGAGCCTGGAGCGCTATGCCGACAGCATCGACGATCCCTTCATGGCGAAGGGCATGGGCATGATCGTCGACGGCATCGATCCGTACAAGATTCGCGAGATCCTCGAAACCGACATCGACTCCTATGAGCGGCGCGAGCGGCAGGCCGCCAGAATTTGGGAAGCGGCGGGCGGGTATGCGCCGACCATCGGTATCCTGGGCGCAGTGCTGGGTTTGATTCACGTGATGGAAAATCTCACCGAGCCAGCCAAATTGGGCGGCGGCATCGCGGTGGCCTTCGTGGCGACCATCTACGGCGTCGGCTTCGCCAACCTGCTGTTCCTGCCGGTGGCCAACAAGCTCAAGGCACTCATCGGGGAGGAAGTGCGACGGCGCGAAATGCTGACTGACCTGTTCTGCGGCATTGCGGCGGGCGACAACGCGCGCGTGCTGCAGGAACGCATGGCGGCCTACGGCTGATCTCGCATGGCACGCCGGCGCCGCAGCAGGGACGAGGAAGACAGCGAGAACCACGAACGCTGGCTGGTCTCCTACGCTGATTTCATCACGCTGCTGTTCGCCTTCTTCGTCGTGATGTACGCGCTGTCTTCCGTCAACGAAGGCAAGTATCGCGTGCTGTCGAATTCCCTGTTGAATGCCTTCACCGGCAGTACCAAGCCGCTGATCAAGGAAGAGGTTCCCGGGCCGGGCGCGTTGCCGCGGCCACTAGGTTCCCGCCCGCGCACGAGCAGTGAATTGAAGCGGGAGACCGAACGGCTGACCGGGGTAGCGCGCGACATCCACAAGGTGCTGGCGCCGTTGGTGGAGCAGGGCAAGGTGCGGGTCACGCAGACGCCGCGCGGGGTGACGGTAGAGATCAATGCGAGCGTGCTGTTTGCGACGGGCGAGGCGAAGCTCAGCGGGGACAGCAGCGAGGCGTTGCGCGCGGTGGCGGCGGTGTTGAAAGACGACGATCATGCGATTCGCGTCGAAGGGCATACCGACAGCGTGCCGATCCGTACGGCGGTGTTTCCGTCGAACTGGGAATTGTCGTCGGTGCGGGCGAGCAGCGTGGTGCGGCTCATGATCGACAGCGGGATCGACGAGCGGCGGCTGACGGCAGTCGGCTATGCGGCGACGCAGCCGGTGGGTCCGAACGAGACGGCCGAAGGGCGCATGCGCAACCGGCGGGTCGTCGTGATGATTTTGTCGAACATTCCTGAGCCGGCGACAGAAGTGTCGGTGGAGACCGAGACGTAAATTCGGTCAGCATGCACCAGCAAAAAACGGCGGGAAATCCCGCCCTTTGTCTTGATGCGCTTGCCGTTTGTTCAGCCGACCACGAACCCGCGGTTCTGCGCGCGCGGAGCGGCCTGGCCGTTGGGGCCGTACATGGTGCCGGTCGGCTGGGCGCCGGTCAGGACGTCGAGGGTGCCCTGCGTGCGGGCGAGCTGCTGGCCGATCATCAGGCCGTTGGTGCGGTTGAGGTCTTTGGATTGGGATGCGGCCTGGATCAGGTCGTTCCAGGCGCGCCTGGCGTCTGCCGGCGCGGCGTCCGACTGCAGCCAGTCGCGCATGCCGCGCTCGCCAGCTTCGAAGCCTGCCTGGCCGAGACGTTGATGGCGTTGCAGTGCCAACTCGGTCAAGCGCGAGACCAGACGCGTCTTTTCCTCGGTGAGGGCGGCGACGCCGTCCACATCGGCTTCAACCAGACGCGCCTGCTCGTGTTTCAAGAGCTCCAGCAGCGCATTGGCTGCGTGGAGTTCCGCGTCGAGCTGGACTGCGGGGTTGTTGCCGAGTGCTTGCATGATGAACTTATCCCTTGCGCGAATGCAGCAGGTCGGTGACCGTGTCGAGCAGTCCGGCCGCGACCTTTTCGGGATCGACCTTGAACCGGCCTTCCGCGATGGCTGCCTTGATTTCCTCCACCTTATTCGCATCGAACACGCCGCTGGTCCCGGTGGTCTGCACCAGGGCCTGCAGTTTCGCCTGCGAAGACAGATGGACGCTGTCCGTTGCCGTGTTGGTCGGGGCGGGCGCGCCACCGGCCTTCTCGGCACCCTTGCCCGTACGGGCTTGCGTCGTCCCAACGCTCGTCTTCTTGAGCGAGGGATCCAACTTGATGGGGCTGTTCACGGTGTCATTCCTTTAAGTTTGTCGGAGTTCCGCTGTATCTAAACCAGATAACGTCCGGATTCGCGAAAACTTTAGCACCGAAACAGCCAAATCAAGAAAATCTTGTATTTCAATACGTTACTTCAACCACGCCGCCGGCTCGGGCGACCCCGCTGACCACCTGGCCAGCCTGGGTCCGGGCCTGGGCGATCTGGCCGTCGGCCGCGTTGCTGATGGCGCGCGCCTCGGCTGAAATGCTGAATCCCGGTCCGTTGGTCACGAGCCGTACGAGTTGTCCTTGTTGCACGACCTGCTGGCTGCGCAGGCTGTCCCCGCGTAGCGGCGTGCCGGGGCGCAGCGAGACATTCAAGGTGCGGCCGACTGCCTGCGAGGCGTCGGTGACGATCCCCTGGGGCAGGGCGGTAAGATCGCCCCGCACCTTGGCCAAGTCGTTCGGGCCGACGACCTGGCCCTGCGCGAGCGGCGTCGCCGTGACCAGATAGTCGCCGGTGACGCTTACCGTTGCCGGAATGTATACGGTCCACGGCGCCGGCGCGCTGCAGCGCACGCCGACGGTGGTTTTGCCCCAGACCCGCGCGGTGCCGGGCAGGAAGGCTTCCGGCGCGGCGCAGGCGGCAAGATTCAGACGCGGATCGACCTGGCCGACGCTGATGGTCACCTGCCCAGGCAGGCCCGCCGATTGAATGCGCAGGAACTGCTCCACCGCCTGCCGCAGGACGGCATGGTCCTGCCGCGCGGGCGGCGTCTGGGCCGCCGCAGCGAGCGGCAGCAGCGCAATCAGGAATCGAACAGGGGTTTTCATGCTCACCATGGCTTCTTCTCCACGGTGCATCCTACCGGCGCGGCGTGCATTCAAACCCGTGAATAGGCGAGCAATTCGCAGCCTTATCACACGATCAAGCCGAAATCGCCCTCCGTATGATCCACGCTATACCAAACCGTTATCGGCCCGCATGGCGCGGACTTGAGCCGATGAAGAAGGAGGCGGGAACATGGTGGGAAAACTCGACGAAGCGTTTCGCTTCCAGGAAACGGCACTGAGCCTGCGGGCGCAGCGCCAGCAGCTGATCGCGTCGAACATCGCGAATGCCGACACGCCGAACTACAAGGCGCGCGACATCGATTTCAACAGCGCATTGCAGAACGCCATGACGAAGGGCACGCCGGCCGCGGCTGCACCGATGGCGAAGACCGCCGCGACACATCTCAACGGCGCCAACCCGAACGCCACGGCGAACGGCATTCCGCTCCTGTACCGCACGCCCGCCACCGGCACCGCCGACGGCAACACCGTCGACATGGACGCCGAACGCAATCAGTTCACCGATAACGCGGTGCGCTATGAAGCGAGCCTCACGCTCATCAACGCGCAGATCCGCAACATGCTCACCGCGCTGCAAGGATCCTGATCATGTCACTCTTCAATATCTTCAACGTCGCCGGCTCGGCCATGAGCGCACAGAGCCAGCGCCTGAACACGGTGGCCAGCAACATCGCCAACGCGGACAGCACCAGCAGCTCCACCGGGCAAGTCTACAAATCCAAGCAGGTCGTGTTCACCGCGACGCCGGTTGCCGGCCAGGACGCCACCGGCGTCAAGGTGCAGCAGGTCGTGGAGAGCAATACCGCACCGAAGATGGTGTACGACCCCAAGCATCCGCAGGCCGACGAGAACGGCTACGTGACGATGCCGAACGTGAACGTGGTGGACGAGATGGTCAACATGATCTCCGCCTCGCGTTCGTACCAGACCAACGTCGAAACCATGAACGCGGCGAAGACGATGCTGCTCAAGACCCTCACGCTGGGCCAATAACAGGAAAGGAATAAGCAATGGCAACGAATGCGGTGCAAGGCGGGGGCGCAGTCTCCCCGGAACTGCTGGCGGCGATGAACGGCAAGAAGAACGAAAGCGCCGACGCCGTCCAGGAACAGCAGGATCGCTTCATGACGCTGCTCGTCACGCAGATGAAGAACCAGGATCCGATGAACCCGATGGACAACGCCCAGGTAACGACGCAGTTCGCCCAGCTGTCCACGGTGGCCGGCATCAACAAGCTCAACGACACGCTCGCGGCGCTGCAAGGCAGCTATGCGACCAGCCAGAACCTGCAGGCAACCAGCATGATCGGGCATGGCGTGCTCGCGCCCGGATCGAACATCGCGCTTTCCGAAGGCAAGGCGATCTTCGGCGTCGATTTCCCGCAGGCCGTGGACAAGGCGACGGTCTCGATCCTCAACGAATCGGGAAAGGTGGTCCGCACGATGCAGCTCGGGTCGAACGATGCGGGCTCGGTGCCAGTCGTCTGGGACGGCAAGACCGACGACGACACCACCGCGCCGGACGGCAAGTACACCTTCAAGGTCGAGGCGACCCAGGGCGAAAACAACGTCAAGCCCACGCCTCTGTCGTTCGGCTCGGTCGTCAGCGTCACGACCGGCAGCGGCGGCGTCAAGCTCAACGTGCCGGGCATGGACCCGATCGGCATGAGCGACGTGCGTCAGATCCTCTAATTTGCTTCACGCTTCCTGATACAAGGAGAACACAATGGGTTTCCAACAAGGTTTGAGCGGTCTGAACGCTTCGTCGAAGTCACTCGAGGCCATCGGCAACAACGTCGCCAACGCCAACAC
>SPQI01000497.1 GCA_004570315.1 Oxalobacteraceae bacterium OM1 | reverse complement strand
GCCAGTGGTTGCGCTCGATCTGCGCGCGGCGCTCGGCAATCTCGCTCTCGATGCGGTGCAGCTGCAGGCCGCGGTCGTATTCGAAGTAGAAGGCCGGCTTTAGGCTTTCCGGACACTCGGCAGCATTGTGCGGCGTCCCCTGGCGGCCCAGGTCGAAGGCATGGTAGGGGCGGCAGTAAGTCTGGAAGCCCTGCTCGCGGCCACGCAAGTAGGCGTCGAGATCGGGCCGCACGCCATAGTCGCCGCACGCCTTCGCATGGTCGTTGATGCGGCCCGCGGGCGCGCCGGCGAGGCCGTCCGTATAGCCGATCTGCCGCCAGTCGCCCTGCAGGCACTGGTCCTTGCTGAGGCTGGCGCAACCGGCGGCCGCGAGCGCGGCGAGCAGGGGTGCGGCGGCGGCAAGGAGGCGGGATCGGGGCATGGCGGATAAAGAAACGGGCACCGAAGTGCCCGACAGGATTGGCGGTGGCCGGCCTTACATGCGCGGCATCACCGAAACACGCACCGGCATGCGCTGGCCCGGATCATACGGCAGGATGGCCGAATAGCTCCGGCCCTGGTATTCGTAGGTCACGTTGTAGCCGTTCGGACGGGTTTCCCAGTGGTCGACATTGCGGCACTGCTGAACCGGCTGCTGCTCGACGACGCCGCCTTGGGGATTGTTGTTCTCGATGCGGTCGCCGGCGATGGCGCCGATGATCGCGCCGGCTGCGGTCGCGGCCACGCGGCCGTTGCCGTTGCCGACCTGGTTGCCGAGGATGCCGCCGGCGACGCCGCCGACGATGGAACCGCCGACGCCGCGTTCACCGCGACGCTGTACGGGCACGTACTCGGTACGGCACTCCTGGCGGGGATGATTCACTTGCTCGTATTGCGGGGCGACGTTCACGACGCGTGCATAGTCGTCAAAGTCGGCGGCAAAGGCGCCGGCTGCAGCGCCGAAGGACAGCACAGCGGCTGCCACAAGCTTTTTCTGGTCGATCATGGATAGGCTCCGGGAAACACACGCGGGATACTACGTGCTAAAACGCCTGAGCCTGGGAAATGTTGTACGGAAAAAATGTAACGAGTTGTTTCTGCGCACCAACTTTGCCGGGACGTCAACGCTCGCGCTGCGCGGTCGCCGTGCGGCTGAGCTGGACCAGCAGCGCACCCTTCACCATTGAGAGCGCGACATTGCTCCCGAGGCGGAACCCTTGCATGGCAGCGGCGTCCATGAGGCCAAGCACTTCATCGTAGGTAAGCAGGTCCTTGTGCGGATGTGCATCCAATGTGGCGCGATTCTTCTGATTGAGATCGGCGACGATTTCTTCCGGGGTCATGATCGAAGCTCCTGCCGGGCTGCGGGGCCGGCGTGTCGTGCAGTCATTATGCGACCGCGGCGGCGGCGAAATTGCGCGGAAGATCGCTGCGAACTTGTCTCGGCTCAAGCGATTTGCGGATTGCCTTGCCGGCAGGAATGGATTAGTTGCGGGCGCCGTTGAAGGCTTCTTCTTCAGTGCGGTAATCGTCGGCGCAAGTCTTGCTGCAGAAGCGGCGCACGTTGTCGAGGGGCTGGTTGCAGTACCAGCAGGCACCCTTGGGCTTCAAGTCGGCCATGCTGACGCGCGCAGCGGCGTAATCGGCCGGTTGGCCTCGGGCGGAGCGGTCGTCGAGCTGGTCTGCATCGTTCATGATTCAGCCACCAAAAAACGAAACGGGTTAGCGAACGCCACGTGGGTGACCAAAGTATAGTCGCTTATCCTGCGGCGATGAAAAGCGTGCGAAAAAATTTGAGCACGCCTGTCTGGTTCGCATCATCGTGTCTCGGCGAGCGCCTGCATTGACAATTGGCAAAACTGGCGCGCCTCCGCGCGTCGCATTCCGAACGCCGCAAGAAAAAAGGCCCGCACCTTGCGGCAGCGGGCCAAGACTCGAACCTTGAAGCAGTCAAGAAAAGCGCGGCGCGCCGTTCTTGAGAGGCATTGGACCATGCGCCGCGCCGCGGCGAAGCGGCGAACAGCACCGCCTTTCCGGCGCAGTTTTTTGCCCGTCTGGTGCAGCCCTGCAAAAAGACTCGCTTCAAAGTGTTTCCGTCGTGAACTTTTCCTGAAGGCATCACGTCCAAGAGGACCGATTCTCGCGGTTGGCAAGACCGCATGAGAGGCGATCCATGCGGACTTGTCGGATCAACTGCGTCATGCGGATGACGCCGCCGCCGACAGGTTCAGGTTTCTCAAGTCGCACACTTCCTGGGAGGTAAGGTGTCAGCAGTACTCGATTCAGACAAGGCAGTTCCGGAGATCAGTCCCAAGCCGGTGACGATTGAAATCCGTGAAGGCGACTGGAAGGCATATATCCACGGCATTGCGCGCTGCAAGGATGACAAGGTGCTCGTAGAACGCTTCGGCGGCGCGATCGCCTACAAGCGCGCCTGCGCACTGGCCTATCTCGGCCGGCGCGCGCAGCTGCACGGCGGCGTTTGCAGCACGCGTCATCCGCACATCATGACGCCGCAGTTCATCGCGGAGCTCGAAGCGGGCAACCGCGCCACGCGTCACGCCCGCTACCCGTGGTTGCGTGCGCTCATGAACCTGCTCGCCGAAATCGAGGAGATCCAGGACCAGATTTCGACCACCAATGTGATCTCCCTGGTGCCGGCCGTGAAGTAAGCACACAGACCTCCAGAAAAACAAAACCCGCTGCATGCTGCCAGCGGGTTCCTGTGGCGGCCCGGGCCGCCTGTTTTTTGTCCCTCCCGATCAGCCAGTATGCAGTTCGTGCTCCACGTTGGTCGTCTCATCTCCCACCTTGCTTTTCCACGCCTGGGCGAAGAAGCCCTTCTCCTGTTCGTTCGGCGCTGCGAACCATTGCACGATCAACTGGCCCTTGTGGTCATGCAGGTGCGCCAGCTTTCCCAGGAATTCGTTGTTGCCCGCGACGTCGGCGAGCGCGACGGCGTAACCGTACACGCGGTTGAGGCGTTCGATCCGGTCCGGTTCGGTATTGCTGTTGGTGGCGCTGATCTTCGGGTGATCGAGGTACATGCTTCTCTCCGTTCTCCGCGGCGCTGCGGCCGCCTCCAGGCCCGATTGTACCCGCAGGCAAGAGACGTACGGGAACAGTTTGCCGGCGACGCTGCCGAATCGTCATCATGCTGCTGCAAGTCGAAACCCGTGCCGGCCCCCACGGCGATCCCGAACCGATCTCCTTCACGCTCGGGTCGCAGCACATCACGGTGCTCGACCTGATCGACCGCTGGATCGCAGCCGACCACAGCTATTACAAGATCGCGGCAAGCGACGGCGACACTTACATCCTGCGCTTCGACCCGGCCGCACAGCAGTGGCAGCTGACGCTCTTCCAGTCTTCCCGGCATGGCGCATGAGCTTTTCGTCAATATCTTGTAAAGACCGTTGACAGCGCTCAAAGCGCGTGCATTCGCGCCTCTTACCATCGGGACATGCATGCAATATGCATTTCACACGACAGCGGAGGAGACAACATGACGAGAACGATCGCCGAGCCTCAGGTTGCCGATGACGGCGTGCGTTTTACGGTGGAAGTCGGCTTCGCCGACCGCGAGTGCCTGGTATCGAAGAATGCGCTGGCCCATCTGCGCCGTTCACGCGGCGGACAATTGGATTTCCTCGAAACCTATCGGGCCTACGAGGACAAGATCCAGAGCGTGGCGCGGCGTCTGGTCGTCGCAGGCGTGAGCGGTTCGCCACTGGTATTGGGTGCAGCGTATTTCGTTTGAACGTCGTCCGCAGGGCGACACGCGTACGTCGCGCGCGGATGCAACGCGATTGGCGCGGCAGCAATCAGCAGCTCTGAGCATTATCAAAATTGCATCCACAGTAATGGTCAGAATAGACCCAACTTGAACCACGTTACGGGGAAATACGCAGATGAACGAAACCAAAGAGACGAACGCAGCTGCCCAATCCGAATACGATCCCAACAATCTGCTGGAATCGCTCATCGAGCGGCTGAACCTCAAGAACGATGCCGCCCTGTCGCGCGCGCTTGAAGTCGCGCCGCCGCTGATCAGCAAGATCCGCCATCGCCGCCTGCCGGTCGGCGCATCGCTGCTGATCCGCATGCACGAGGTGTCCAACCTGAGCATCAAGGACCTGCGGGAACTGATGGGCGACCGCCGCAACAAATTCCGCATCAGCGACAAGCAGTTCAAGCCGAAGGCGCCGAATGGCCAGTCGAGCGCATCCTGAGCGGAAGCAGCAGGCGCTTTACCCACAGAGGCTGTGGTCAAGTTTGTGCATAAGCATGTGAGTTACTGCGCAATCGCTTGATTGATAAGGCTTTTCGCGTCCTGGTCAGTTTTTGGACGCGCACACGGGGAGTTGACGGTGCTGCGGCACCGCGACTCCCCGTGTGCGTTTTCCGCGCTGTCTTTTCGGCATGTTCGAGTTATAAGGCGGCTGGATAACTGTTATCACGATTCGAAAGCAGACTTCGCGATGCGCAATGTCTATAGTAGACCCTGTCTCCTCCAACTCTCCTTGAATTGGATTTCGCCCGCAAACCGCAAGGTCTGCGGGCTTTTCTTTCCGGGTCCGATCCTGCATCCGACACGGATCAAGGAGCGGCGCGTACCGCGCGCTAGCATTACCGCATGCGTTTCAAGGAGCAGACCTACATGTCCCGTACCCAGCACCAGGTTCCGACCGAACCGGTTGCGCCCGGCAACGATCCCATCCCCGACCAGGAGCCCGAGCCCGGCGAGACGCCGGTGCCCGATCCCAATCCGGTGACCCAGGCGCGTCGCCGCCCGGCCTGAGCCCGCCGTTTCGCCGCACGCCGCGTCGCGTCAGCGCCGCCGGTTGCCTGCGGCTTGCCTGCCGATGAATCCATCCAACTGGTCCTGGACCGACCCGCTCGTCTATACGCTGGTGCCCTGGGTCGTCCTCGTCAACAACATGCCCTGGGTGGGCCTGATGGTGGAGTTGCTCGTCGCGATGTTCGCCACCATGGTCGTCCATCGGGTCGGCACCGCCCTGCTATACCGCCTGACGCTGCAGCTGCCCTATTCCAACCGCATCGTGCAGTACGGCCACCGGGCCGCCGGCGTCGCGCTGTTCCTGCTCACGGTGCAAGTGATCCTGCGCAGCGCGCCCGACAATCTCGGGGGCATCAGCACACTGCGGCACATCGCCGCCCTGCTGCTGATTTCCTCGATCACCTGGTGGGGGCTGCGCTGCGTGAAGGCGGTCGGGCAGACTATCCTCGACCGCAATCCGGCCGACACGCCGGACAACCTGCAGGCGCGCCGCATCCAGACACAGACCAGGGTGCTGACGCGCTCGCTGATGGTGGTCATCGTGCTGGCAGGCTCCGGCTTCGCGCTGATGACCCTGCCGCTGCTGCGTCAGCTTGGCACCAGCCTGCTCGCCTCCGCCGGCGTCGCGGGCCTGGTGGTGGGCTTCGCCGCCAAGCCGGTGCTGGGCAACCTGCTGGCGGGCATCCAGCTGGCGCTGACGCAGCCGATCCGCCTGCAGGACGTCGTGATCGTCGAGAACGAATGGGGCTGGGTGGAAGAGATCACCGGAACCTATGTGGTGGTCCGCATCTGGGACCAGCGGCGCATGATCGTGCCGCTGCAGTGGTTCATCGAGCATCCGTTCCAGAATTGGACGCGCACGAGTTCGGACATCCTCGGCACGGTCACCATCTGGACCGACTACCGCATGCCGGTGGACGCGTTCCGCAAGGAAGCCGAACGCTTGTGCCAGAACGCGCCGGACTGGGACGGCAGGCTCGTCGTCACGCATGTCGTCGATGCCAACGAGCGGGCGATGCAGTTGCGCGTACTGGTCAGCGCCGCCGACGCCGGCCGCACTTGGGAACTGCGCTGCTTCGTCCGGGAAGGACTGATCGACTTCATTCAGCGGACCTATCCGGAATTCCTGCCGCGCCTGCGCATCGAGATCGATGGCGACGCGCCCGCCGGACTGCCGGGAAAGATGCCGTGACGCATCATCGTTGAGAATGCTCAATGGCGCAGTGCACGACGCTTGCTACAGTGCAGCCTCACCTTAGGGAGACCTGCCATGGAACACTACGCCGCCGCACTCGCATTGAACGCCCGCCTGATCGATACCGCGATCGAGTTCTGGACCGCCATGACCTTTCCCTCGCTGTATCTCGCCAAGCGTCTGTAATTCCCCATCCCCGCCACGGCGCTGCCTGCGCCGTGCGCGTCTTGCATCGTCGCGGTGCAGCATCCGTTCCCGTTGAGCAAAGCCAAGAACCCGCTGCATCGCCGATTAGTTCCCCTACGGCCATTGACCTTCCGCAACAGAGCCGCCAGACGCGGTGCTGTAATGAATCTCATGCGGGAACCGTTCGCCACCGCATTACGACTCAGTAGTGCGCGACGCAATGGAACGACACCGGGAGGAACGAACATGGTCTCAGCAATCATCTTGCTGCTCGCCGTCCTGACTGCAGGCTCGGTTGTCGGCATCTTCATCGTCGCCGTGCTCGAGCTCAATGCCATCGACGACATCTACGACCACAGCCGCCGCACGGCGGAGGCCCACGACGCGGCCTGACTCCCGCTACCGTTTTACGCAGGTGAGAAACAGGTAGCAGCACAGGAGCACCGCCACCACGACGCAGGAAAACGCGAAGGCGATGCCGGCGCTCATGCAGAACAGCACCGCGCAAAGCGGGCTGTCGGCCTGTGTCGCGGCGAAGTCCGAGAGCACGCGCATCATCTGCATCAGGCAGGCGGAAATGCCGATCCATTTCAGCACGTAGAACGGCAGCAGCTTGCGGCGCTCGCGGTTGTAGCGGTAATTCGCGATGCGCTGCTCCACGCTGCCGTGGGCGACGTCGCGAAACATCCAGAACGGCATGGCGAGCCGCCAGACGGCTTGCAGGCAGGCGGCGGCGCGCCGGGTCCAGCCAATCTCTTCTTGTCTCATGCTTCCCTCTTTACAACTTAGTCCGCGCCGGCAGGAAGGCGTTCCCGTTTGCGCCGGCTCGTCATGCCGGGGCGAATTCCGTTTGGGGCAAGTTGTCCAATGAACATGACCTGAGGAGGAAGCGCGCATGGCGGACATGGTGGTCGCACGGAAGGAAGGACTGTACTGCGTGCCGGGGCAGTTCTACATCGATCCGTGGCGGCCCGTGGAACGCGCCGTGATCACGCACGCACACGCCGACCACGCGCGCATCGGCCACGCCAGCTATCTCGCCGCGGCAGGCAGCGAAGGCGTGCTGCGCGCCCGGCTGGGCGACATCCGCCTCGACACCTTGCCCTACGGCGAGGCCGTCACGCACAACGGCGTGCGCATCTCGCTTCATCCCGCAGGGCATGTGCTCGGTTCCGCGCAGGTGCGCATGGAATGCGGCGGCGAGGTGTGGGTCGCGTCGGGCGATTACAAAGTGGAAGCCGACGTCACCTGCACGCCCTTCGAGCCGGTGCGCTGCGACACATTCATCACCGAATCGACCTTCGGCCTGCCGATCTACCGCTGGCAGCCGCAAGCCGACATCTTTGCCGACATCGATGCCTGGTGGGCGGCCAACGCCGCCGAGGGCCGCGCGAGCGTCCTGTTCTGCTACTCCTTCGGCAAGGCGCAGCGCATTCTCGCCGGCGTGAATCCGGACCTTGCGGGCCTCGGCCCCATCGTCTGCCACGGTGCGATCGAACCGCTGAACCGGGCCTACCGCGAGGCCGGCGTGGCGCTGCCGCCGACGCGGATGGTCACCGACATCACCGACAAATCCGAACTCCGGCGCGCCCTCGTGCTGGCCCCGCCCTCGGCCGGCAATTCGCCCTGGATGAAGCGCTTCGGCGACTACAGCGACGGCTTCGCCAGCGGCTGGATGCAGCTGCGCGGGGCGCGCCGGCGGCGGGCGGTGGATCGCGGCTTCGTGCTTTCGGACCATGCCGACTGGCCGGGGCTGATGTCGGCTATCCACGCGACGGGCGCGCAGCGCGTGATCGTCACGCATGGCCAGGTGCCGGTGCTGGTCCGCTGGCTGCAACAGAACGGCCTCGACGCCGGGGCCTTCGACACCGAATACGGCGCCGAAGAAGACGTAACTACGCCAGACGCCCATGCGTGAATTCGCCCGCCTCTACGCCGAGCTGGACGCCACCACCGCCACGCGTCGCAAGCTCGACGCGCTGCGCAATTACTTCACCCGCGCCGAACCCGACAACGCCGCCTGGGCGGTCTACTTTCTCGCCGGCGGCAAGCCACGCCAGGCGGTGCCGACGCGCCTGCTGCGCGAACTTGCGATCGAGATCGCCGGCCTCGACGAATGGCTGTTCGAGGAATGCCATCTCGCCGTCGGCGACTTTGCGGAAACCATCGCCCTGCTCCTGCCGCCGCCGCAACACGCCTCGGACATCGGCCTCGCGGTCTGGATGGAGCAGCGCATCGCGCCCTTGCGCGGTGCGGCGCCGGAAGAGGTGCGGCGCGCGATGGCTTCGTACTGGGACGAGCTCGGGCAGCAGGAGCGCTTCCTGCTCATGAAGCTGATCGGCGGCGGTTTTCGCGTGGGCGTCTCGCGCCTGCTGGTGACGCGCGCGCTGGGCGAGCTGGCCGGCGTCGATCCCAAGATCGTGGCGCAGCGCCTGATGGGCTGGACCGATGGCACCGTGCGGCCGACCGCCGAACAGTATCGCCAGCTCATCGCGCCGCACCGTGAAGAAGGCCATCAGCCGCTGGGCGGGCAGCCCTATCCATTCTTTCTGGCCCATCCGCTGCAGGCCGATCCGCGCACGCTGGGCGAGGTCAAGGACTGGCACGCGGAATGGAAATACGACGGCATCCGCGCGCAGCTGGTGCGGCGCAGCGGGCAGACCTGGCTATGGTCGCGCGGCGAGGACCTCATCACCGACCGCTTCCCCGAAATCAGCGGCATCCGCCTTCCCGAGGGCACCGTCATCGACGGCGAAATCCTGATCTGGAAGAACGACATGCCGGCACCCTTCGCCGAGCTACAGCAGCGCATCGGCCGCAAGACGCTGTCGGCGAAGATGCTCGTGGAGCTGCCTGCCGCGCTGGTCGCCTACGACATCCTGGAGCACGAGGGCAGCGACGTCCGCGCCCGCACGCAGGACGAACGGCGCGCATTGCTGGAGCAGGTGGCGGCGCAGTCGGGCAGCGCGGCGTTGAAGCTGTCGCCGCTGGTGGACGCAGCCAGCTGGGACGAGCTCGAAGCGCTGCGCGAGAGCTCGCGTTCGCGGGCCGTCGAGGGGTTGATGCTGAAGGCGGCCAGTGCGCGCTACGGCGTCGGCCGGACCAAGGATGTGGGCACGTGGTGGAAGTGGAAGATCGATCCGTACGCCGTCGATGCGGTGCTCGTGTATGCGCAGGCGGGCCATGGGCGGCGGGCATCGCTCTACACCGACTACACCTTTGCCGTCTGGGATACCGATGCGGACGCTACGCGCCGGCTGGTGCCGTTTGCCAAGGCGTATTCCGGATTGACGGATGCGGAGATTGCACGCGTCGACGCGGCGATCCGCAGGACGACTGTAGAGAAGTTCGGCCCGGTGCGCAGCGTGCAGCCGACGATGGTGTTCGAGATCGGCTTCGAGGGGATTGCGCGCTCGCCGCGGCACAAGTCGGGGATCGCGGTACGGTTCCCGCGGATATTGCGGATTCGGGATGACAAGGGGATCGAGGAAGCGGATACCTTGGAGACGCTTAAGGGGATGTTGGGCTAACTGGCTCTTGCGTAGGCGCATCAAACCGCCTGCCCCACCGCCCGCCTCCACAACAACGCCTTCCCGAACGCATACTCAAGCGCCGTCGCCACCGCCAGCGAGAACGAGCCCGCCACGAGCACCGTCATCGGCTTCATGTGCGCCGTCAGTCCCCAGAACAGCAACAACGACCCCATCCGCAGCACCCACAGCACACACTCCCGCGCCGCGATGCGATCGGCCAGTGCGCCGCGAATATCGAGGGTGCGCTGATTGAGCACCTGCTCGCTCGCCGCGAGAAACGGTCCACCCGCAGCCTTCAGCACCGAGTACACCACGAACAATCCCGGCAGCCACGCCGACGCCCCGAGCAGCACGAAGGACAGTCCGACGACGAAGCAGGAGCCGCCCAGCCAGCGCAGCCGGTTCTCCACGCCGCGCCGGCTGCGTGTGACGTACAGCGCGGCACCCGCCGCCATCCCGGCCACGGTCGATACCCAGCCGAAATCGCTCGCAGAACCCAGCGAATGCGCCGCACCCGCGGAGGCCAGGCACTGTCCGATACCGAACAGGCCGGACTCGAGGAAGAACAGCGGCAGGCAGGCCAGGAATTCCGGCTGGCGGAGGACGTCCAGCGGGCGGTTTAACGAAACCGGCTCGGTGCGGGGAATGCGCTTGCCGAGGGAGAAGGCGCCCGCGATGCAGAGCACGCCATAGAGCTGGTAGACCAGGCGGCTATGCTCGCCCGCCACGGCGAGCAGAACAGTGGTCGCCAGGGTTGCCGCCACGCTGAGCGCCACGGTGGCGGCGCCGGAATGCGCCGCGTAGCCGTCGCGTTCCTCGTCGCGCAGCAGCAGCATTTCCAGCCAATGCCGGGCGCCCCAGGTCAGCCCGATGAAGCTGCCGAAGGCGATGCCGAGCACGGTGACGGAACCGTCGCCGAACAGCAGCAGCAGGCCCGGCAGCAGGAAGCCGAGGCGCAGCAGCCGGCGGCCGTCGAGACGCAGGCGCGGGCCGGCGAGATAGCTCAAGACGATGGAAGCGGTCGCGGCCGTTTGCATCACCGCCGTGAACATGAACATCGCCTCGACCCGATAGGCCGCCGTGATGAAGAAGCCGATGAAGCCGCCGAGCGCGCCGACGGCTCCCTGCAACGCGACGCCGGGCAACAGCGCACGCTCGTGGGCCGATACCGTCATGGCGCTCAGCCCCGGATACCCAGCACCGGCACGACGGCCGAAGGCGTGTGGCGGTTGCGGCCGCTCTGACGGTGCCGGCCGGATTCGCGCTCGTCCTGCCGGTTGGCTGCAAGCGAGACGAGGACCAGCATCAGCGCGGCATAGCGAAGATGAAACACATAGCGAGGCAGCATGGAATTCCTGAAAGGAAACGACGCGCATCTAGACCGGCTATGGTTTCCATAGTTCAATACAATGGACCATATTTCTTGCCTGCTGCGCTTGCTTGACTGAAGTGCTAGACGCATCGGCAAGGCGCTGCTCGAACGGGAAAGGACACCGCATGAACATTCGCTCCATCGTCTTGCTGGCCATGCTCGCCGCCCGCGGCCTCGCGCAGGCCGAATCGGTCGACGCCTTGTATGCGCAAGGACAGCAGGCGTTGCCGGATGGATGGAAGCCGCTCGCCAGGACTGAGCGCGCAGCGGTATTTGTCCACCGCGAGTCACGCCCTGTCGATGGGAAGCTCGCGGTGTGGGTGCATTCCGAGTTGGCCGCGCCCGAGTATTTCGAGAAGGACATGGCGTACGTGTCGATGCGCGAGCGGATGCTGGTGGATTGCAAGGCCGAGCGTACCGGCAGCGCCGAATGGATCGCTTATCCCGCCCGCTTTGCCGGCGGTACCGTGGTGGCGCGGGAGAAGCGTGACAAAGAGATGAGCGATGCCGTGCCCGATTCGCTCGAAGCACAACTGCTGAAATCGGTCTGTGCACCCAAGCCGCGCCCGCCGGCGCCGAAGCCCAGGCCGAAGG